>PWER01000076.1 GCA_003553565.1 Nitriliruptoria bacterium | reverse complement strand
GACGAGGAGGACTGGGCCGGCTGGGCCAAGCTCACCCAGCGGCTCGGGGACCGGGTCCAGCTGGTCGGCGACGACCTGCTGGTGACCAACCTGGAGCGCTCCCGCCGCGCCATCCGGGAGGGCTCCTGCAACAGCCTGCTGGTCAAGGTCAACCAGATCGGCACGCTCACCGAGACCCTCGACGTGATCGACCTGGTGCACCGCGCCGGCTGGACCACCATGGTCAGCCACCGCTCGGGCGAGACCGAGGACGCCACCATCAGCGACCTGGTCGTGGCCACCAACTCCGGTCAGATCAAGTCCGGGGCGCCCGCGCGCAGCGACCGCACCGCCAAGTACAACCAGCTGCTGCGCCTGGAGCAGATGCTGGGCGACGCGGCGCGCTACGCCGGTCGCGACGCCTTCCCGAGGGCCAGGGGCGCTTGATGACAGACCGTCGCCGGCGCGCGAGCGCCAGCCGGCGCTGGCGACGGTCCCTGCTGCCCGCGGCCCTGGTCCGCGGGCAGCGCCCCTACGCACTGGCGCTGGCCGCGCTGCTGCTGATCATCGCGCTGGTGGCGGCCACGCCCGCCCAGCGCTACCTGGAGCAGCGCGAGCGCATCGCCGAGCTCGAGGAGCGCCGAGCCGAGCTCGCCACCGAGGTCGACGAGCTCGAGGAGCGGCGCGAGCGCCTCGAGGACCCCGACGAGATCGAGCTGCTGGCGCGCGACCTCGGCCTGGTGCGCCCCGGCGACATCCCCTACGTCGTCCAGCGCCCCGAGGAGGATCCTCGCACGCTGGCCAGCGAGCAGGAGAGCGACGACGCCGCCGCCACACCCGACGACGACCCCTGGTGGCGCCGGCTCGGAGAGGCGCTGGGGCTGCTCGGCGACGCCGAGGAGGACGCGAGCGACAGCGAGCTGCCCCAGCAGCTCCCCGAGGACGACGAGGACCCGTGAGCGCACCGACTGATCCGGTCACCGGGCAGCTGACCCCGAAGGTGGCCGCCGGCTCCGACCTGGACGCCGCCACCCTGTACGCGCTGCTGGCGCTGCGGGTCGACGTCTTCATCGTCGAGCAGCAGGCGATCGACCCCGAGCTTGACCACCGCGATCTGGCTCCGGGCGTCACGCAGGTGTGGTACGAGGCGGTGCCGTCGCCGGGTGCACCGGCGCAGGGCTCGCCGATCGCGGGCACCGACCGGGTCGTGGTGGCCGGTGCTCGCCTGGTCGCCGCGCCCGCCGCCGCGCCCGGCGCCGATGCCGCCCTCGGGCGCGTGGTCGTCCACCCTGCCTGGCGCGGCGCCGGCGTCGGCGCGGCGGTGGTGCGCCGAGCGCTGGCCTGCACCGAGGAGTCGGTGGCCTGCAAGGCCCAGGAGCACCTGGTCGACTGGTACACGCGCTTCGGGTTCGTCCCCGACGGCGAGCGCTTCACCTGGGCGGGCATCCCTCACCTGCCGCTGCGCCTGACGCGCTAGCCAGCCGCCGCTGGCCTGACGCTCGCGGTCGACCATCGTCGCGCGGTTGCCGCGGTTGCCGCGGTTGCCGCGGGCGCCGCGGGCGGCGACGCTGGCCCCATGCCCGAGCACTCCCACGCCACCCCGGACCCGCCGCCGCAGGGCACCGCCGAGGACGCGCTGCGACCGCCACCCGACGCCAGCGACGACGCGGCGCTCGCTCGCCCCGAGCTCGACGGCGCTGACCGCGCGCGCGGCGCGGCCATGATCGGACGCCCGCTGCGCGGACGGGTCGCCGCCGCGGCCCGCTGCGCCTGGGGGCTGCCGGCCGTGCTGCGCGTGGACCCCGCCCTCGAGGACGGCACCCCGTTTCCCACCACGTTCTGGCTGGCCTGCCCGCTGGCGAGCAAGGCGTGCGCGCGGCTGGAGTCCGAGGGCGCGATGGCCGGGCTCACCGAGCGACTCGCCACCGACCCCGACCTCGCCGCGGCCTACCAGCACGCGCACGAGCGCTACCTGGCGGCGCGCGACCGCCTCGGCCCGCCGGTGCCCGACGACCCCAGCGCCGGCGGCATGCCCGGACGCGTGAAGTGCCTGCACGCGCTGTACGCCCACCACCTGGCCACCGGTGACAACCCGGTGGGTGCCTGGGTCGCGCAGCGGGTCGAGCCGATGCCGTGCTCGGGTCCCTGCGCGACGCTGCACGAGGACGGGACCGCCACCGCGGAGGTGGCCGGGTGACGCGCGTGGCCGCCATCGACTGCGGCACCAACTCGACGCGGCTGCTCGTGGCGCAGGAGGGCAGCCCGCTGGCGACCGTCGAGCGTGAGATGCGGGTGACGCGCCTGGGCTACGGCGTCGACCGCACCGGGCGCCTCGACGATGCGGCGCTGGCGCGCACCGTCGACGTGATCGGCGACTACCACGACCGGGCGTTGGGCCTCGGCGCTGGGCGCTGCCGGATCGCGGCGACCAGCGCGATCCGCGATGCCGCGGACCGCCAGCGCTTCCTGGACGGGGTCGCGGCGCGCACCGGCGTGCAGGCGGAGGTGCTCACCGGCGACGAGGAGGCGCGGACCGCCTTCGCCGGCGCCACGCGGTCGGTGGGTGGGGATCCCCCCTATGTGGTGCTGGACATCGGCGGTGGATCGACCGAGCTGATCGTCGGCCAGCGCGAGCCCGAGGCGCTCGCCAGCCGCCAGATCGGCTGCGTGCGGCTCACCGAGCGGTGCCTGCCCGACGACCCGCCCTCGCGTGAGTCCCTGGAGGCCGCCCGCGAGGTCGCGCGCACCGAGCTGGACGAGGCCGTGGCGCACACCGGGGCCGCGACGGCCCGCACCGTGGTCGGCGTGGCCGGCACCGTCACGACGCTCGCGGCGCTCCACCTCGACCTGCCCCGCTACGACCCGGGACGGATCCACGGCACGTGCCTGCCCCGCCACGCCGTCGCGGCGCTCACCGACCGCCTGGCGGCCATGACCGCCGCCGAGCGCGCCGAGCTCGGCCCGATGGCTGCCGGCCGCGAGGACGTGATCGTCGGCGGCGCGATCGTGCTGCGCGAGGCGCTCGACCTGCTCGGGACCTCCGAGACCCTGGTCAGCGAGGCCGACATCCTCGATGGCCTCGCCCTGAGCCTGCTCGCAGGGCTCGACACCTGACGCGCTCCGTCACAGAGAGGAGACACCATGCTGGCCTGGTTCTCGGTGACCCCGATCGGCACCGGCGATGCGAGCGTGTCCGAGGAGGTGGCGCGCGCGGTCGATGCCGCCGAGGCCACCGGGGTGCGCGCCACGACCGACGCCAGCGGCACGCTGCTGGAGGGCTCCTGGGAGGAGTGCGTCGCCGCCCTGCGAGCCGCCTGCGACGCGGTGCTCGCCACGGCCCCGCGCGTATCGGTGGTCGCCAAGCTGGACGTGCGCACCGACAAGCCCGAGCAGACCGGCGCCGACAAGCTCGCTGCGCTGCAGGCGCAACGCTCACCCAGGTGAGCCGGGTGATGGCAGCGTCGCCGCGGCAGCCGTGCCAGGATTGGAGACGTCATGATGAACCCCAAGACGCAGCGGACGATCGTGATCGTGCTCGTGGCCGCCGTCGCCCTGTCGATGGTGGTCACCATGGTGATCGCGCCCATCTTCTAGACCTGCGCCGCGGAGCCCGCGCAGCACCGACACCAGCAGCCGCGCCTAGCGGTCGCGGCGCGCTGGCGGACCGGGCAGTGCGGTAGTGTCGCGCTCGTGACTCCCTGGGATCTGCTGCGTGCGGGGCTTGCCGCGCCACGCGCCGACACCGACGCGCCCGAGGCCGGCGCGGCGCGCCGCGGTGGCGCGCTGGCGCTGCTGCGGCGCACCGACGACGCCGACCTGGCGCTGCTGCTGACCCAGCGCCGTCATGACCTCGCCGCCCATCCCGGGCAGATCAGCTTCCCCGGTGGGCAGCTGGAGCCCGGAGAGTCGCCGCGCGCGGCAGCCCTGCGTGAGGCACGGGAGGAGTGCGGCATCGCCACGGACAGCGTCGAGGTGCTCGGCCAGCTCCCGGGGTTCCTGATCCCCCCGTCAGGGTTCTGGCTCGAGGTCGTCGTCGGTGCCTGGCAGCGACCGCACCCGCTGGTGCGGGCACCCGGCGAGGTCGCCGCGCTGCTGGAGGCCCGCTTGTCGCAGCTGCGCGACCCGGCGCGCTGGCGGGTGACCCCGCTGGGCGGCCGCAGCCTCGGCTGGGCGTGGGCGCTGCCCGACGGCGCGCTGCTGTGGGGTGCCACCGCCGGGGCGACCGCCGCGCTGCTGGATCTGCTGGACCCCACCTGGCGCGGCGAGCGCGGACCCGAGGACCTGCCCGCCGACCGCCTGGTGGATCCGCGCGAGGGCGCGGCCGCGCGCGTCGACGACGGCGCTGGGGGCGACGTCGACGAGGTCCGAGGCTGGCCGGAGGCCGGATCGTGAGCCCGACGCCGGTGTGGGCCGGTGTCGTCGTGTCGGACCTGGACCGCTCGATGACCTGGTACACGGCCACGCTCGGCTGCCGCGTCCGCGAGCGCAGCCGACGCCTGGCGGTGCTCGGGTTCTCCGACGGCAGCACCATCGAGCTGGTCCTCGGCGATCCCACCCGCCCCGACTCGGCCTTCCCCAGCTACCACGAGGACCCCGGACCGCCGGTGATGCCGGGCTTCGCGGTGGACGATCCCGACGAGCTCGGCCGTGCCTTCGCCCTTGCCAGCTGGCTGCCCCAGTGGGTGGTGGCCGTCGGGCCGCAGGGGCTGCGGGTGGTGCTGTGCGACCGGTCCGGGTCCGGACGGGGCCTGTGCGGCTTCCAGGTGGCAAGCCCGGTCCCGGATGCTCACCGGGAGTGGTTCGCCTCCTTCGGCGCGACGATCGATGCCGTCGAGGCCGATGAGCTGTCGGTCGCCCCGATCGTGCTGGGCACCGCTGATGCGCGCCACCGCGACCCTGACGGCACGCCGGTCGTGGTCGTCGGGCGCTGACGGGGTGGCGACGACCGTCGGGCGCGGCGCCTCTTGGCCGCAGCCCTCGGGTCAGTCGCCCGGGCGCACCACGGTCACCGGGCAAGGCGCATAGGTGATGCTCTGCTGGCTCGTGGAGCCCAGCATGAGCCCGCGGAACCCGCCGCGGCCGCGCGAGCCCACGACCAGCAGCTCGGCGTCCTCGGCAGCGCGGCACAGGGCGCGAGCGGGTTGCTCCTCGCGCACGATCTGACGGGTGACCTTGATCCCCTCGAGCTGCTCACCGAGCTCCCCGATGGCGGCGTCGACCTGCTCGCGGGTGCGGCGCTCGGCGTCCTTGCTGTCACCGGTGGGCAGCGAGGGCCAGAACGACACGCTGGCCTTGGGGATCGCGGTCACCACGCGCAGCTCCACACCGCGCATTCGCGCCTGTTCGGCGGCCCAGCCGAGCGCGCGTCGGGCGTGCTCGCTGCCATCGAAGCCTACGACGATCATGCGGTCCTCCCTTGGCATCGGCGCGCGGGCCGTCGCGGCGCTCGCCGGGCCGCCCGCTCGTGGCGTCTGCCCAGACCCTAGGGCATCTCGGGCGCGTCGTTCACCTCGAGCGGCGCATGTCCGGTCAGGCGCAGGCGGCGAAGGCGAGGGCCACCAGCACGACCACGGCCGTCAGGCCAAGCCACACGCGCCGGTCGCCGACCACACCGCTGCGCTGGCTCGGCTGGGGCGGCCCGAGGCGCTGGGGCTTGGCCTCGGGCAGGCTGATGGCCACGTCGGCGCCGCTGCGCCCGTCCTCGCGCAGCCACTCCCAGCACACCCACGTCTCGACCTCGTCGCCGCGCTCCTCCAGCAGGCGCGCGGTGGCCGCAGCGTGGGGCTCGGGCACCCAGCCGGCCACGCGCTCGCCGGCTGCGTCGCGCACCGCCAACCCCTCGGCCTGCGGCGTGAGCTGCACGGGGCGGTCCAGGGCGAAGCCGGGCGTGCGCAGCGCCTGGCGCTCCTCGGGCGAGGACGGCGCCACCTCGACCACCGCGATCGCGTCGAACCGCTCGGGGGCGAGCGCCTGGCGGGGCAGCGGCTGGGCCTGCTCGTCGCGCACCTCGTAGCCGCGCCCGATGACCGGCTGGCCATCCGGTCCGGCCGCCTCCCGCTTGGTCAGTCGCAGCGTCACCATGCCAGGCCCTCCTCGCCCGGGTGCCGACTCGTAGCCGTGCCGCTCACGGGTCGGCGAGCTCGGCTGGCGCTCCGGTCAGGACCGCCAGCAGCGCCCAACCATACGCCTCCACTGCGTGCGGGCTCACGGCCTCGTGCTGCTCGCCGTCCGGCAGCGCCACGCGGCAGCGGAAGCGCCCCTGCTCCCAGCGCAGCGCGCGGAACCGGTCGCCCAGCCGCTCGCGCAGCTGCCCCTCGGTGGGCAGCCAGATGACCTCGTGCTGCTGGATCGCGTCCAGCGCCCACTCGACGGCCCCGTTGAAGGTGAGGATCTGCCCGCCGGGAGCTCTGCGCACGTCCACGCTCATCGGGCTGATCAGGAAGGTGTGCTCGTCGAGCTGCGCTCCTGGGATGAGGAACCGGTCGCCGTTGGCGGGCTCCCACCTCAGGCCGGCGTCGCGGAGCCGGCGGGCCAGGTGCAGCGACAGCAGCGGCTCGGCCTCGTCAGGGTTTTCGACCCCAGCATCGTCGGGAGCCCACACCCAGGATCCCGGCTCGTTGCGGGCGTCGTCGGCAGCGTCGGGGGACACGCGGGCGGCTCCTTGGTCGGCTCCCCTCAAACTGTCGCATCCGCGGCCACGCCCGGGTAGGTGGCCTTTGGCTGCGCCCGGGCCGGTGGCCGGCGGTGCCGGAGGCGGGACTCGAACCCGCACGCCCCAAGGGGCAGCGAGGTTTAAGCTCGCCGTGTCTGCCGTTCCCCCACTCCGGCGCGCCTGGCAGCGTAACCGGTGCAGCCTCCATCGGTCAGAGCGCCAGCCCGGGTCCGCACCGCCCCGCTAGTGGGCGCCGAGCGCGCGATGGCACCCGATCCGCGTCCGCGCCGCGCAGCGTCTAGGCTGCGACCACACCCCGACACCCGGCGATCGCCGCGATCATCATGGCTCACGACGAAGAGCGCCTGGCGCTGTTCCTGGACTACGAGAACCTCGCCATCGGCGCGCGAGAGGACCACAAGGGGTTCAGCTTCCAGCTGAAGCCCGTCGCCGATGTGCTGGCCGAGCGCGGGCGCGTGGTGGTGCGTCGGGCCTACGCCGACTGGTCCTACTTCGAGGCCGACCGGCGCATGCTCGCCGAGCACCACGTCGAGCTGATCGAGATCACCCAGCGGCTCAAGCACCAGCGCAAGAACGCCGCCGACATCAAGCTCGCCGTCGACGCGATCGAGCTCAGCTTCGAGCGCGACTACATCACGACCTTCGTGATCGCCACCGGCGACAGCGACTTCACGCCGCTGGTCGACAAGCTGCGCGCGCTCAACAAGCGCGTGATGGGCGTGGGCATGGAGTCCTCCACCTCGGGGCTGCTGCCACCCGCCTGCGACGAGTTCATGTTCTACGAGCGCCTCGAGGGCGTGGATCTGGCGCCCTCGCGAGGGCGTGCGCGTGGTGGCCGCCGCGGCCGCGGCCGTGGCGGGTCCGCAGCGGCCGCAGCGGCTGGCCCGGCCGCGCCGCCGGCGCCGGCAGTCGCGGCCGAGCCGCCTCCGGCGCCCCCGCCAGCCGACGCGCCCGTGCCGGCGCCGGCCGCCTCGGCCAACGACGCGGACAGCGAGCTCGACGACGACCTCGGCCAGGGTGCTGGCGAGACGGCCGACCCCCAGGACCTCGCCAAGCTCGTCACCCAGACCCTGTCGGGGCTGCAGCGCTCCAGCGGCGGCGCGGTGCTGGCCAGTGCGCTCAAGCGCGCGATGCTGCGCAAGGACCCCACCTTCAACGAGGCGCACCACGGCTTCCGCGCGTTCGGCGAGCTGCTGCGCCACCTCGAGCAGCAGGGGGTCGTCGAGCTGTCGGAGGGCAGCGCGCGCGGCGATCCCGAGGTCGGCTTCCCCGAGGCCCACCGCGGCGAGGAGGAGGCCTTCACGTTGCTGCGCGACACCGTGGCCGAGCTCGCCGCGCAGGGCTCGCCGCCGCCGCTGTCGGGGCTCAAGGACCAGCTGCGCAAGCGCGCCCCGGGCTTCAGCGAGAAGTCCTATGGCTACGGGGGCTTCCTGCAGTTCTGCAAGGCCGCGCGCGCCCGCGGGCTCGTCAGCATGGAGTGGGACGAGGAGGTCGACGACTACGTCCTCGCGCCCCTCGACGACGCCGGCTGAGCGCGCGCCAGCGCAGGGGAGCCCGACGTAACCGACGCGAAACGTGTGGCTGACGCCAGAGCAACGTCGGTCAGCGATGATGCGAGGCACGGCTCGCGCCCAGGACGCATCGCGGGCCGCACCGCCAGCGAGGAGGTCAGGTCATGAAGCAGGTCGTGGGGATCATCAAGCCCTTCAAGGTCGAGGAGGTCAAGGAGGCGCTGCGCGAGATCGGCGTCGCCGGCCTCACCGTCAGCGAGGCGCGGGGCTTCGGGCGCCAGCGCGGCCACACCGAGGTGTACCGCGGCGCGGAGTACCAGGTCGACTTCGTGCCCAAGGCGCGCATCGAGGTGATGGTCGACGACGACCAGGTGGAGGGCGTCATCGACGCCATCGTCAAGTCCGCGCGCACCGGCAAGATCGGTGATGGCAAGGTCGCGGTCCTCCCCCTGGAGGACGTGACCCGGATCCGCACCGGCGAGACCGGCCCCGAGGCGCTGTAGCCGTCGACGCGACCCGTGCGCTGGACCCGCAGCGGGTCGAGGCGCAGCCGGGCCCGCCGTGGTGCGCGGCCTGGACGCGCGTCATCGACGACCGCCTGCGCGAAGGGTTCGCCGACGCCGGGCGGCCGGGCGGGGTGGCCCTGGTCGCTCTGGGCGGCTACGGGCACCGGCGCCTGTGCCCCCGCAGCGACGTGGATCTGCTGGTGCTCCACGCCGGTCGGGGCCGCACCGACCTCGATGCGGTGGTGCGCAGCGTGTGCTATCCGCTGTGGGACGCCGGCCTGTCGGTCGGCCACGCGGTGCGCAGCGTCCGGGAGGCCACCCGCGCCGCCGAGGAGGCCGTCGAGAACGCGACCGCGCTGACCAGCCGCCGGCTGGTGGCCGGTGACCGGGGGCTGCTGGACCGCCTCGACGCCCGGGTGCGCCGCACCAGCGCCCGTCGCGGGCGCAACCTGGTGCTGAGCGTCGGGCGCGAGGGCCCCGATCGTGCCGCGCTCCCGGTGGGTCGCCTCGAGCCCGACCTCAAGTGCGATCCGGGCGGGCTGCGCGACCTCGACCGCCTCGAATGGGCCGCCTCGGGGCTGCTGGGCCGCCCGTCGCTGGAGGCGCTGGTGGGTGCCGGCTATCTCGGCGCACCCGACCACTCGGCGCTCCGCCTGGCTCGCGCGGTGCTGCTCACCGCCCGTTGCGCGCTGCACCTGACCGACCCGAGGGCCGGGGATCGCCTGCGCCTGGACCTGCACGACGACGTGGCCACCCGACTGGGCGGCGACGCCGACGGGCTGCTGCGCGCTGTTGGCCTGGCGATGCGCGCGGTCGCGCACGTCGCCGCCCGGGCCTGGCCGCTGCTGCTGGCCGACGCTCGCGGCGGCCGGTCACGCCAGCGGCCCTCGGCGCGGCCGGTCGCCGACGGCGTCGCCGTGGTCGATGGGCTGGTGACCATCGACGCCGACCGCGACCCCGCGGTCGAGCCGGCTCTGGCCTGGCGCGCCACCGCCGCGGCCGCTGCCGAGGGCACCCACGTGGACCGCCGCACCGCCGAGCGGCTGCGCGCGGCCTTCGCCGACGCCCGGCTGTGGTGGGACGAGACCGCGCGCGCGTCGCTGCTGGCCACGCTGCGCCACGGCGAGGCCGGCGTGCGGGCGCTGCGCGACGCGGACCATCTCGGCGTCGTCGTGGCCTACCTGCCCCAGTGGGACAGGGTGCGCGGCGCGCCCCAGCGCAACGCCTTCCACCACTTCGATCTGGACACCCACCTGCTGCACACGGTCGCGTGGCTGGTGCGGATCGGTCGCGGCGAGCTGGACGAGGACCACGCCCGGCGCTGGCAGGGCCTGGAGGACGCTGACGCGCTGCTGCTCGCCGCCTGGCTGCACGACGTGGGCAAGGCCTGGCCGGGGGACCACAGCCAAGTCGGCGCCGAGCTGGTGGCCGAGTGGCTCTCCGATGCCGGGTTCGGGTTGGTGCGGGCGCAGCGCGTGGCCAAGCTGGTGCGCCTGCACCTGCTGCTGCCCAACGTCGCCACGCGCCGCGACCTCGATGACCCCGACGAGATCGCCGACGTCGCCGACGCCGTCGGTGACGTCGAGACCCTCGACGGGCTGCTCCTGCTCGCGCTCGCCGACGCGCGCGCCACCGGCCCGACAGCGTGGTCGGCCTGGAAGGACGGCCTGCTGGCCACGCTCCACGCCCGCGTGCGCGTGGCGCTGCGCGACGACGCCGCGGTGCCCGGCGCCCCCGACGAGACCGCCGGCGCTGCGCGCCGCGCCGCCGCGGCTGCCGGGGTGTCCTCGGACGCGGTGGACCGCCTGCTGGCCGGCGTGCCGCGGCGCTACCTGGTGGCGGCCAGCGCCGAGCAGATCGCCGAGCACCTGCGCCTGCTCGAGCAGCGCGAGCCGGGGCGGGCCGCGGCGGCCTGGCGCCCCGGCGCTGTGCCGGGCACGGCGGTGCTGTCGGTGGTGGCCGATGATCGCGTGGGGCTGCTCGGCGCCTGCGCGGGGATCATCTCGGCCCACGATCTGCGGCTGCTGGATGCGCGGGCGGTGACCCGCGGCGATGGCACCGCCCTGGACTGGTTCACCGTCAGCGTGGCCAGCGTGCCCTCGCAGGCGGTGGCCGACGAGGTCGTCGCGGCGGTCGCCGGCGAGGTCGACGTGGCCGCGCGCGTCGCCGCGCGAGAGCGGCGGCGCGACGCGCGCCTGCCCGCCGAGGCCGCGCTCGCCAAGACCGCGGTGAACGCCGACGATCAGGGCGAGCTGGTGCGCCTGGAGGTCACCGCCCCGAGCACGCCGGGCCTGGTCTACCGCCTCGCGCAGGCCGTGGCCGACGTCGGGGCCTCGGCCGCCGGGCTCAAGGCGGAGGTGCTGGGCGCCCAGGCACGGGTCGCGTTCTTCTTCGCCGACCTGACCGACGCTCGCCGCGAGCAGCTCGCCACCGCCCTCGCTCGGGCGGCGGCGCCGCCGGACCACCTGCACCGCGGACGCGGCGCGGTGGCCCAGCCCGGTGCGACGTCCTAGACGACGCCGCCCTTGGTCATCTTCTTGAGGTCGAGGATCCGGTCGACCTCCTCGTCGCTGAGCAGGTTCGCCTCCTTGACCACGTCCCGCAGCGGGCGGTCCTCGGCCATCGCCTGCTTGGCGAGCTCGGCGGAGGTGTCGTAGCCGATGGCGGGCACCAGCGCGGTGACCGCCGACAGGTTCTTCTCGACCAGCTCGGTGGCGCGCTCGGGCACCCCCTCGATCCCGTCGATGCACTGGTCGGCGAAGTTGGTGCTGCTGGTGGCCAGCAGACGCACCGACTCGAGCACGTTGCGCGCCATCAGCGGGATGTAGACGTTGAGCTCGAAGTGGCCGTTCATCCCGCCGATGGTCACCGCGGTGTCGTTGCCGATGACCTGGGCGGCGACCTGGGTCACCGACTCGGGGATGACCGGGTTGACCTTGCCGGGCATGATCGAGCTGCCCGGCTGGACCGCGGGCAGGCGGATCTCGCCGATCCCGGTGCGCGGCCCCGAGCCCATCAGCCGCAGGTCGTTGGCGATCTTGGTGAGGCTCGTGGCCACCACCTTGCAGGCACCCGACAGCTCGACGAGCCCGTCGCGCGCGCCCTGGGCCTCGAAGTGGTCGGCGGCCTCGGTGAGGCCCTCCAGGCCGGTGGTGGTGCGCAGCTCGCTGATCATGCGCTCGGCCAGCCCCTCGGGGGCGTTGAGGCCGGTGCCGACCGCGGTGCCGCCCAGCGGCAGCTCCCCGAGGCGAGGCAGCGCGTCGCGCACGCGCTGGGCGCCCAGCTCGACCTGGCGCGCGTGGCCTGCGAGCTCCTGGCCCACCGTCACCGGGACGGCGTCCATCAGGTGGGTGCGCCCGGACTTGACCACGTCGGCGAGCTCGTCGGCCTTGGCGGCCAGGGAGGCGCGCAGGTGCTCCAGCGCGGGCAGGAGCTGGTGCTCGGCCGCCTCGTAGGCGGCGACGTGCACCGCGGCGGGGAACACGTCGTTGGAGGACTGGCCGGCGTTGACGTGGTCGTTGGGGTGGACCAGCCGGGTCCCTAGCCCGCCGCCGAGCAGCTCGCTGGCGCGGTTGGCGATGACCTCGTTGGCGTTCATGTTCGACGAGGTGCCCGAGCCGGTCTGGAACACGTCGACGGGGAAGTGGTCGTCGAGCGCGCCCGAGGCGACCTCGGCGGCGGCGTCGGCGATCGCCTGGGCCTTGTCGGCGTCCAGCGTGCCGAGCTCGGCGTTGGCCTTGGCTGCGGCCTGCTTGATGAGGGCCAGGGCGCGGATCAGCTCGGTGGGGATCGGATCCCCCGAGATCGGGAAGTTCAGCACGCCCCGCTGGGTGGAGGCGCCGTAGTAGGCCTCGGCGGGCACCTCCATCTCGCCCATGGAGTCGCGCTCGGTGCGGTGGGTGTGCTCGGTCATGGTTCCTCCTCGACGGCGGTCGGTGCGCAGGAGCCTCGGCCCGCCCACAGGGCGCCTGCCGGCGCGGAGCCTACCCGCGGCCAGGCGGCCGGCGAAGGACGCGCGGGGCATGCGCAGGTGCTGAACGGCCCTCGCTGCGGGGGCTACCCTTGCCGAGTGAGACCCTCCCTGTCGCGTGCAAGGATCAGCTCCCGGTGACCGCGCTGCTGCTGGTGCGCCACGCCACCACCGCCGCCACCGGTCGCCGGCTCGGGGGGCGCACCAGCGCCGAGCTTGACGCCCGCGGCCGCGGCCAGGCCGACGCGGTCGCCGAGCGGCTGGCCGACGTGCCCGTCGCGGCGGTGTACGCCAGCCCGCTGCGGCGCACCTGGCAGACCGCCGAGGCGATCGCGGGACCCCACCGGCGACGCGTGCGCGAGCTGCCCGGCGTGATCGAGGTCGACTACGGCGCCTGGACCGACCGGCCGCTGGGTCAGGTCCGGCGCACCAAGCGCTGGCCGGTCATCCAGACGCGGCCCTCGCGCGTGACGTTCCCCGACGGCGAGTCCATCCGTGCGGCGCAGGCCCGCGCCGTCGAGGCGCTGGAGGAGGTGGCCGCCGCGCACCGGCGCGAGGCGGTCGTGGTGGTCAGCCACGCCGACGTGCTCAAGGCGGCGGTGGCCTTCTTCCTGGGCCAGCCGCTGGACCTGTTCCAGCGGCTGCACGTCGGCCCAGCCTCGGTCACCTGGTTGCAGCTGGACCCCGATCAGCCGCCGATGCTGCTGCGCCTGGGCGACGACGGCCCCCTGGACGCCGCCCGGTTCGCGCGCCGCACGAGCCGCTCCGGTGGGCGCAGCCGTCGCGCCGGAGGCGCGGCCTCGCAGGCCACCGACAGCGACGAGGACCCGGCGAGGAGACGCCGATGAGCGAGTCGTTCGAGCTCGACCCGGTCGACTGGATCACCGCGGGCGCGGTGGGCCAGCCCGGCTCGCGGGAGTTCTACGTGCAGGCCCAGAAGGACGAGGGCACCGTCGCCCTGCTGGTCGAGAAGCAGCAGGTGCGCCAGCTCGCCCAGGTCGCCCAGGAGCTGCTGGAGCGCGTCGACGTCACCGTCACCCCCGACCACCTCGACACGCGCAGCCAGCAGCTGCGCGAGCCGATCGCGCCGGCGTGGCGGGCCGGCCGGCTGGCGCTGGGCATGGACGAGGACGGCACGCGCTTCCTGCTCGAGGCCGAGGAGCTGGTCGAGGATGACGAGGCCGAGCCGGCCACCGCAAAGCTGTGGATGAGCGGCGAGCAGCTGACCGCCATGGCCGCGCACGCCGCCTGGTCGGTCGAGGCCGGGGCCCGCGAGACCTGCAAGCTCTGCAACCGGCCGATCGATCCGCAGGGCCACCTGTGCCCGGCGATGAACGGTCACGGCCCGCTGGTGGAGTCGTCGCTGTGAGCGCCGCATGACCGCCGACCCGGCTCCGCTGGCGGCCGTCCCCGAGGTCATCGCGCTGGCCGAGGGGGAGCTGCGCCCGCTCGGCTTCCTCGACAACGCCAGCAACCACACCCTGCTGGTGCAGATCGGCGCGCCCACCGATGGGCGCTTCGCGGTCTACAAGCCGCGTGCCGGCGAGCGGCCCCTGTGGGACTTCCCGACCGGGACGCTGTGCCAACGCGAGACCGCGGCCTTCGAGGTGTCCGAGGCGCTGGGCTGGCACCTGGTGCCGCCCACGGTGCTGCGTGCCGACGGTCCGGCCGGGATCGGCTCGCTGCAGCGGTTCGTGCCCCACGATCCGGAGCGCCACTACTTCGCGCTGGTCGAGGCCGGCGAGCGCACGCAGGCGCTGGCGCGCATGGCGGTGTTCGACCTGCTGGTCAACAACGCCGACCGCAAGGCCAGCCACGTCATGGTGCCCGACGAGGAGGGCACGGCGCCCCAGGGCATCCTCGGCTGCGACCACGGGCTGTGCTTCCACCCCGAGCCCAAGCTGCGCACCGTCATCTGGGATCTGGGGCCGGTCGCGGTGCCCGCGGCGTGGCGGGAGGAGCTGGCGCGCCTGGCCGAGGCGCTGGCCGACGCTGACAGCGCGCTCACCACGCGTCTGGGGCGGCTGCTGGAGGCCGACGAGCTCGCGGCGCTGGCCCGCCGCGCGCGGGCGCTGGCCGAGCTCGAGGCGCTGCCCGACCTCGACCCGCAGCAGCGCCCCTACCCGTGGCCCCCGCTCTAGCTCCGGCGCCTGTGGTGGCGCCTCACTCGATCAGCAGGCACCCGTCCCCCTGCGCGAGCGGCTCGTCGGGGCCCAGCACGAACGGCGGGAGCTCGTCGGCCTCGGGATCGTGGTCGTCGAGCCCGCGCGTGCAGTCGGCCCAGCCGCGCACCTCGTCGTCCTCGCCCAGCGCGCGCACCGCTTCGACGGGGGCCTCGACCGGCCCGGCGGCGAAGCCCATCGGGAACCCGTAGTCGGCGTAGGTCACCGGCAGCTGCGCGGTGCCCCCGGCGTGCACCACCTCCACCGCCTCGGTGCGGGCATCGCTCAGGGCCAGCAGCATCAGCGCGTCGTCGAGGTCGGCGGCGCCGAGCGCGCGCAGCGCGGAGGGTCCCTGCTGGTCGCCGCAGGCCTCGGTCACCATGTCGCCTGCGACGTCCAGGCGCAGGCAGGGCGTCTCGTCCTCGGGCTCGGTGGCCGTCGCCGACCACGCGCGGCCGGCCAGCTCGCCGTCGGTGATCGCCACCGGGGGAGGATCGGGCGCCTGGGCCTCGGTGGCCTCCTGCAGCCGCGGGCCGAGCACAGCGAACACCAGGCCGAGCGCCAGGACGCCAAGGAGGCTGGCCACCACGAAGACCTTGCCCGAGCGGCCCGCGCCCGGGTCGTCACCGGGGTCGTCGCCCGGGTCGGGCGGGCCGTCGTCGCGCGGCGCGTGGAGCATCAGCGCCATGATGGCACCCCGCGCCCGGGCCACCACGGCGCGAGCGCACCGTCGGCGGGCGGGCGGGGGCTGGCGGTTAGCATGCCGGGCCACCGCCGAGGAGCCTGGAGCTGCCACCGTGGATCTCGTCAGCCTCGCCGATGTGCGTGCTGCCCGCCAGCGGACCGGCCACCTCGTCCAGCGGACGCCGGTGGAGAGCTCGCAGGCCGCCTCGCTGGCGGCGGGCACCCGTGTGCTGCTCAAGTGCGAGCACCTGCAGAGCACCGGCTCGTTCAAGCTGCGCGGCGCCGCCAACCGGGTGGCGCGCCTGACCGACGACGAGCGCCGTCGCGGTGTGGTGGCGGCCTCGGCCGGCAACCACGCCCAGGGGCTCGCGCTGTCGGCAGCCCGCGTCGGGTCGCCCGCCTGGGTGTTCATGCCCGAGGGCGCGCCGCTGCCGAAGGTGGCGGCCACGCGCAGCTACGGCGCGGAGGTGGTGCTGACCGGCGAGACCGTCGACGACGCCTACGCCGCGGCGCGCGCCCATGCCGAGGAGCGCGGCGCGACCTTCGTCCACCCCTTCGACCACCCCGACATCATCGCCGGGCAGGGCACGCTCGGGCTCGAGGTCCTCGAGCAGGTCCCCGAGGCAGCGAGCGTCGTCGTGCCGGTCGGGGGCGGTGGGCTCATCGCCGGGGTGGCCACCGCGGTGAAGGCCCAGCGGCCCGACGTGACCGTGGTGGGGGTGCAGGCGGCCGGTGCGGCGTCGGTGCCCCCGTCGCTGGCGGCGGGAGCGCCGCAGACGCTGGAGCGGGTCTCCACCATCGCCGACGGCATCGCGCTGAAGCGCCCCGGCGAGCTGACCCTCGCCCACATCGCCGAGCGCGTCGACGATGTGGTCACCGTCGGCGACGAGGCCATCGCCCGCGCGGTGCTGCTGCTGGTGGAGCGCGCCAAGCAGGTCGTCGAGCCCAGCGGCGCCGCCGGCCTGGCAGCGGTGCTCGACCGCAGCGTGGACCTGCCCGAGCCCTGCGTGACGCTGCTGTGCGGCGGCAACGTCGATCCGCTGCTGCTGGTGCGCATCCTCCAGTCGGGGATGGGCGAGGAGGGGCGCTACTTCTCGCTGCGCACCCGGCTGGGCGACCGGCCCGGTGCGTTGAGCCGGCTGCTGGGCCTGGTGGCCGAGCGCGGCGCCAACGTGGTGGCGGTGGACCACCACCGGCTGGGCACCCGGCTGGACCTGCTGGAGGTCGAGGTGGCCCTCGAGGTCGAGACGCGCGGACCAGAGCACATCCGCGAGATCGTCGGGGCGCTGGTGGACGCTGGCTACCCGATCCGCTGACGCCCAGGCGGGACTGCGCGGCGGGTGCGCGGCGCGCGGGGACCGGCGTGGCGCCCAGGCCGCTCGCAGGGGGCTGGCGTTCGCAGGTTACCGTTCAGTAACATGCGCGGGCACGGCACGAGACGCGCCAGCCGAGAGCGTCCGAGCACGAGGAGCCACTCATGACCGAACTCCGCGACGCCGTCTACGTCGACGGGGCACGGGTGCCCATCGGGCGCGCCCGCCCCGACGGCTACTACGCCAGCACCCGGGCCGACGACATGGCCGTGCGGGTGATCCGCGCGCTGCTCGACCGCAACCCCCAGCTCGCGCCCCACCAGGTCGACGACAACGTGTGGGCCGCCACCACCCAGATCGGCGACCAGGGCCTGACCATCGGGCGCACCTCGGCGATCCTCGCCGGGCTGCCCACCTCGGTGCCCGGCTACGCGGTCGACCGCATGTGCGCCGGCGCGCTGACCTCGATCACCAACGGCGCCAACGCCATCCGCGTGGGCGCCCAGGACGTCGTCATCGCCGGCGGGGTCGAGCACATGGGGCGCCACCCGATGGGCGAGCAGGCCGACCCCAACCCGCGGTTCCTCGCCGAGAGCCTGGTGGACGGTGAGGCCCTGGTGATGGGCAACACCGCCGAGAACCTCCACGACCACCTGCCCGAGATCAGCCGGGAGCGCGCCGACACCTACGCGGTGCAGAGCCAGGAGCGCGTGGCCAAGGCCGCCTCGGACGGGGTGTTCGACAGCCACGTGGTGCGCATGAGCGTGTGGTCCGACGAGCAGGGCTGGCGCGTGGTCAGCGACGACGAGCACCCGCGTCCGGGGACCAGCCTCGAGGACCTGTCGGGGCTGCGCACGCCGTTCCGCCCCGGCGGGCGCGTCACCGCCGGCAACAGCGCCGGGCTGAACGACGGCGCCGGCGCGGCGCTGCTGGCCTCGGCTGATGCGGCCGAGCAGCTCGGCCTGCCGGCGACGATGCGCCTGGTCGACTACGCCTTCGTCGGCGTGGAGCCCGAGACGATGGGCTACGGCCCGATCCCGGCCACCGAGGCCCTGCTGGACAAGACCAGGCTGTCCATCGACGACATCGACGTGGTGGAGATGAACGAGGCGTTCGCCGTGCAGTGCGTGGCGTTCCTCGACCACTTCGGCTTGCCGCTGGACGCCGAGAAGGTCAACCCCTACGGCGGCGCCATCGCCCTCGGTCACCCCCTGGCGATGAGCGGGGCGCGCCTGACCGCGCAGCTGGCCCACTACCTCACCACCCACCCCGACGCCCGCTATGGCATCACCACGCTGTGCATCGGCCTGGGCATGGGGTGCTCGGTGCTGTGGGAGCGGCTGTGAGCCGCGGTCCCCGACACCTCCCGCGTGCTGCGAGAAAGGCGTGAACCCATGAGCGATCCGGTCACCACCTTCAAGGTCAGCTACCACGACTCGCCCGCGGCCGGGCGCCTGGCGCTGCTGACCATGGACAACGGCCACGACCACACCAAGCCGACGACCCTGGGCGTGGACGCGCTCGCCTCCCTGGAGCGCGCCCTCGACGAGGTCGCCGGCCAGTCCGACGTCAAGGGGCTGCTGCTCACCGGCAAGCCGTTCGTGTTCGCCGCCGGCGCCGACCTCAACCAGTTCGCCGGCGTCTCGCCCGAGGACGCCCGCTACGGGGTGCAGGCCGGCCACGACGCGTTCCGGCGCCTCGCCGAGCTCGAGGTGCCCACCCTGGCGGCGGTCAACGGCGCGGCGCTGGGCGGCGGCCTGGAGATCGCGCTGCACTGCGACTACCGCACGCTGTCGGAGTCCGCCGGGCCGATCGCCTTCCCCGAGGTGTTCCTGTCGATCCTGCCCGGCTGGGGCGGCACGCAGCTGGCCCCACGCCTGATCGGCTCCCGGGGCGCGCTGCAGCTGATCATCCACAACTCCCTCAACAACAACCGCATGATCCAGGCTCGGGAGGCCTTCGATCTCGGCCTGGCCGACCGCATCCTGGCGCCGGTGGACTTCCTCGAGCAGTCGCTGGCGCTGCTGGAGCGCATCGTCACCGGCGCCGAGACCGTCGAGCGCCCCAGCATCGACGACAGCCACCTCGACGAGGCGCTCACCGAGGCGCGCAAGGCGGCCGACGACCGCACCCACGGTGCGACGCCGGCGCCCTACCGGGCCATCGAGCTGGTCGAGCACGCCGCCCGCGGCGGCGACCTCGAGGAGGGCCGCACCGGCGAGATCGACGCGATGGCCGAGCTCGTCCCGGCCCGCCACGCCCAGGCGAGCATCTACGCGTTCAACCTGATCCAGAGCCGGGTCCGCCGCCAGCCCTGGAAGCCCGACGCCCAGCCCAAGGACATCAAGGGCGTGGGCGTGGTCGGCGCGGGGCTCATGGGCTCCCAGCTGGGGGCGCTGTGGCTGCAGCGCTACCAGGTGCCGCTGGTGATGAAGGACATCGACGAGGAGGTGCTGGCCCGCTCGCAGGCCACCGTCGAGGGCGAGCTCGACAAGCGCGTCCAGCGCGGCCGCCTCGATGCGGCCCGGGCCGAGTGGCTCAAGTCGATCGTCACCTACACCCTCGACTACGCGCCGATGGCCGGCTGCGATCTGGTGATCGAGGCGGTCGTGGAGCGCATGGACGTCAAGAAGGCGATCTTCGCCGACCTGGAGGAGGTCGTGGCGCCTGACGCGGTGCTGGCCAGCAACACCTCGTCGCTGTCGGTCGGGGAGATGGCCAGCGACCTCGCGCACCCCGAGCGCGTGCTCGGCCTGCACTTCTTCAACCCGGTGTCGGCGATGCCCCTCCTCGAGATCGTGCGGCCACCGCATGTCGGCGACATGGCGATGGCGACCGGCTTCGCTGCCGCCAAGACGCTGCGCAAGAGCGGCGTGCAGACCGCCGACACCCCCGGCTTCGTGGTCAACCGGCTGCTCATGCGCTTCATGGGCGCCTGCGGTGACGCGGCCAACCGCGGCAACGCCTTCACCGAGGTCGACGACGCCGTCAAGGAGCTCGGGCTGCCGATGGGGCCCTTCGAGCTGCTGGGCCTGGTGGGCCTGGAGGTCGGCGCCCACGTGCTGCGCGTCATGCACGAGGGCTACCCCGAGCGCTTCCCGCTGGATGCGAACTTCCAGATGCTGGCCGAGACCGGCCTGCCCGGGGTGTACGACTGGAGCCAGGGCCGCGTGCCCTACGACGAGATCCGCGAGCGCTGGCAGGTGCTGGAGGGCGTCGAGCAGCTCACGCCCGACCAGATCCGCAGCCAGGCCCTCGAGGCGGTCGCCGACGAGATCAAGCACATGCTCGACGAGCGCGTCGTCGCCGACGCTCGCGACATCGACACGTGCATGCTGCTGGGTGCTGGCTGGCCGTTCTTCAACGGCGGCATCTGCAAGTACCTGGACCAGACCGGGATGAGCGAGAAGCTCTTCGGTGCCCCGCTGATCGGCGAGCAGGACCGCGCCTACTCCCGCTGATCCCCACGCTCCCTGCACCCCCTGGTGGGGGCTTGCGCGCGGCGCTCGCGCCGCGCGCAAGCCGCCGGCGTGATACTGGCACGATCCGGACCTCCTACACTCCGTGTTGGCGCTGCCGACTGGCAGTGAGGACCGCCCATCGGCCGAGGGGGAGCAACCGACGTGGCTCGCCAGCGGACCGCGTACCGCGGGGAGGACCGTCGGCGCACCGCGCGTGGCGCTGACGAGTCCCTGGGGTGGATCGTCGCGGGCGCTGCGGTCCTGACGACGGTGGGCCTGCTGGCGCTGTCGTGGAGCCTGGCCGACCTGCCGACCTGGGAGGCCCTGGCCAGCCCGCTGGCGATCCTGCTGCTGCAGGCCGCCACCGCCACCGGCGCGGCGTTCGTGGCGCTGCTGCTGCTGCGTCGCGCGGGGATCACCGGCGAGGCGGCGCCCCGGCTGATCGCGGCTGCCACCGTGGCGCTCGCGCTCGGCACCCTGCTCGCCGAGCTGCCCGCCGCCCTCGGGCCGCTGCTCACCGGGTTCTTCGCCCTGCGCGTGGCCTCGATGCTCGTCGCGGTGGGCTTCCTGGTCGCCGCCCAGCGCTGGCCCACCATCGATGCGGGGCTGCGCTCCTCGGCGGTCGCGCTGGTCGGGCTGCTCGCCGGGCTCGCGGCAGCCGTCGTCATCCTGCTCGTGCTGGTCGTGGCGCCCACCGCCACGGCGCGTACGGTCATCAACGTGGTGGTCAACGCCGGCGTCGTGGTCGCCGCCGCCACGCTGATCGCCACCGCCCTGCGCCAGCGGCGGCGACTGTTCGCCGCCGCCGCCCTGCTGCTGCTCGCCTGGGGGATCACCCAGCTGCTGCTGTCGGGCCCGCTGCCCGGCAACGAGCTGGCCGCGGTGTTCGAGGGGCTGCGCCTGGCAGCGGTGGTCCTGGTGGTCCTTGCCGCGCTCGACGACCTGGCAGCGACCTTCGACGCCCAGCGCTCGGTGCTGATGCGCACCGAGCTGGACCGGCGCTCGGTCGAGGAGGAGCTGGTCGCCGAGCGCCGCCTGGCCGAGGAGCGCGCGCACGAGGCGCGCTCGGCGTTGGCCGCCATCGAGGGCGCCAGCAGCATGCTGGGGCGCTACCGCCAGACGCTGGACGCCGATGGTCAGGTGGCGCTCACCGAGGCGATCAGGGCCGAGATCCGCCGCCTCCAGCGCCTGGTGGAGGACCCGGCCGCCGCGCTGGACCCCGAGCCGCTGGACCTGGCCGTCCTCGCCTGCAGGGAGGCGGAGCTCGCCGCGCGGCGGGGCAGCACGGTGCGCAACCTGCTGGACGAGGGGCCCATGGCCTACGCCGACGCCCACACCATGGGTGGGATCGTGCGCAACCTCCTGGTGAACGCGCGCGTGCACGCCCCGGGAGCCACGGTGACGCTGACCACCCGAGAGGTCGACGACGGCGATCAGGTCGCGCTGGTGGTCGCCGACGATGGGCCGGGCCTACCTGCCGGCCAGCACGAGGCGGTGTTCGAGCGCGGCCAGCGCGGGGCGGCGAGCACCGACCGGCCCGGCAGCGGCCTGGGGCTGCATGTCGCGCGCGCGCTGGCCGAGCGCAACGGCGGTGCGCTGTGGGCCGAGGACACCCCCGGTGGGGGCGCGACCTTCGTGCTCACCCTGCCCGCGCTCGACGACCAGAAGCTCGCCGACGACGCGCAGGACGACGCGACCGGTGGCGAGGACGAGGTTGCACGACGCGCGCCCGAACCCGAACCCGCCGCGGGCTCGGAGCGCTAGGCGGAGGTCGCCGCCGCCTCGCGCACGCGAGCCACTAGCTCAGCGAGGCTCGAGACCTCCTGTGTCCCGGTGGGCGTGCCGTGGACCGCTCCCACCACCTCCTCGCCGCTGCCCTCCCGCAGACGCACCACGACATCGCCCTCGGCCGGCTCGTCGCCGGTGACGATGACCACGGTTAGACTCGACCCCCCAGCGCTCGCGGCGCGCTCGTGGAGCTCCACCTGTGCCAGCGGCTCCTCCAGCGCGCGCGAGATGAGCTCGCCCAGCAGGGGAGGCTCGACCGCGACGACCAAGTGCACCCTCATTGCTAACAGTAAAGCGCGTGGAGGGGTGCCGCGCGTCCCCAAAATTGGTGAAATGGACTCGCCTGTGACGGATGACAGCCCGGCAGCCGCGAGCCTGCTGATCGTCGAGGACCACGCGCTGCTCGCGCAGAGCCTGCGCCTGGGGCTGCGCGAGGAGGGCCTCGAGGCGCGCATCAGCAGCCTGGCCAGCCCCGAGGCGGTGCTCGAGGAGGCCACCGACGTCGACATCGTGCTGCTGGACCTGGACCTCGGGAACCTCGGCTCGGGGCGCGACCTGGTCGCGCCGCTGACCGAGCGCGACGTCGAGGTCGTCATCCTCACCGGCACCCGCAACCGCGCCGACATCGCCGAGGCCATCGAGCGCGGCGCGGCCGGCTACGTCACCAAGTCCGAGTCGTTCGACGACCTGCTGAGCTCGATCTCCGAGCTCGCCGAGCTCGGCCGCCTGCTCAGCCGCCACCAGCGCGACCAGCTGCTCGGCGAGCTGCAGGCCAGCCGGGCGGCCGAGCGGGAGCGTCGCGCGGCCTTCGAGGCGCTGACCGAGACCGAGCAGCAGGTGCTCGCCGGGCTCATGGAGGGCAAGTCGGCCCACGACATCGCCGCGGACCGCTTCGTGTCGCTGGCCACGGTGCGCACCCAGATCCGGTCGCTGCTGCGCAAGCTCGACGTGGGCTCGCAGCTCGCGCTGGTGGCGCTGGCGCGCCGCGCCGGCTGGGAGCCGCCCGCCGACGACCGCTCCTAGCCCGCCCGCGGCTTGCCCGCCCGCAGCTCGGCTGCCCGCGGGACGCGCTAGGGGTCGACGTCCTCGATCGCGAACGGCGCAGCCGACCCCTCCAGCCGCAGGCCCTCGGGGCGGATGCGCACATCGTCGACGGCGAAGCCCAGCGGCAGCTCGTCGACGGCGATGCTGATGTCGCCGAGCTGGGCCAGCGGGGCGCCGGGCGCCAGGATCAGCTCGCCGTTGCGGATCTCCGCGGTCGCATCGACCACCGCGAACCCGACCACGCGCAGCGTGGCCACGCCGTCGCCCAGCTCGATCTCCACCAGCTCGCTGACGTCACCGAGCAGCGGCAGGTCCTCGGGGAGCTGGCCGATCACCGGCAGCAGCCCCTCGAGGCTGGCGCTGTCCAGCACCACCGCGAACGTCGCGCGCTCGGCGGTGAGCTCCTCGGCGTCGCGGTCGAGGCGCACGTCGGTCAGCGTCAGCTCGAGCTCGGTCAGGGTCGTGCCCAGCCCGGGCACCGGCACCTCCCGCGCGCGGATCTCGGCCTCGCCGACGCGGCCGAACAGGGCACGCAGCCCCGTGGGGAAGCCGCTCAGCGTCACCTCGGGCTCGATGGCGAGCTCGTCCTCGATCTGCTCGGCGATGCGGTCCTCGGTGCTGCTGGCAAGCCACGCGTTGGCGGCGAGGAGCACCAGCAGCACTGCGGCGACGCCGGCTGCCACCAGGGTCGGCCAGCCCGGCCCCTCGCCGGCGCCAAGGCGCAGCCAGCGGCGCACGCCACGGGCATCGCCCTCGGAGGCAGGCTCCTGGTCGCGGCCGGCCTGACCCTCGCTGATCACCGGGATCGGCTCGGTGTCGTGGTCCCGCGGCGCGCGGCCCGGCTCGCCGGGGTCGCTCACCGGCCCGCGTCCTCGTCGTGGTCCTCGCCGGCCCTGTCCGCGCTCGTCTCCGTCGCGGTGTGCTCGGCGGTGCCAGCACGCTCGGCGGTGTCGGCCGGCTGGTCACCAGCGGTGTCGTCGCTGGCGGCCCCGTCGCCGTCAGCCGCGCCGGGCCGTGCCGGTTGCTGGCCACGTCCGCCGAGCACCGAGCGCAGGTCCAGCCCGGTCAGGTCCGAGCCGATCTGCAGGCCCTGCTCGAGGTTGCTGGCCACGTTGCGGGTGAGCCCGCTGGCGCCCTGGGTGTCGATGACCGTGAGCTTGTCCACCGCGCTGATCGGCTCGGCGGCGCCGCGCACGATCTCGGGCAGCACGCTGGTGAGCATGTCCAGCACCGCGGCGTCGCCGTACAGCTGGAACGCCTCGGCGTTCTGGCGGCGCGCCTGCGCCTCGGCCTCGCCGCGGGCGCGGGTGGCCGAGGCCTCCGCGCGGCCCTCCTCCTCGACGGCCTCGGCCATGCGCACGCGGCGCGCCTTCTCGGCCTCGGCCTCGAAGATCTGGCTGTTCTTGGCGCCCTCGGCCTCCTGCTCGATGCGGTAGCGCTCGGCGTCGGCGGGCTTGCGGACCTCGGCGTCGAGCTGGCGGTCGCGCAGGCTGGCCTCGCGCTCGGCGACCCGCTCCTGCTCGCTGATGACCTCCTGGTTGCGGGCGGCCTCACGCAGCGGGCCGGAGGCTGCGGCCTGGGCGTTGGCCTCGTCGGTCTCGGCCTTGATCTCGGCCTTGCGCAGCTCGAGCTGGCGCTCGGAGTTGGCGATCTCCTCCTCGGAGGCGTAGCGCTGCTTCTCGGCGGCCTCGCGGGCGCGCGCCTCGGCGATCTTGGCGTCCTGCTCCACGCGCGCGGCCTCGGGGCGGCCGAGGTCGTCGAGGTAGCTGCCCTCGGCCTGGATGTCCTGGATCTGGAAGGTGTCCAGGATCAGGCCCTGGTTGCTCAGGCTGGTCTCGGCCTCCTCGGCGACCTCGCTGGCGAACGCGGCGCGGTCCTTGATGATGGACTCGACGGTCAGGCGTCCGGCGATCGCGCGCAGCGACCCGGCGAGCACCTCCTGGGTGAAGCGCTCGATGTCGTCCTGCTGGTCCAGGAACCGCTGGGCGGCCGCCCGGATGTTCTCCTCGGTGCCGCCGACCTTGACCAGGGCCACGCCGTCGAGGTCGACCTTGACGCCCGTCTGCGACACCGCGCCCTCGATGCGCACCGGGATCCGCCGGCTCGACAGGTCCAGGCTGTGCAGGCGCTGCACGAACGGCAGCACGAACACGCTCGCGCCGGTGACGACCTTCTGGCCCGACAGGTCCTCCTGGTCGCGCGTGCTGCGCCCGGTGACGATGTAGGCCTCGTTGGGCCCGGCCACGTGGATGCGCTGGACGATCAGGTAGGCGACCAGGATCAGCAGGACGACCGCGCCGATGATGGCGGTGACCTCGGGGGCCGCGGTCAAGAAGTCGAACATGGGTGGTGCCCTCCTCGGTCAGGGCGCAGCCGGCGTGCCCGTGGGCAGGGCGGTCACCGGGCATCCCCGTTGGCGTCGCGATCCTCGCGCGGTGCGGCGTCGGTGTCGACGGGTCGCACCACTGCCGAGGTGGAGCTGACCATCGCCACGATCTCCACCACTCGCCCGGCGGGGACGGCGGCGTCGGCTCGAGCGCTGATCTTCTGGGTGGTGCCGTGGATGCTGGCCTGGATCTCGCCCAGCCCACCAGCCGGGATGTCGGTGATCACCGTCCCGCGGACGCCGACGAGGTCATCGGCGCGCTGGGTGGCCGTGGTGGGCATGTCCATCAGCGAGCGGGTCAGCAGCAGGGCGATGCCACCCACGACGATCCCGCCGCCGAGCCCGGCCAGGGCGCTCTCGGAGGCGCCGAGGCCTGCGGCGGTCATGCTCAGCGCGGCGCCGAAGCCGAACGCCGCCAGGAACGAGCCGACCACCGGCGCGGAGAACACCCCGCCGCCGAAGTCGACGTCGAGGGCGTCGAACACGCCGGACAGGATGTCCCCGAGGATCAGCGACACGAGCACGATCGCGAGCCCGACGATGCCGATGATCAGGAATCCGGTCACGGCAGCCCCTTCGTCGTCGCCCCGCAGGGTAGCCCTCGCCCGGCCCGACGCGCTCGCGCCGCGCCCACGGGGCTGCGCTCGCCTCGCGCCCGTGGGGCCGCGCTCGCCTGGCGCCCGTGGGGCCGCGCTCGCCTCGCGCCCGTGGGGCCGCGGTTCCGCGCAGGCGGTGCGAGCCGCTAGGCTGCCGCGGCCATGGCTCCCGACCCCGCCCCGCTGGCCCCGCACGTCGCCTCGGAGATCGGCGCGCTGCGCGAGGTGGTGCTGCACCGCCCCGGGCGCGAGCTGCGCCGCCTGACCCCCGCCAACAAGGACGACCTGCTGTTCGACGAGCTGGTCTGGGTCGACAAGGCCCAGGAGGAGCACGACGGCTTCGCCCTGACGCTCGCCGACGAGGGCGTGCGGGTGCGCCTGCTCGACGACCTGCTGGTCACCGCCCTGTCGGACGCCGCGGAGCGCGACGCGCTGGTGTCCGACCTCGTCACCGTCGACACCGTGGGCGTGGAGCTGGTCGACCGGGTCCGCGGCCACCTGTGCGACCTCGAGCCGGCGGCGCTCGTCGACGCGCTCACCGGCGGGCTGACCGTGGCCGAGGTGCCCGGCGCCTCCGAGGGTTTCGTCGGCGGCACGCTCGGCTCGCGCGCGTTCCTGGTGCCCCCGCTGCCCAACCTCGTGTTCACCCGCGACCCCTCGGCCTGGGTGGGCACCGGGGTGGTGCGCGCGCGCATGAGCCGCAGCGCCCGCCACGCCGAGCGCCGGCTGTGGCAGGCGGTCTACGACGCCCACCCCGACTTCGTGCGCGCGCAGGCCCCCACCTGGTTCGGCGCCGAGGGCCGCCCCGGTGATCCGGCCACGCTCGAGGGCGGCGACGTGCTGGTGCTGTCGGACCGCGTGGTCGCGCTGGGCATCTCCGAGCGCAGCCACCCGATCGCGGTGGAGAACCTCGCCGCCAGCCTGTTCGCCGCCGGGGTGTGCGAGGAGGTGCTCGCGGTGGACCTGCCCAAGCACCGCGGGCAGATGCACCTCGACACGGTGATCACGGTGGTCGACCGCGACGCGGTCGTGTGGTGGCCTGCGCTGCCCCAGGTCGCCACCTGCTGGCGCATCCACCCCGGCGGCGAGCGCGGCGGCGAGCGCATGCGGGTGGTCGAGGAGCCCGACCTGCGGCGCGCGCTGGCCGACGGCCTGGGGGTGGACCACCTGCGGGTGGTGGCCACCGCCGACGACACGGTCGCCGCCGAGCGCGAGCAGTGGGACGACGGCAACAACACCCTGGCGCTGCGCCCGGGCGTGGTGGTCGCCTACGAGCGCAACGTCGACACCAACCAGCGCCTCGACGAGGCCGGGATCACGGTGCTGCCGATCGGCTCGGCCGAGCTGCCGCGCGGCCGCGGCGGACCACGGTGCATGAGCTGCCCGGTGGTGCGCGACCCGCTGTGAGAGGCGCCGGTGCGCGGTCGGGCTCGCTCCGACTCGGCCGCGCTCGGCGCCAGTGGGCGTCCGCGGCGCCTAGGGCGTGTCGATCGCGGTGATCGTCACCGTCAGCTCGCCCGCCGGCGCGTGGTAGCGCACCTCGTCGTGCAGGGTGCGCCCGAGCAGCGCGCCGCCCAGCGGCGACTGCGGGCTGACGCTGGTCAGTCCGGGGAACTTGTCCTCGCGGTCGGCGATGACGACCTGGAGCTCCTCGCCGTCCTCGTCGACGATCGTGACGAGGTTGCCCAGCGACACCGTGTCGCCGGCCTCGGTCTCGCCCACGGTGGCGCGAGCGAGGGTGCGCTCGATCTCGCGGATGCGCGACTCGAGCTTGCCCTGCTCCTCCTTGGCGACCTCGTACTCGGCGTTCTCGCTGATGTCGCCGTGCTCGCGTGCCCGCTCGATCGCCTCGGACGCCTCCGCGCGACCCTCGCTCTTGAGGTGCTCCAGCTCGGCGACGAGCCGGTCGTAGGCTTCGCGGCTCAGCCAGACGGTGTCGGTGTCGGTCACAGACGACCCCTCGAAGATCGTGGGCTCACGGGTGTGAGATCGGACGCTCCGCAACAGAACCGGCAGTGTAGCGAGCCCTTCGGGGCATGAGCGGCGCTGCCGGTGGGCACATCGGCGATGATGCCAGAGCTGCCCGAGCTCACCGCCCACGCCGAGCGCCTGCACGCCGGCTGGGCCGAGGCGCGTCTGGAGCGCACCGAGCCGCTGTCGTTCACCGCGCTCAAGACCGTGGACCCCCCGCCCGAGGCCGCCCACGACGGGGTGCTGGCCGCCGTCGAGCGCCGCGGCAAGCACCTGCTGCTGCGCGTGCGCACCGAGGCGGACGCGGCGTGCGACCTCACCTTCGTGGTCCACCTCATGCAGGGCGGGCGGCTGCGCCGCGACGCCAAGCTGGCGCGCCGGCCCCGCGGCGGGCTGTGGCGCTGGCGCTTCACCGATCGCGACGCCCTGCTGCTCACCGAGGCGGGCACCGAGCGTCGCGCCGGCGTATGGCTGCACCGCGGCGACCCCGAGACCGCCGAGCCGCTGGTCGGTCTCGGCCCCGACGCCGACCGGCTGGCACGCGACGACCTGGCGGCGCGCCTGGAGGGCCAGACCGGCCGCGTGCACACCGTGCTGCGCGACCAGCGCGTCCTCGCCGGCATCGGGCGTCGCCTGGCCAACGAGGTCTGCCACCGCGCCGGCCTGTCACCGTTCGCTCGCACCGACCGGTTGGATGCGGCTGCGACGAGCCGCCTCGCTGCGGTGCTGGCAGAGGCGATCGCCGACGACCTCGCCGTCGAGCGCGAGCGCGACGCTCTCGGCCCGGCCGCCGAGCGGCCCACGCGGGTCCACGGCCGCACGGGGCAGCCGTGCCCGGCCTGCGGCGACGTGGTGCGCGAGGTGGCCTACCGCGACTACACGATCCACTACTGCGCCGCCTGCCAGACCGGCGGCAAGGTGCTGGCCGACAACACCACCAGCCGCTTCGTGCGCTGACGCGCCCTGGGCGGGTCGCCGGGCGGGTGGCGGGGCGGGTCGTCGGGCCGGGTCGTCGGGGGCTGGCTGCGTGGCCTACGCTGCCGGTCCTGATGCGCACCGTGCTGTACCGGCTCTACGAGCGTCGCCTCGCCCGCCAGCTGCGCGGGCGGCCCCGACCGTGCCATGTCGGTGTGATCCTCGACGGCAACCGCCGCTACGCCCGCGAGCGCGGGCTGGGTGACGCCAGCGCCGGGCACCGCCAGGGCGCGCGCAAGATCGACGAGCTGGTCGCCTGGTGCTACGAGCTCGGCATCCCCCACCTGACCCTGTGGCTGCTGTCCACCGACAACCTGCGCCGCGACGCCGGCGAGCTCGGTGCGCTGTGCACCATCATCGCCGAGACCGTCCGCGGCCTGGCCAGCGATCCCGCCCACGCGCGCCGCGGGCTGCGCCTGACCGCCGTGGGCGCCGCGGACGCGCTGCCCGAGGTGCTGCGCGAGGCGCTGAAGGATGCCGAGGAGGCCACCCGCGGTCGCGACGGGCTGCACGTGCAGATCGCGGTGGGCTACGGCGGCCGCGAGGAGATCACCGAGGCGCTGCGCCGCCTGCTGTCCGAGCGCGCCGCCCAGGGCCACGACCTCGACCGGGTCGTCGCCGAGCTGACCCCCGAGGAGATCAGCGCCCACCTGTACACCGCCGACACCCCCGACCCGGACCTGATCATCCGCACCTCGGGCGAGATCCGCCTGTCGGGGTTCCTGCTGTGGCAGTCGGTCCACAGCGAGTTCCACTTCGCCGAGGCCCACTGGCCGGCCTTTCGCAAGGTCGACTTCCTGCGGGCGCTGCGCGACTACGCCTCGCGCCACCGCCGCTACGGCCGCTGACCGGGCGTCCTGGGGGCGGCTGAGGCTGCGGGCGCGGGGTTAGGGGCTGGGCTGTGCGGGCGCGCTGGGGCCGCTGCCGCGTTGGGGCCGCTGCCGCGTTGGGGCCGCTGCCGCGCAGGCGCCGGGCGTGCTTCGCCGCGGCGTCGCCGGCGGCTACCGTCAAGCGTGCGATGCGCACGCTGCCGGCCACCGAGCACCTCACCTCCCGGCCGCAGCGGCGCGTCCGCTTCCCGTCGGTCGATCGGCACCCGCGCGGTGCCCGAGGAGGTCTGCCATGCCCGTCAGCAGCGCCGTGACCACCTACGTGCTGGACACCTCGGTCGTCCTGGCCGACCCCCATGCGCTGCGTCGCTTCGACGAGCACGCGGTGGTGCTGCCGGTGGTGGTGCTGTCAGAGCTCGAGCGCAAGCGCGACCACCCCCAGCTCGGCTGGGCTGCGCGCACCGCCCTGCGCGACCTCGAGGAGCTGCGCACCACCCACGGATCGTTGCTGGAGCCCGTGCCCGTCACCGACCGCGGCGGCACCCTGCGCGTGGAGCTCAACCACGTCGACGCGGCCGTCCTGCCGGCGGGGCTGCGCGGCGACGACGCCGACGCGCGCATCCTGAGCGTGGCCGCGAGCCTGCGCGACGACGGCCACGACGTGGTGCTGGTGACCAAGGACCTGCCCCTGCGGCTGCGTGCCAGCCTGTGCGCGCTGCGCGCCGAGCCCTACCGCAACGAGGAGGCCGCCTCCGGCGAGTGGCCCTCGGTGACCCACCTCGAGGTGGCCGGCGAGGTCGTCGACCGCCTCTACGCCGAGCAGGTCGTGGACCTCGACGAGGCGCGCGACCTGCCGGTGCACACCGGCCTGGTCGTGGACGCCGCCGGGCAGTCGGCGCTGGCGCGCGTGGGCACCGACAAGCGGGTGCACCTGGTCCGCGGTGACCGCACGGCCCTGGGGCTGCGCGGGCGCAGCGCCGAGCAGCGCCTGGCGCTGGAGCTGCTGCGCGACGACACGGTCGGCATCGTCAGCCTCGGCGGCCCGGCTGGCACCGGCAAGAGCGTCCTGGCGCTGGCCGCCGGCCTGGAGGCGGTCCTCGAGCAGCAGGCCTACCGCAAGGTGATCGTGTTCCGCCCGCTGCACCCGGTCGGCGGCGAGACGCTGGGCTACCTGCCCGGCACCGAGGACGAGAAGATGCAGCCGTGGGCGGGCGCGGTCGGCGACGCGCTCGAGTCGTTCGCCTCCCAGGCGGTCATCGACGAGGTGCACGGCCGCGGCCTGCTGGAGGTCCAGCCGCTCACCCACATCCGCGGCCGCACCCTGAGCGGCGCCTACGTCATCGTCGACGAGGCCCAGAACCTGGAGCGCGGCGTGCTCCTCACGGCGCTGAGCCGGCTCGGCGCCGCCAGCCGCGTGGTGCTCACCCACGACCTCGCGCAGCGCGACAACCTGCGCGTGGGCCGCCACGACGGGGTGGCCTCGGTCATCGAGGACCTCGCCGGCCATCCGCTGTTCGCCCACGTCAGCCTGACGAAGTCCGAGCGCTCACCCATCGCCTCGCTGGTCGGGCAGCTGCTGGAGGGCCGCCCGCTGGACGCCGGGCGCTGACCCGCCGTGCTCGCGGGCGGCGCGCCGCCCGCGAGCACGGCTCCGCTCAGTGGAGCACGGCTCCGCTCAGTCGTTCGGGGCGCCCGACAGGCGCTCGCCGGTGACCACGTAGCTGACCGCGCGCGCCAGCTCGACGCCGTGGTCGGCCACGCGCTCGTAGTAGCGGGCGATCAGCGCGAGGCTCACCGACTCCTCGACCGACTGCTCCCCGGTGTAGATCTCGGTGAGCAGCACCTTCTGCAGCAGGTCGGCCTGATCGTCGGCGTCCTGCAGCTCCACCGCGGCGAAGCTGTCCTGCTCGCGCCAGGCGTGCACCGCGCCGCGGTAGATGTGCGCGGCGGTCGCGCCGAGCTGGCCCACCACCTCGCGGACCGACTCGGGCAGCGACGGCGGGTGCACCCACGTCAGGGAGGACGCCACGTGGCGCAGCAGGTTGGAGGAGCGCCGCATCTCGGCGGTGCAGCGCAGGGTGGCGACGACCCGGCGCAGATCGGTGGCCACAGGGCTCTGACGCGCCAGCAGCAGGTAGCAGGCCTCCTCGAGCTGCTCGCAGCCCTCGGCGATCTGGCGGTCCTGATCGGCCCAGTCCCCGGCCACGTCCTCGTCGGCGTCCAGGAACGCGGTGGTCAGGGGCTCGATGCCCTCGGCGATGCCCTCGGCCAGGGCGATGAGCTGCTGCTCGAGCCCGTCCAGCTGACGCTGGAACTCGGCCCGGGCGCTGCTGTCGCCGGTCCGCGGTGGCACCAGCCGTTCCAGCGGATCCTCGTCCTGGCTCATACCATCACCCTCAGACGCCCCAGCGTGACCCCAGTGTGCCGCATCTCCCGCGCGGGCCCTGCCAGGCACAGCGATCCCACGACCGCAGCCCGCCGGCGCCGCCTGCCTGGGTGGCCGCGGCGAGGGCGCCACGGGCAGGCGTCCCCCGGTGGGAGGGAGCTTCGATGAGCGCAGCGAGCACGACCGAGGGCCTGCGGCTTCGCACCCGGCCCGAGCATCCCGACTTCCTCGACCTGCCCTGGTCCCTGCCGCTGGACGAGTGGGAGGGCGGGCGCCTGGTCGAGGTCGCCCGGGGCGTGCACCGCCACGTCGTGGTGTTCGTGGACTACCGGGGCTCGCTGTACGCCCTGAAGGAGCTGCCGAGCCGCCTCGCCCAGCGGGAGTTCAGCCTGCTGCGCCGCCTGCACCTCGAGGCCATCCCGGTGGTCGAGGCGGTGGGGGTGGTCGAGCGCCGCGGCCTCGACGACGTGCTCATCACTCGCTTCCTCGACTACTCGCTGCCCTACCGCACGGTGTTCCTGCACCAGCGGCGCCGCGGGGAGCTCGACGACCGCTGGCTCACCGAGCGCCTCCTCGACGCGCTGGCGATGCTGCTGGCACGGCTGCACCTGACCGGCTTCGCCTGGGGCGACTGCTCGCTGAACAACGTGCTGTTCCGCCGCGACGCCGGGGCGTTGACGGCCTACGTCGTCGACGTCGAGACCGGCGAGTGGCACAACGAGCTCACCAGGGGGCAGCGCGAGAACGACCTCGCCATCACCGAGGAGAACGTCGCCGGCGGCCTGCTCGACCTCCAGGCCGAGCTCGGGCTCGACACCGGCCCCGACCCGGTCGAGCTCGCCAGCGAGATCCGTCGCCGCTATGCGCGCATCTGGGCCGAGCTCACCGACGTCGAGGAGATCGCGCCCGACGAGCGCTACAAGATCAATCAGCGCGTGCGGCGCCTCAACGAGCTGGGCTTCGACGTCGAGGAGATGGAGTTCGTCGGCCAGGGCGACGACGGGCGGCTGCGGATGCGCGCGGTGGTCGCCGAGCCGGGGCACCACTCGCGACGCCTGCACTCCCTGACCGGTCTGCAGGCCCAGGAGAACCAGGCCCGCAGCCTGCTCAACGACCTGTTCAACTTCAAGGCCTCGCGGGAGCGGCGCAGCGGCACGTCGATGCCCGACCAGGTCGCCGCGCACCTGTGGCTGGACCAGGTCTTCGAGCCGGTCGTCGGGGCGATCCCCCCCGAGCAGGCCGACAAGCTCGAGCCGGTCGAGATCTTCCACGAGATCATCGAGCACAAGTGGTTCCTGTCCGAGCGCGTCGGTCGTGACGTCGGCGTCTACGAGGCCACCGACGACTACTTCGCCCGGGTGCTGGTCCAGGCCCCCAGCGAGCGCCGCGTGCTGCTGACGGCCGAGGACGACGAGGAGGACACGGCCGCCGATCTCGCCGACGCGTAGGCTGCCGGCCATGGCGCTGGTCGCTGTCACCCACTGGGAGCGCGCACGGCTGCTGACGCTGCAGCGGCCCGACAAGCGCAACGCGCTGGACCCCGCACTGCTCGGCGAGCTCCTCGACGCCGTCGGTGAGGCCGCCGGGGACGCAGGAGTGCGCGTCATCGTGCTCGCCGGCGCCGGACAGGACTTCTGCGCCGGTGCTGATGTCGACGAGCCGCTGGACCACGCCGGACGCGTGCGGTGGATGGAGCTGTTCACCGCGGTGGGAGAGGCCCTTGCCACCAGCCCCACCCCGACCGTGGCGGCGCTGAGCGGCGCGTGCGTCGGCGGGGGAGCGGAGCTCGCCTGTGCCTGCGACCTGCGCGTGGCCGAGCCGGGCGCGTCGTTCCGGTTCCCGGGCGCCGCGCGCGGCTATCCGGTTGGGGCCGCCAAGCTCGTGGGGCTCGTGGGCCTTGGCACCGCCAAGGACCTCGTGCTGACCGGGCGCACCGTCGAGGCCGAGGAGGCCGCTCGCATGGGGCTGGTGCAGCGCCTGGCCGCCGAGGAGGGCGCGGTGCTCGGCCTGGCGCGCACCGTGGCCGACGAGATCGCCGCCGGCCAGCCCGAGGCGATCCACCATCTGCGCCGCCAGCTAGCCACCTACTCGGGCGCGCCCGACCGGGTCGCGGCCGAGCACGACCTCCTGCGCGCGCTCACCGAGGCCGGGGGCGACTACGACGCCATCGGCGGCGTGGAGGGGCGGGGCGG
>PWER01000180.1 GCA_003553565.1 Nitriliruptoria bacterium | reverse complement strand
CTGGATGAAGGACGGGCAGATCGTGATGGATGACGGCCCCGACGAGGTGGTCGCCGCCTACCGCAAGACGGTGCCCTCGAAGAAGCGAAAGAAGCAGGCGCGGTGACGGGTCGAGTCAAGAGCGCGCTGTACGCGCGCGCTGCACGGTTGGACGCGCCCTGGGTCTGGGCGCTCGTCGCCGCAGCGGTCGGTCTCGTCGCGCGGGCCCAGGGGACGGCGCGGTGGGAGGTCCGCCTCGGCTACGTCCAGCAGCGCCGGGGGCGGCTTGACCTCGCCCGCGCGGCCTACGAGCGGGCGGCAGCCCACCCCGAGTGCCTGCTCGCGTGGCGCCTGCGGCTCATCGACCTCTATGAGGCCCAGGGCGAGCTGCGTCGCGCCGACCAGCTCATCGCAGAGCTGGCCTCTCGGGCACCCGAGCAGCACGCCGGCGCGGAGGTGTGGGAGCAGCTCGGCGCGGTGCGCCACCGCACCGGTGACCGCCCCGGTGCCGACACCGCCTACCGGGCTGCGCTTGCGCGTGCCGAGCCGGGGACGAGCGTGTCCTCGGGCGCGCGGCTGCGGCTGGCCCGACTGCTGGACGAGGTCGGGCACTGGGCGCAGGCTCGGGAGCTGCTCGACGAGGAGATCGCCGAGCAGCCCGACCACGCGGAGGCGTGGCGCCTGCTCGCCACGGTCGCCCATCACCAGTGGCAGTGGGGCGGCTCGTTCGAGGGAGCGCTGGCGGCGCCGGACGAAGCGGTGCTCCGGCCGCTCGGCTCGGCGGGCGCCGATCCGGTGACGGCGCGGGCGCGCGCGCACGTCGTGGCCTGTGGTGCGCTCGAGGAGGCGGTGCGCCTCGCTCCTGACCAGCACCCTTGGTGGTCGAGCCTCGGGGACCTGCGCCGCGAGGCCGGCTACCGCGCGGGTGCCATCGAGGCCGAGCAGCGGGGCCTGGACGGCGCGCTGGCCCAGGATCGCCCCTCGGCGTTCCGGCTGCGCCACCCCAGAGAGTTCAAGCTGGAGCGCGCCTACCACGAGGCCGGCCTGCCGCGCGTGGAGGACCCGCTGTTCGACGTCGGGTTCGAGGTCGTCGAGGACGGGACCGCCGCCACCGGTGCGGCTCGCTCGGAGCGGCCGGTGGGGCTCTTCACAGCGCGCGCGACGTTCTACGCGGTGCGGGTCGAGGGCTTTGCGCTGAGCCGCGACGTCGACGTCGTGGAGGTCCTCCTGGACGACGTGGTGCTGCGACAGGTCAACGTCGGCGGTGAGGGGTTCTTCCCCGAGGTGGTGCTGGTGCTGCGACGGGCCACGGTGGACCTGCTGCCACCCGACGCCGAGCTGCGACTGCGCACCGAGCGGGGCCCGCTGCTGGCGGAGGGGCGCGGCGAGGCGCTCCGTGTCCGTGTCCCTCACGGGTCCGGGGAGCTGCCGGGGATCCTCCAGCGCGGCGGAAGCCTGGACAAGAAGGGCCACGTTCGCCCCGCCGAGTCCGAGGCGCACGCGCACCAGGACGCCTACGTGGCGCTGTACGCCAAGGTGCGGGACTTCTTCGACGAGCACGTCGGCACCCCACTGTTCGCGCTGTACGGCACGCTGCTCGGTGCTTACCGCGACGGCGACCTCATCCCCGGCGACGACGACTTCGACGCCACCTACGTCTCCGAGCACGACGATCCCGTGGCGGTCAAGCACGAGGCCACCGAGCTGATGGTCGCGCTGGTCCAGGCTGGCTTCACCGTGCTCTTCAACCGCCGCGGGCGCCTGTTCCGCGTCGCCCACGACGCGATCGGCGGGCCCGACGTCCACGTCGATGTCGCCCCGATGTGGTTCATGGACGGCCGGGCCTGGGTGCATCCACAGCTGGCGCTGCCGGCGACCCGCGAGGACTTCCTGCCGGTCCGCGATCTCACGGTGCGCGGCACGACCGTGCACGTGCCGCAGCGTCCCGAGGTCTTCCTCGAGGGCAACTACGGGTCGAGCTGGCAGCATCCCGACCCTGGCTTCGTGTACTACCGCTCGGCGGTGGACCGCCAGACGCACCGCACGCTCAACCGGGCGCTGCTGCGACCCTCGGAGTACCGGGCCCTCCAGGAGCGCCTCGCAGGCCCCGACGCGCGTCCGGGCATGGGGCGCCTCGTGGCCATCGGCTTCCACCCGCTGTACCCCCTCAACGAGGTGGCGCTGTCCTGATCACGCCAGATCGCTGGTAGCCTCCGTCGGTGCTGGAGGCCGCGCCCGGCGGGCCCCATCCCACCCGGCACCGCGTCGCGCTGCCATGACGGAGGCACAACGTGAGTCGTCCAACCGTGTACGTCGGCATGAGCGCCGACCTCGTCCACCCCGGTCACATCAACATCCTCGAGCAGGCCGCAGGGCTCGGCGAGGTCACCGTGGGGCTGCTCACGGACCGAGCCATCGCCAGCTACAAGCGCCTGCCGTACATGACCTTCGACCAGCGCAAGCGGGTGATCGAGAGCCTCGAGCACGTCCACGAGGTCATCGAGCAGGACTCGCTGGACTACGTGCCCAACCTCGAACGCCTGCAGCCGGACTACGTGGTGCACGGCGATGACTGGCGCAGCGGCGTGCAGCAGACCACACGCGAGCGCGTCATCGAGGCGCTGGACCGCTGGGGCGGGCAGCTGGTCGAGGTCCCCTACACCAAGGGCATCTCCTCGAGCCAGCTCAACGCCGCGCTGCGCCAGGTCGGGACCACGCCGGACGTGCGCACCGCTCGGCTGCGCCGGCTGCTCGACAGCAAGCCCATCGTGCGGCTCATGGAGGCCCACAGCGCACTGGCCGGGCTGATCATCGAGAACACCGAGCTGGAGGGCGATGACGGCGCCAAGGTCGAGTTCGACGGGATGTGGTCCAGCTCGCTGACCGACTCGCTCGTGCGCGGCAAGCCCGACATCGAGGCGGTCGATCTGAGCGCGCGCCTGCAGACCGTCAACGACATCTTCGAGACGACCACCAAGCCGCTGGTCTTCGACGGCGACACCGGCGGGCAGCCCGAGCACTTCACCTTCACCGTCCGCAGCCTCGAGCGCCTCGGCGCCTCCGCGGTCATCATCGAGGACAAGGAGGGCCTGAAGCGCAACTCGCTGCTGGGCACCGACGTGGCCCAGACGCAGTCGTCGATCGAGGACTTCAGCACCCGCATCGCGGTGGGCAAGCAGGCGCAGATCACCGACACGTTCATGGTCATCGCACGGATCGAGAGCCTGCCGCTGGGCAAGGACGTCGACGACGCGGTCCGGCGCGCCGAGGCCTACATCGAGGCGGGCGCCGACGCGATCATGATCCACAGCCGCGCCAAGGAGCCCGACGACGTGTTCGCCTTCTGCGAGCGCGCCCAGTCCTTCCCCAAGCCGGTGCCCATCGTGGCGGTGCCGACCAGCTACTCCCAGGTCTCCGAGCGCGAGCTCGCCGCGCACGGCGTGGACATGGTGATCTACGCGAACCACATGCTCCGTGCGGCCTACCCGCAGATGGTCAAGACGGCCCGCTCGATCCTCGAGCACGGTCGCGCGCTGGAGATCGAGCCCGAGCTGGCCTCCATCAAGGACGCCCTCGCGCTGGTGCCGGAGACCGCCGGATGATCGATCCCTCCCACTTCGTCGACCGCCTGGACGCGCTCGGCGTGCGGTCCTACACGGGCGTGCCCGACAGCCTGCTGAAGGCGCTTGGCCAGCACATCCAGGCGAGCGTGCCGGCCGAGCGCCACACGATCACCGCCAACGAGGGCGCCGCGATCGCCATGGCGATGGGTACCTACCTGCGGACCGGCGATCTCGGCGCGGTCTACCTCCAGAACTCGGGCTTCGGGAACATCGTCAACCCCCTGCTGTCGCTGGCCGACCCGGACGTCTATGGGGTGCCGATGCTCGTGATCGTGGGCTGGCGCGGCCAGCCGGGGGTGGCCGACGAGCCCCAGCACGTCAAGCAGGGTCGGATCATGGAGCCCCTGCTCGAGGCCCTGGAGCTGCCCTGGGCGATCCTGCCCTCGGAGCCGGCCGAGGCCGATCGCGTGGTCGAGGAGCTGGTGACCGCAGCACGCGAGCAGCAGGCGCCCGCGCTGCTGCTGGTGGAGAAGGGCACCTTTGCCGCCGCGGCGCGGCCCAACGCCGAGCCCGACCCGGAGCTTGCGGCGCTCCCCACGCGCGAGGAGGCGCTGGCGGAGCTCGTGGCAGCGCTCGGGGACGACACCATCAACGTGTCCACCACCGGGATGCTCAGCCGCGAGCTCTTCGAGCTTCGTCAAGCGCACGGCGGTGGTGACCGCGACTTCCTCACCGTGGGAGGCATGGGGCACGCCTGCTCGATCGCGCTGGGCATCGCCGCCCACGAGCCACAGCGCGAGACGTGGTGCCTCGACGGCGACGGCGCGGTCCTGATGCACCTCGGCAGCCTCGCCGTGATCGGCCACCACGCCCCGGCCACCTACTTCCATGTGGTGTTCAACAACGGCGTGCACGACAGCGTCGGCGGACAGCCCACGGCGATCTCGACCGTGGACCTGCCCGCCGTGGCCCGCTCGGTGGGCTACCGGCACGCGGCGCGCACCAGCGACCTCGCGAGCCTGCCCGATCACGTGGAGGCGCTGCGCGACGCAGGCGGCCCAGCGCTGCTGGAGCTGCGCGTGCGGCCAGGGAACCGCAGCGACCTCGGCCGTCCGACCCGCACGCCCCGCGAGAGCCGCGAGGCGTTCATGGGCGCCCTGCGATGAGCGCGCTGGAGCACGGGGCCAGTCCGGCGGGCCCCGAGCCGATCGGCCCCGGCGACGCGGGGCCGATGCTGGCCTACGGCGACGGGGCCGTCGACCGCGTGCCCGACCTGGTGGCCGGCGAGGACGTGACCCGCGTGCTCCTGGTGTGCGGGCGACGCTCGTTCGAGGCCTCCGGCGCGGCACGGATCCTCGAGCCTCTCGAGCGACGCGCAGCGGTGCAGCGCTGGAGCGGCTTCTCGCCCGACCCCGACGTCGATGAGCTCGCCGACGGGCTCGCTGTCCTCCGCGACTTCGGCCCGGATGCGATCCTCGGGGTCGGCGGGGGCAGTGCCATGGACACCGCCAAGCTGCTGTGGGCGTTCGCGCACATCGAGGGTCCAAGCGACCTCCGTGCCGCTGCGCGGGACGGCGCCCGCGCGGACACCCGCTCGGGTCGGCTGTGCCTGGTCCCCACCACCAGTGGCTCCGGCGCGGAGGCCACCCACTTCGCGGTCCTCTACCTCGGTGAGGAGAAGCTGTCGATCGCCGGGCCCAGCCTGCACGCCGACACCGCCGTGGTCGATCCCGCGCTGACCCGGAGCGGCTCTCCCACCCAGCGCGCCACCTCCGGGCTGGACGCGGTGTGCCAGGCGATCGAGAGCCTGTGGGCGGTCGGTGCGACCTCGACCAGCCGTCGCCTCGCCAGCCAAGCGCTCGAGCTGGCGCTCGCACACCTCGAGGGCTTCGTGGCAGGCGGCGGGGCCGAGGACGCGCGCGCCATGGCGCTGGGCAGCCACCTGGCCGGGCGTGCCATCGACCGGTCCAAGACCACCGCAGCGCACGCGCTGTCCTACGGGGTGACCAAGCAGCACGGGGTGGTGCACGGCAACGCCGTGGCGCTGACGCTCGGTGCGTTCCTCGAGTCGCACGCCAGCGCTGCGCCCGAGGACCTCCAGGAGGGCGTGGACCCCGAGGCGCATGCGGCGGCGGTGCGCCGGGTGCTCGACGCGCTCGGCGCTGCGACCGGCGCCGAGGGGCGCGAGGCGTTCACTGCGCTGGTGCGTCGGCTCGGCCTGCCCGCCACGCCCTCTGAGGTCGGGATCACCTCCGAGGAGCAGCGGCGCGCGCTGGTGGACACCGTCAACGTGGAGCGCCTCGGCAACAACCCTCGCCGCTTCGATGCCGAGGAGCTCGCGGCCCTGCTGCGGCGCGCCGGATGAGCGAGCCCGGACCCGTCACGGTCGGGATCCCTGTCTACAACGATCCCGATGGGCTGCGTCGCAGCGTCGCCTCGGTGCTGGCCCAGACCTGGCCCGGCGAGGTCAGGGTGCTCATCGTCGACGACGGCAGCACCGACGCCACCCCCGAGGCGATCGCCGAGCTGCAGCACCAGCACGGCGACGTGGTGCGCACGCGTCGCCACCCGCGCAACCGCGGGCGCCCCGCCGCGCGCAACACGATCCTCGAGTCGGTCGAGGAGGGGTACCTCGCCTGGCTCGACGCCGACGATGTGTGGTATCCCCACAAGCTCGCGGTGCAGATGGAGGCACTGCGGCAGGCCGAGCCCGGCCCGGTGCTGTGCGCCAGCACCGTGCGGGTGCGCCAGCGCGAGCGCGGACGCCAGGTCGACAAGGTCCCCGACGTCAACGGCGATCAGGTGCGGCGCGTGCTGGAGGGCAGGCTGCCCGCCTATCTGTTCGGGCTGGTGGGCCCTGTGGATGCCTTCCGCCTCGCGGGCCGCTTCGACGAGGAGCTGGCGCGCCGGCAGGACTTCGAGCTGCTGCTGCGCTTCGTGGCCCGCGGCGGCCGGGTGATCGCTCCCGCGACGACCGATCCGCTGGCGGAGTACCGCAAGTCCTTCGCCGGCCGTGCGGCCGCTGACGTGGCACGTGCCAGCGACCGCATCTGGCGTCGCCACCGGCGGCTGTACCTGGGGCAGGGACCTCGGTTCGCGTTGCGCAGCCGTGCCGGTCAGCACACGCTGATCGCCCGCTTCTGGGACGCCAATGGCCGCCCCGGCCGGGCGCGAGCGCGGCGCGGGCGCGCAGCGGCGCTGCGGGCGCTGGCGGGTCTGGGCGCCCGTCCGGACCTGCAAGCGGCGACGCGGGGCGCTCGGCGGCGCGGCGGCCGGCGGCTGCGCCGGATCCTCGCCAACGCGCGCGTGCGCCGGGCTGGGCTCGCTGTGCTCGGCACCCCAGCGCGCCTCACCTCGGCGCTGCGGCGCCGAGGCGCCGCTCGCCTGCCGGGCTGGCACATGGCCTCGCGGATCGGTCGCGCGGCGACCGATGTCCTCGCCCGTGGCCTCGCGCGGCTGCTGCGCGTGGACGCCGAGAGCCTGCGCCACGCCATGAGCACGAGGGCGGACCCGGCAGAGGACGGCTCGGGTGATCCGCTCGCCGCCGCCCGTCGCGAGCTTGACCGCGGGGCTCCCGAGGCCGCGCTCGCCGCGCTGGCTCACGCCCCGGCGCCACCCGAGGAGCGCTCGTCCCAGCGGGTGCTGCTCGCCCGGGCGCAGCGCCTCGCCGGCGACCCGCGCGCCGCCATGGAGCTGGCCCGCGCCGGCCTGCGCGAGCATCCGGGCGAGTCGCGCCTGGACGCCGAGCTACGCGCCGCCGCGGCCGCGGAGCGCCGCTGGGACGTGGTGATCGCCAGCTGGGAGCAGCTGTCGACCGAGGCCGCCGAGCAGCTCGGCCCGTGGGACCACGTGCGTGTGATGCGTGCTCTGCGCGAGCGCGGCGAGCTCGACCGGGCCTGGGCGGTCGCCGAGCGCGCCCAGCGACGCCATACAGCCCACGAGGGGGTGGCCGCCGAGCGCCACCGAGTCCGGGCACGGCGCACCCGCTGGTCGGCGTGCCTCGAGCCGCTTCCGGGCGCGGTGCCCGACGAGCCCAGCGGCGAGGTGACCTCCCTGGGCTTCCTCGCGGACGACCGGGACGCGCCGGTGGTCGGGTGGGTGCTCGCCGACCCTGGCGGCCGCGAACCGGTGCGGCTCGTGGTGAACGCGGTCGAGGTGGTGCGCACCTGGCCGCACGCCGCCGACCGCTCCGCGCTGCCCTCGGGCGCACCCGAGGGCGCAGCGCGCTTCACGCTCAGCGCGGTGGAGCTGCTGGAGCACCTCGGCGCCGGCGACACCGTGACGTTCCGCCTCGGCGAGCGGCTCCTGCCGGTGCGCGGGCTCGGCGCGGGTGCGCTCGTGCGCACCGATGAGCCCAGCCGTGCCGGTCTGCTGCACGACCGTCTGGCGCACGGCTGGGTGTTCACCAAGCTCGGGCGCCTGCGACCGCCCAACACCCCCGAGCGGGTCGCGGCCACGCTGGCGCTGTTCCGCGACGTCGCCGAGGTGGTGCGCCAGGCCGTGGACGCGCCCGCCTTCCCCTTCTACGGGAACCTGCTCGGTGCGGTGCGCGAGCACGACATCATCGCCCACGACGTCGGCGGCTTCGACATGGCCTACCTCGCCCACGGCGCGTCGCCGCGCGAGGTCAAGGCCGAGCAGGCCACCGTCTGCCTCGCGCTGACCGAGGCGGGCTACCACGTGCAGGTGGAGCCGTGGTGCGCCATGGTGCGGCGTCGCCCGGGCGACGCGGTGTTCGTGGACCTGAACTACGCGTGGTTCGACGCTGCAGGAGCCCTGGGGGCCTCCTACGGCTGGCGCTACGAGCGGGTGCGTGACCGCGAGGCCTTCGAGCAGCTGCGGCCCTGCCCCCTGGCCGAGGAGACGGTCCTCGTGCCCGGCAACGCCGAGGACGTCCTGGTCCAGCTGTACGGACAGGACTGGCAGACCCCCGACCAAGGCTTCGCCCCGACGACACCTCTGCAGCGGGACGAGCGCTACCTGCTCACGCCCGATGAGCAGGAGGCGCTGCGGGCCCGCGCCCCGAGGGGGTTGCAGATCCGCTCGCGCCTGGACCTCGACGCCAGCGCAGCGGATGGCTGACCCGTCCATCCGCTGGCGCGAAGGGTCAGCAGCGCCCGCGATCGGCCTGTACGCTCGCACTTCCAGCGATCGCGCATCGCCCGCACGCGACCCCGTTGCACACCCGGACGGTGCCTGCCCATCGTGAGCGACCCCACCCCGGGCCCGACCCGCACCACCACGGGTCCCCCTGACGCCGAGCGCAACGGCTCCGCCCCGGTGCAGGGGCGCGAGCGCCGGTCGCATGCGCCGACGTCGCAGCGCCCCCCGGGCGCGGATGCGCGGCGCCAGCAGCGCCTGGCCCGCTTGCCGCAGCGTCGCACCCGAGCGCTGCTGGCGCTGGACGCCGTCGGCCTGTTCGCCCTGATGATGGCGATCCACGGGGCGCGCTACGCCCTGGATCTCATGACCACCGTCTACCCGCTGCAGAACTACCTCATCGGGTTCGGGGTCGCCACGGCCATCCACCTCGCTGTGCTCTACTTCGGGGGCCTCTACGAGCGCGAGGGACGGCTGGGCTCGCGGCCGCGCCTGCCGCGAGCGCTGGCCCTGGTCGGCATGGCGGTGCTGCTGTGCGCCGGGATCGCGCTGCTGACCGGGCAGTACCTCATGCCGCGGGGCAACCTCGTCATCCTGTTCCTGCTCGGATCCCTGCTGGTGGTGGGCAACCGTCGCCTCGTCCGGGAGATCCAGCGCCGCCGCCACCCCGCTCCGCGCGTGCTGCTGGTCGGCGAGCCCCACCAGACCGGCACAGCCGCAGCCCAGCTGCGTGAGCTCGACGCCGACGACCTGGAGGTCGCCGGCGAGGTGCGCGAGGCCGACGACCTGCCAGCGCTGGTCGAGCGCACCGTGGCGAGCGACGTGCTGCTGCTGTCCAACCGCACGCTCGATGACGTCTATCCCGAGCCTCTGGCCACGCTCGAGCAGCAGGGGGTCGGCGTGCTGCAGATGGTGCGCCCGAGCAACAGCATGCTCGGGCTGCGCGGCATCAGCGAGCTGGGCGGGATGCCGGTCGTCGCGCTGCGCAGCCACGTCCTGACCGCCTCCGAGCGTCAGCTCAAGCGCTTGGAGGACCTCGTGCTGCTGATCGTGACCGCGCCGGTGACGGTGCCGCTGATCGCGCTGACCGCGTTGTATGTCCGGTTGCGTGCGGGATCGCCGGTGCTCTACCGCCAGCAGCGCGTGGGCCAAGGCGGTCGGGTCTTCAGCATGGTGAAGTTCCGAACCATGCGTCGGGACGCCGAGGCGCAGTCCGGCGCGGTGTGGGCCCAGCGACGTGACCCCCGGGTGCTGCGCGGCATGGGCTGGCTACGCGACGCCCGCTTCGACGAGCTGCCCCAGCTGTGGAACGTGCTGCGCGGCGAGATGACGATCGTGGGGCCGCGGCCCGAGCGCCCCGAGCTCGTCGCCCAGTTCGAGCAGGCCATCCCCGGCTACGAGCGTCGGGGGG
>PWER01000063.1 GCA_003553565.1 Nitriliruptoria bacterium | reverse complement strand
CGCTGACCACCGGCGACTCGTCGCTGTCGGCGTGCATGCAGAGCATCGTCGCCGCCGAGATCGGCCACGAGGCCAAGGCCTGCGAGTACTTCGAGTACGCGCTGATGATGGACCTCGCCGACCTGGCGGGGAACGTCTCCGACGGGATCCACATCGCCTCGGCCGGTGGGGTGTGGCAGACGCTGGTGTTCGGCTTCGGCGGGGTGCGCGACGCTGGCGGGCAGCTGTCGCTGACGCCGCGGCTGCCCAGCGGCTGGCACCGGCTGGCCTTCCCGCTGCGCTTCCACGACCGCCAGCTGCGCGTGGAGATCACCCACCACCACCAGCGCATCAGCCTCGAGGAGGGCGAGCCGCTGACGATCACGCTGAGCGGTCACCAGCAGCAGGTGGCGCTGGACCAGCCCCTGGAGCTCGGCCCCGAGGAGCTCACGTGAGCCAGCTGATCGCCGGTCCGCTGCCGCCCCCGCGGGCGCTCGAGGAGCGGACCGGCCAGCGGCTCGACGACCACGGCGACCATGACGCGGCTCCCGAGACGCGGGACCCGCGCGTGGTGGTCACCGCCTGCGGTGGGGACAGCGAGGTCGGCACCGGTGAGATCGCCGCCGCGGTCGCCGGCGAGGACCTCGCGCTCCACCTCCTCGGCGATGGCGCCAGCGCGCACGCGCCAGGGCGCGGCTCGGACGTGCCAGCGCGCAGCGCGGACGCGCCGGCGCGCGCCCGGAGCCTGGTGGTCGGGGTGCGCGGGATCCCCGGCGACCAGCCGCGGGTGCTGCTCACCGGCGGGTGCGCCGCGCTGGTGGCACGGCTGGCGGGCGAGCTCGGCGACCTCGGCTTCGCTGTCGCGCCGGTCACCGACCGCCCGCCCCGCGATCCGCGGACCGGACGGCGGCGCGACGCCGGGGCGGTCGGCGCGCAGAGCCGCGGGCGCGCCACGAGCGGGGACCTCGGCCCGCTCGGCGCGCGGGTGCTGCTCACCCGCGCGCTGCGCGACGGATTGTTCGTCGGCGGCGCCGGCTGGCGGCAGAACCGGGCGCGCCCGCGCGCCGACTTCTGGGCGCTGGTCACCGCGCTGCGCACCGCGGTGCTGGCCGAGCGCGACCAGCACGCGCAGGCAGGGCCGCAGCGCTGGACGCGCGACGGACCGCCACGCCACCCCCAGCCCGGCTGGCGTCCCCAGCTCACGGTGGCAGAGGGCCGTCCCGTGACACTCCCACACGATCCCAACGATGACGGGGCAGCACGGAGGAACCGGGCGCCACGCCTCGGTGTCTGAGCGGTTGGCAGCACGGCGCGTGCGCCCCCGGGTGCCCGGGCCGTGGCGCCACCCCACGCTGGCTCGGCAAGCCCCGGCGCCAGCGCCGCGCACGGACCCGAGAGCGGCCCATGTCCCCACGTCGGTGGCACCGCCTGCGGTGCTCTGCGCACCAGCGAGTGGCGCTGGCCATCGCGGTCGCGCTGGTGCTGGTAGCGCTCACCGGCGTCGCTCTGTCCACGCGGGCCTGGGCCGAGCAGCAGCGCACCGCTGGCGTGCTGCTGCCCGGCACGACGGTGGCGGGCGTCGACGTGGGCGGGGCCACGCTGGACACCGCGACCACGCAGGTCGCCGCCGAGCTCGCGGCTCGAGCCGAGGCCCCGCGGGGGCTGCGCCACGGCAGCCGCCGCTGGGGGTTCACCGCCGCCGAGCTCGGCGCCACCACCGACGCCGCAGCAGCGGTCGCCGAGGCCCACGAGGCGGGCTGGTCCCGCTCGTGGGTGACGCTGACGCGGCAGCGGTGGCTGGGTCGCAGCAGCCCGGTGCACCTCGAGCCGACCTGGACGATCCCCCAGTCGGCCGCCCACGAGTGGGTCGCTGACGTAGCCGCTCGCGTGGACCGCGACCCCCGCGCGGCGACGCTGCGCTGGCACGACGACGACGTGGAGATCCAGGCCGAGCGCGCCGGGCGCCGCGTGGACGGCGACGCCGCGGTGGCAGCCCTGCCCCGCATGCTGGCCCAGGACCGCGCCTGGGCGACGCTGCCGGTGCGCACCCGCACCCCGGCCACCACCGCCGCCGACCTCCAGCCGCACGTGCCGCTCATCGCCGAGGCGGCGCGCACCGCCCTCGCACGCCCGCTGACCATCCGCGCCGCCGACGGCGAGATCGCGGTCACGCCCGACGAGCTCGGTGCGGTGCCCGACCTCGACGCGCTGCTGGCCTCCGCCCGTGCGGCGCACCCCGAGGGAGCCCCCGGGACGCCGTCAGCATCCCCGCCCCGCGCACGCTGGAGGGCCGAGCCGGCGGCCTCGGCACCCGGCTCGGGCGCGTCGGCGCCCGACCTGCCCGCACCGCTGGTGCTGGCCGACGAGGCGCTGGTCGCAGCGGTCGATGAGCTCGGCGAGGCGCTGGACCGCCCTGCCCGCGACGCCGCGCTGGACGCCTCCTCGGGCTGGGTCGAGCTGACCGCGGCGCGCCCCGGACGGCGGCTGGACCGCGAGGCGGCCGCGGCACCGCTGGCCGACGCGCTGGCGGCGGGCTCGCACACAGCGGACCTGCCCGCCGAGGTGGTCGCGCCGGCGGTCACCGATGACGCCTTCGCCCACGTGCTGCTGGTGCGCCAGCAGGACCGCCGCCTGTTCCTGTACGAGGACGGGGTCCTCGTGGCCGACTGGCCGGTCGCCATCGGCCAGCCCGGACACCCCACGCCGACCGGCGAGTACGTCGTCGGCCACCGGCGCCACGAGCCCACGTGGCACAACCCGGCCCCGGACGGCTGGGGCGAGGACATGGCGCTGGTGAAGCCTCCCGGACCGGGCAACCCGCTCGGGCTGCGAGCGCTGGACTGGCACCGGCTCGACGGCGCGCCCACCCTGATCCGCTTCCACGGCACCGCCGACATCGGCTCGCTGGGCCACGCCGCCTCGCGGGGCTGCGTCCGGCTGGGCAACGACGACGTCGTCGCGCTGTTCGACCGCGTGCCGCAGGGCGCGCGCATCGTCTCGCTGCCCTGACGGCTTGCCGGTCGCCGCGCCAGTCGCCGCCCCCACCAGCCGCCCCCACCAGCCGCCTCCTCGGCACGTCCCCGCCGGCCACCGGCCCGCACGCTGCCCGATCGTGCTCCGGTGGTCACACCGGCGTGGCAGGATCGCCCGCGATGACGTCCGTCGAGGAGCCGATGCGCCTGCTGCTGTTCGCCGACGTGCACCTGGACGCGCCGTTCACGTGGGCGCCGCCGGAGGTGGCCCGCGCGCGACGACGCGCCCAACGCGATGCGTTGGCGCGCATCGTCGCGCTCGGCCAGGAGGTCGCAGCGGACGCGCTGGTGTGCGCCGGCGACCTGTACGAGCACGAGCACGTGGCCGCTGACACCGGGGCGTTCCTGCGGGAGCGCTTCGCCGAGGCGGACCGCCCGGTGCTGCTGGCGCCGGGCAACCACGACTGGCTCGGCGACCAGAGCCTGTACGCCACGCAGGCCTGGCCCAGCAACGTCCACGTGTTCACCGAGCCGCGGCTGACCCCCGCGCCGCTGGAGGCTCCGGTGCAGCTGTGGGGGCTCGCCCATCACGCGCCCTCGGGCACACCCGACCCGTTCGCGCAGGCAGCGCCGGAGGGCCCCGGACCCCACCTGGCGGTGGTGCACGGCTCGGAGTCTGCCGGGCTGGCCTGGCAGGACCAGGACAAGCGCCCCCACGCCCCCTTCGACGAGCGGGAGATCCCCACCGCCGGCTTCGCCCACGCCCTCTGCGGCCACCACCACAACCCGCGGGACGGGCAGCACCACACCTACCCCGGCAACCCCGAGCCGCTCACCTTCGGCGAGGAGGGGACCCGCGGCGCGGTGCTGCTCGAGGTCGGAGCGGACGGCGCCGTGACCCGCACGCGCCACGTGGTGGCTCAGACCTCCTGGCACGACGTGGCGGTGGACGTGACCGGTGCGGCGACGTTCGAGGAGATCCGCGAGCGCGCCCGCGCGGCGCTGACCGGCCGGCGGGGCGTGGCGCGCCTGACCGTCTCGGGTGACCTCGACCCCGCCATCGACCTGAACGCCACCCGCGACCTCACGCGGGAGGGCCTCGGCGAGGGGCTGGAGGTCGAGGCCGTGCGGGTGCGCACCCAGGGGCTGCGGGTGGCCTACGACCTCGACGCGCTGGCCGCCGAGGAGACCATCGCCGGGCAGCTGGTGCGCGACGTGCGCGCCGACGACAGCCTCGACGCCGCGACCCGCGAGCGCGTGCTCACCGTGGCGCTGCGCGCGCTGCACGGCCGCGACGACCTGGAGGTGGTGTGAGGTGCGCTTCGAGCGGGTGCACGCTGAGGCGTTCGGAGGCCTGGTCGACGCCGAGCTGACGCTCGCGCCCGGCCTGACGGTGGTGTGGGGCGCCAACGAGGCCGGCAAGTCCACCTGGCTGGCGGCGCTGTTCACCGCGCTGTGCGGCCAGCGCCGCGGGCCCGGCAAGACACGCGAGCAGCGCGAGCTCGAGCAGCGCCACCGGCCCTGGGGCGGTGACGCGTGGCGCGTCGCCGCGGAGGTGTCCCTCGCCGACGGTCGGCGCCTGGAGCTGCGCCACGACCTCGACGATCCCTCCCGCAGCCGGGTGGTCGACATCGAGCGCGGCCACGACCTGACCCGCTCGCTGCTGTTCGACGGCGGGCCCGACGGGGCGCAGCTGCTGGGCCTGTCGCGCACGACCGTGCCGCACACCCTGGTGGTGCGCCAGGCCGACCTGCTGGCCACCACCGAGGGCGCCGGCGAGCTCCAGCACGTGCTGCAGCAGGCGGCCGCCACCGGCGCGGACGCCGCCACCGCCGATGAGGCGCTGGCGCGGATCAGCGACTTCCAGAGCAAGCGCGTGGGCACCGAGCGCGCCCCCACCCGCCCGCTGGCCAAGGCGCTCGCCCACCGCGACCAGCGTCGCGCCGAGCGCGCCGAGGCCGCCGAGCAGCAGCGCACCTTCCTGGAGCTGGGAGCGCGCCGCGACGCCGCCGAGCACGCCCGCCAGCAGGCCCAGGCCACCAGCGACCGCCTGCGCGCCGAGCAGCAGCGCCGCCACGTGCAGGCCCGAGCGGCGCAGCTGGCCGAGGCCGAGGACCTCGCGGCTGCCCTGCCCGAGGACGCGCCCCCCGACCCGGCCGCCGAGGACGACCTCGCCGAGGCCGTGGCGACCGCACGCTCGCGCTGGGAGGCCCGACCGCCCGCCCCCGAGCCGCTGGAGGGCCGCGACGCCGCCGCGCTGCGCGCCGAGCTCGCCGAGCTGCCCGAGGCGCCCGAGGGCGACACCGAGCCCGACCCGAGCGTGGAGCAGGCCGCCACCGACCACGCCTACGCAGCCCGGCGCCTGGACGAGCACGGGGCCCAGCGTCCCGAGCCCGGCGGCGCCGCACCGGTGGACGCCGACCCCGCCGCGCTGCGCGAGACCGCCGCGATCCTCGAGCGTCCCCTGCCCGAGGTGCCCGCCGACGTCGCGGAGCGGGTGCGCACCCTCCAGACCGCCCGCACCCGAGCCCAGCGGCGCCGGCGCACCCTCGCGGGCGCCGCCGGGGCCGTAGCGGTCCTCGGCGTCGCGCTGGCCGCGGCGCCGCTCGGCGCGCTGGCTCCAGCGCTGGCCGGCGTCGTCGCGGTCGGGCTGGCCGTCGCTGCGGCGCTCGCCGGCCGCGACGACGGCGCCGCCGGCGAGCTCGATGACGCGCGCGCCGCGCTGGCCGCCGCCCGCGCTCGCGTGGCCGAGGCCTCCGAGGCGCGCCAGGCAGCCGAGGAGCGCGCCGCGGCCTGGCAGCTGTCAGCCGATCCTCAGCGGCTGCGGGAGGTCGCCGACGAGGTCGAGGCCGCGCGCCGCGCCGCGCAGGAGCACGCCGAGTGGGAGCGCACCGAGGCCGGCCTCGCAGCGGCCCGCGAGCGGGCGGAGGCCGGCCTGCGCGAGGCGCTGGCCGGCCGCGGCGTGAGCGCCGCGCACGACCCCGAGCGCCCCGTGACGGCGCTGCTGGAGGAGTACCGCGCGGGCTGCCGGACACGCGCCGAGCAGGCCCGGCAGGCCGCGCACCGCGACACGCTGGCCCAGCGCGTGGCCACGCGCGAGGACGCCGAGCGCCGGGCCCGCGCCCAGCGCCAGGCGCGTGCGGAGGCCGCCGCCGCGCTGTGCGCCGCTGCCGCCGACGTCGCCCGTGCCAGCGAGAGCCCCGGTGCGGTCCCCGAGGCGCTGGCCGCCTGCCCCGAAGCCACCGACGCCGACGAGCCTCACCCGGTCGACGAGCAGGCGCTGACGGCTGTGCACGAGGCGCTTGGCGCGTGGCTCGAGGCGCACCAGGAGCGCCGTCGTGCTCGCACCGAGCAGCAGCGCCGCGCCGACCGCCTGGGCTGGCTGCTGGGGGAGGGGACGCTCGCTGACCTGCGGGCCGAGGTGGACGCCGCCCGCACCGAGCTCGACCGGCTGCTCGCCGCAGTGCCCGGCGGTGCCGAGTCGCTCGACGACCTCGCCGACCTCGACGACGCGACCCTTGCGTCGGAGCTGGCCCGCGCCAAGGAGGACCTGGACGCCCAGCGCAGCGAGGTCAGGTCGCTGGAGCGCGAGCGCGACCGCCTGGCCGCGTCGCTGCCGCCGCTGGCCGAGGCCGAGGAGTCCCTGGCCGAGGCCGAGGCCGAGGTCGCCCGGCTGCGCGAGCTCGACCGGGTGCTCGGCCTGGCTCGCGACCATCTGCGTGCCGCCAGCGATCGGGTCAACCGCAGCATCGCCCCGCGGCTGAAGGCCTCGGTCGAGCGGGCGCTGCCACGCATCACCGGCGGGCGCTACCGCGAGGCGGCGGTCGACCCGGAGACGCTGCAGGTCACCGTGGCCACCCCCGAGCACGGCTGGCAGCGCGCTGACCTGCTGTCGCACGGCACCGCCGAGCAGCTGTACCTGCTGCTGCGCGTGGCGCTCGCCGAGCACGTGGCCACCACCGACGAGCCCGCCCCGCTGCTGCTCGACGACCCCACCGCCCACAGCGACGACGAGCGCACCGGTGCGATCCTCGCGCTGCTCGACGAGCTCGCCCAGGACCGTCAGGTCGTGCTGATGAGCCAGGAGGAGGCGGTGCGCGCGTGGGCGCGCGACCACCTCTCAGGGCCGGCGCACCGCCTGGTCGAGCTGGAGCCGGTCGCGGGTCACTCGGTCTCGACCTGATCGCTGTCGACGGGGTCCGCGGCGGCGTGCGCGCGGCCCCGCGCCAGCCGGCCCTCGGCGGCGGCGTCGGTGACGGTGCGCACCAGCGCGTCCATGTCGAACGGCGGGCTGACCGTGACGCCCTCCAGCGTCTCGGCGTGCTCGCGCGCCAGGTCCAGCGGTGCCTCGACCACGATCGGAACCTGCGGGTAGGCCTTGCGGACGCTGCGCAGCACCTCACGGTCCCCTGGGTCCTCGATGTCGAGGTCGTGGAGCACCACGTCGGCCTCCTCGATGAGCGAGCACCCACGCCCGCCCAGCACCGGGCACGTCTGGTCGGGCAGCGCCATCGCGCCCTGGCACACGTTCACGGCGGCGCCGGCCGCGCGCAGCGCCTCCTGCTGGGCGTGGGCCTCGTCGGGGTCGGTGTGCTCGATGACCACCCGCAGGTCGCTGATGCGGGGCTCGTGGGCCATGGCGGGCTCCTCATCGCAGATGGGCTCCCTCCAGTGTCCGCATCGGCTGGTCCGGCGTCACCGACGAGGGTCCCGACCCCTGTTGGCCCCGGGACCCGCGGTGCCGGGGCCCTCGACGCTGCGCAAGCCCGCTTGCGCGGGCCCGCTCGCCCAGCCCGCGCAGCACTTGTCAGGGCTGGCAGGCCTCGCGCATGAACGGATAGGGGTTGGTGGCCTCTCCGTCGACGTAGCGCCCGAGGTGCAGGTGCGGCGGGGTCGACCGCGCGTTGCCGGTGGTGCCCACGGTGCCGATCTGCTGCCCCGCCTCGACCGTTCCGCCGCTGACGACCTGGTCGTCGACGCTGTCGAGGTGGGCGAAGTACCAGCGGGTGCCCTCGTCGTCGGTCACCGACACGGTCTTGCCGCCCAGGCCGGTGCTGGCGCCCGGACGCCACCGGTCCTCCCGATTCACCCCGCTGATGGTGCCCCCGGCCACCGCATAGATCGGGGCGCCGGCATCGGCGAAGATGTCGTTGCCCTCGTGCAGGCGTCCGCCCGAGCGCGGGAAGTGCCAGTCGTCGATGAACGAGCCGTCGGGCACCGCGCAGATCAGCTCGCCGGCCTCGGCGGCCTCGCGGGCAGCCTGCGCCCGGTGCTCGGCGATGTCGGCCTCCAGCGTGGCCAGCATCTCCTCGGCGGCCTCGCGGTCGGCTTCCATGGCCTCGACGAGTTCGGCCTGGTCGGCGCGCTGCTCCTCGATGTCGTCGACGAGCTCGGCCTGCTCGTCGTGCAGGTCGGCGACCGCGTCACGGGAGCGCTCGGCGGCCTCCTGCTCGTCGTCCCGCTCGTCGCGCAGCGCCTCGGCGCGGGCGGTGGCGATCCGGTGCTCGCGCTCGAGCTCGGCGAGCTCCTCGATCAGCTCGTGCTCGGCCTCGGCCACGCTGCGCAGCTGGTGCAGCCCGGCGGTCACGTCGCTCATGCGCTCGTGCGCCAGCGCCGCGTCGAGCAGGTCCAGATAGGTCGGAGCGCCGTACCGGTGGGTGGCGCGCAGCTGGACGTGCAGCGCCTCCTCGCTCTCGCGCAGCGCCGCCTCGGTGCTCGCCAGCCGCTCCTCGGCCTGCTCGTGGCGGTCCACGGCGCTCTCGAGGCGCTCCTCGGCCTCGGCGAGCTCGGCCTCGGCGATCTCCAGCTGCGCCTCGACGGTGGCCAGCTCCTCCTCGGCGGCGGTCAGGCGGTCGGTGAGACCGGTCAGCGCCGCGCGCTGGTCGTCGAGCTCGGCGTCCAGCGCGTCGAGCTCCTCGTCGACGTCGTCGTGCTCGGCGTCGAGCTCGGCGGCGCGCTCCAGCAACGCCGCGATGTCGGAGGGCTCGTCAGCGCCGGCGTGGGGCATGCCGGCAGGCAGGGCGGTCAGGGCGAGAGCAGCGCCGAGGACCGCGGCGAGCAGCGCCGAGAGCGAGCGGGCGCGCGCCGGCTGGCGTGGTGCCTGTGCGGTGGTCGTGGGGCTCACACGTGGTCCTTCGCGCCGCTGCGGGCGCGCGGGGTCAGGCGCCGGACCGCGAAGGAGCAACGACCGGCGTCGTGGGCACGCCCGGCGAGCCCGGGCGCAGACGCCAATGATGACAGGTTCGCCGCGGGCGTGGGTGCACCGTCGCCTGTCCGAGCGGCGCGGCGGCTCACCGCGGATCGTCACCGGGGTCGACGAGCCCGGCGGGGCGCACGGTCAGCACCGGCGAGGCGGCCTGGCGCACCGTGTCGGCGGTGACGCTGCCCAGCAGCATGCGCCGCACCCCGGAGCGCCCGTGGGAGGCCATCGCCAGCAGCGTGCCGGGCTGCTCGTCGGCGCAGGCGGCGATCACCTCGGCGGGGTCCTCGCCGGTGCGCACCGTGGCATCCAGCGCCAGTCCCTTGGTGCGGTACTGGTCGGCCACGCCGGCGACGACGCTGTGGGGGTCGTGCTGGCCGCGGGGAGCGTCGACGCGCTCGCCGACGTGCAGCAGCGTGACCGGCAGCGCCAGGAGCTCGGCCCACAGCATGGCTGTGGGCAGGATCGCCTCGGAGGTCAGCGAGCCATCCAGGGCCACCAGGAGGCGCGACAGCGTCGCCGGCGGGTGCGCGGCTGCCCGTGGGCCCAGCAGCACCAGCGGCCCGTCGGTGCCCGCCAGGACCGATGCCGACACCGACCCGAGCAGGGCGGCGCGCACGTCGCCCTGCCCGCGAGTGGTCATGCAGATGACGGGATGCTCCAAGGAGGCGGCCACCTGCTGGATCGCCTCGGCCGCGGGGGCCGTGGTGGGGGTGTGCAGGCGCTCGGCGCTCAACCCGGCGGCCTCGGCCTCGGCGGCCAGCGCCGCGCGCAGCGCGTCGGGCCTCTCGCCGGCCTCGGCGGCGCGCAGCAGGTGCACCGCACAGCCCAGCCCCTCGGCGAGCACGGAAGCGACCGGCAGGGCCCCGCGCGCCCGGGCGGAGCCATCCAGGGGCACCAGCACGCATCCGCTCATGTGCTGGCAACGCTCACCGATGCGGTCCTCTCCGAGGAGGGCCGCCCGGCCCGGGTCCGCAGGGCTGTTCGCCACCCATGCCCCGCCAGG
>PWER01000166.1 GCA_003553565.1 Nitriliruptoria bacterium | reverse complement strand
GGTGTCGGCCAGCCGCTCGAGCGCGCGCGTGGTCGGGTCCATCATGGCGGTCCCATCGGCCGACGAGGACCGCGATTAAGGTCTGTGGCTCGTGCTGCGGCCCCGCTGGAGGTGGCCGATCGGCCACCCTGCGGGCGACGCGGCGCGTCAGCGGCGGTCGCGGGGCGGCTCGGTGCGGTCGGTGAGCGTGAGCAGCTCGGGCGCGTCGTCGGTGATGAGCACGGTGTGCTCCATCTGCGCCGAGGGCTTGAGGTCAGCGGTGACCGCGGTCCACCCGTCGTCCCACATGACGTGGCGCCACGTGCCGAAGTTGATCATCGGCTCGATCGTCAGCGTCATGCCGGGCTCGAGGACCAGCGTCGCCGAGGGCTCGTCGTAGTGGTACACGGTCGGCTCGGCGTGGAAGTCCTCGCCGATGCCGTGGCCCACGAAGGTGCGCACCACGCCCATGCCCTCGGCCTCGGCGAGGTCCTGGATGGCGCGTCCGATCTCGCGCAGCTGGTTGCCCGGCCGTGCGGCGTCGATGCCGGCGGCCAGCGCCGCCTCGGTCACCACGATCAGCCGGTCGGTGTCAGGGTCGACCTCGCCGACGCGGAACATCGTCGAGGTGTCGCCGTGCACCCCGTCGAGGTAGAGCGTCACGTCGACGTTGAGCGCGTCGCCCTCCTGCAGCGTGCGATCGTCGGGGATGCCGTGGCAGATGACCTCGTTGACCGAGGTGCACACCGCCTTGGGGAACCCGTGGTACTGCAGCGGGCTCGGGTAGGCCCCCAGCGACACGATGTGCTCGTGGGCGAGCGCGTCGAGCTGGTCGGTGGTCACCCCGGGGCGCACGTGGGGCTCGAGCGCCTCGAGCACCTCGCGGGCGGCGCGCCCGGCACGTCGCATGCGTGCGATCACGTCGGGGTCCTGGGGGATGGCCGGACGCCGGGGCCCGGGCGGCGTGCCGTCATTGTCGACGTAGGCGGGTCGCGGGATGTCCGCGGGCACCGGGCGAGCCTCGCCGATCCGGCCGGGCCGCACGCGCGCGGCGATGCGCTCGGGGTCCGGGCCGCGGCGCCGGCCCCTGGTCGCGCCAGCGTCCTGGCCGGCGTGGCACCGCTTGTACTTCTTGCCCGAGCCGCACCAGCAGGGGTCGTTGCGGCCGGGCGCCTGGGTCTGGGTGTCGCTCATCGCTTCCATCCTGCCGTCGCCGGCGCGCGGGTGCCGGTCCTGGCGCCGGGCGTGGCGCCGGGCGTGGCGGGCCGGCCGCGATGGCGGCCTGCAGGGCGGCGCGGCGTCAGACCAGCCCGCGCAGGGCTGTGGCGGGCGGGCGGCGGTCGAGGATCGCCTCGACGGTGCGCACCGCGGCGACGGTGGCAGCACTGTCGTGCACCCGCAGCAGGTGCACGCCGCGATCCACCGCGATGGCGGCCGCCGCCAGCGAGCCCTCCAACCGCTGCTGGGGCGTGACGTCGCTGCCCAGCGCCTCGCCGAGGAAGTCCTTGCGTGACAGCGCCACCAGCACCGGGTGGCCCAGCGCCACCAGCTCGGGCAGCCGCCGCGTGACCTCGAGCGAGTGCCACGTCGACTTGCCGAAGTCGTGGCCGGGGTCGACGACCAGCTGGGTGGGGGCCACGCCCGCCTCGGTCGCCTTGGTGATCAGCTGCTGCAGGCGAGCCACCACCGCCCCGGTGACGTCGGGGTGGTAGTCGGGGCGGAACGGGCGACCGCGGATCTGGCCGCCGTGGTGCATGAGCACCAGCGCCGCCTGCGGACGCTCGGCGACCACCGCGAGCATGTCGGGGTCGGACAGCCCGGTGACGTCGTTGACCATGCCCGCGCCCGCGTCGAGGGCGGCGGCGGCGACCTCGGCTCGGTAGGTGTCCACCGAGATCGGCACGTCGCTGCGCTCCCGCAGCTGCTGCACCACCGGCAGCACGCGCTCGCGCTCGGTGGCGGCGTCGACGTGGCGACCCGGGCCGGCCTTGACCCCGCCGACGTCCACCAGCGCCGCGCCCGCCTCGGCGTGGGCGAGGGCCGCGGCCACCGCGTCGTCTCGCGCCGCGGTCGCACCACCGTCGTAGAACGAGTCGGGCGTGACGTTGACGATCCCCATCACCCCGGCGCGGCGCGACAGGTCCAGGCTCTGATCTCCCAGCTGCAGCAGCATGCGGTCGAGTCTAGGCCGTGGCAAGGTGCACCAAGCTGACTGCGCCCGAGCGCGCAAGAAGGGGGCGAGGTGCGGCGTCGACGTCGTCAGCAGCGCGCCACGCCGCGCGCGGTGCGTCGCCTGCCCGCGCTCAACGCCCTGGTGGGCCTGGAGCTGCCCGGTCACGCCGAGCCCGTCGCCTCGCGCGTGGAGGATGTGCAGGGCGACGCGCTGTGGCTGGCCCGCCCCTCCGATGTGGGCGCCGAGCCGCCCCGCGCCGCGCTGACGGTGCGCTGGACCAGCGACGAGGGGCTGTGGCGCCTGCCGGTGGCCTATCAGGGGCTGGTCGAGCAGCCCGTGCCGCAGTGGCACGTCACCGCCACCGCCGAGCCCGAGCGCAGCCAGCGCCGCGACGGCTTCCGCGTGCCGGTGATGGGCTCGGTCACGCTGCACCTCGGTCAGGTCGCCTGGAGCGCGCGCACCGTGGACCTCAGCGAGGGCGGGCTGCGGTGCCGCCTGCCGCTGGACGCGCCGGTGCGCCCTGATCGCGAGGTGCTGGTGAGCCTCGACCTCGTCGAGCGTGGCCTGACGCTGCCTGGCGAGGTGGTCCGCTACCACGAGCACGAGGGCGCGCTCGACGTGGGGCTGCGCCTCGACCCGCCCTCCGAGCAGGTCGCCGAGCAGCTGCGCCGCTTCCTGCTCGCCGAGCAGATCCGCCAGCGCAACGCCGCGCCGTGACGCGCTGCGCCGTGACGCGCTGCGCGCGTGACGCGCCGTGCGGCCGCGGGTCGCTACATGACGCGGCGCACCCGGGTCGGGTCGGCCTGGCGCACGCTGTCCACCTGCACGTCCTCGCCGCGCCGCGGCGCGTGCAGCATCTCGCCGTCGCCGAGATAGATGCCGATGTGGTTGGTGCTGCTGCCCGCGTAGTAGATGAGGTCGCCGGGCTGGGCGTCGTCGAGGCCGCCGGGCACCGCGTCGCCGGCGCGCGACTGGTCAGCCGAGACCCGCGGCAGCTCCACCCCCACGTCGCGGAACGCCCGCTGCACCAGCCCCGAGCAGTCCAGCCCCACGTCGGGGTTGGTGCCGCCCCACTTGTAGGGCACGCCCAGGTACTCCGAGGCCGCGCGCACCGCGGGATGCTCCCACGCCTGCGCGGAGATGCCAGCGGGCCGGTCGCTGCTGGCCTGTGAACCGTTGCTCGCTGTGACCGCGTCGGCGCCGTCGCTGTCCTCGCTGTCCTCGCCGGGCCCGTTGTCGCCGCCGGTGCCCGGTGCCCCGCCGCCAGCGGGCGGCAGGTCGGAGACGAACTGCGAGTCCTGGCCGGCCAGCGACTGGACCATCTCGCCGAGGGTGACCGTGCCCGGCCCGCTGCCGCCGAGGTCGGGTGGGGCAGGCGCGGCGTCGGTCTCGCGGCCCTCGGCGTCATCGGCGGCTAGGGCCAGCAGCGCGGCGAAGTCGCCGCCGGGAGGGCGGGTGGGCTCGGCGGTGTCCACGCTCGTGCCCGTCACCGGGGCGATGGCGCTCATGCAGCAGGCTCCGCGGGCGCACCAGTCATGTCATGCCCACCGTCGGCGGCGGGCAGGCGCGCTGAAGCGCCGCGGCACCAACCGGCCTGGGCGCGCGCGTCGGGCGCGGTGCGGGCGATAGCCTGCGCACGGCACGGGTCGCCAGTCGGCCTGATCCGTCACCGTCGGTCCACCGAGGAGCGCCCCCGCCCGTGACCGCGATCCCGCCCTGGCAGGACCTGGCCCCCGGGGCCGACCCGCGGGCCGGTGCCGCGGCGCTGCGCCCCCGCGGCCTCGCGGCGATCCTCGACCTGCCCTTCGCGGTGCTGCGCCGCCACGCGTCGCGGCTGCTGGCCGTGGTCGCGGTGGTGCTGGCGCCGGTGGCGCTGCTGTCCAGCGGCGCGCTGGTCGACGTGGCCACCACCTCGGTGGCGCTGCAGCAGGCCGACCCCACCGACCCGACGACGCTGGCCGAGGCCGAGCGCCTCGGCGGCCGCCTGCTCGGCCTGACCGCCCTGTACACCGTGGTGGTCGTGCCGGTGGTGCTGGTAGGCGCCAGCCGCATCCTGGTCGCCGACCAGCTCGGGGTGACGCTCGGGGTGCGGGCCGCGCTCCTGGCGCGCCCCGGCCGGCTGGTGGCGACCGCGGCCACCCTTGGGCTGCTGATCGCCGCCGCGCTCGCCGGCCTCGCCGGAGCGATGCTGCTGGTGGCGCTGGTGGCAGTGGTCGCCGCGCCGCTGGTGGTGCTGGTGCTGCCCGCGCTGCTGGCCGGCGCGGGCTGGCTGATCGGGTTGGCGGGCCTGGCCCCCGTCGTAGCCGCGGTCGAGCGCGGCGGGCCGTTGCGCGCCCTCGGGCGCGCCGCGCAGCTCAGCGCCGGCGCGCGCTGGCGCGTCGGCGCGTTCGGCCTGCTGGTGGCGGTGGTGCTGCTGCTGGTGCGCAACGCCTTGAGCGGCCTGCCGGCCGTGGCCCAGCTGGTGCTGCCGGTCGAGGAGGTGCTGGCGGTGGTGACCGGTGCGGTGCTGCTGGGCACCGAGCTGGTGGTGCTGCCCGCCGGGGTGATGATGCTGGCCGCGCTCTACCTCGACCGGCGCGTGCGGGTCGAGGGGCTCGACCTCGCCGTGCTGCTTGCTGCCCGCGAGGCCGAGCTCGCCGCAGGGGAGGCGCCCGCTGCCCGCTGAGCCCCTGGCCGACCTGCCCCCGCCGCGGCGCGAGGAGGGCGCCGCCGGCGCGGCGGCAGAGGACGTGCTGGCCCGCCCCGAGTACGCCGAGGCCCAGCCCGGCCTGGTCGAGCGCGCCGTCGACGCGCTCCAGCGGGGCCTCGCGTGGGGCCTGGACCAGCTCGGCGGCACCCCCGCCGGCACGGCGCTCGCCGCGGTCGCGCTGGCCGCGCTGGCCGGTGTGGTCGCCTGGGGGCTGTGGCGCCTCGTGGCGCGCACCCGGCGGAGTGGCGCGCTGCGTGCGAGCGCCGACGCGCAGGTCGGGCGGGCACCCCGGGACTGGCGCGCCGACGCCGAGGCCGCCCAGGCGCAGGGACGCCGACGCGAGGCGGTGCGCTGCTGGTACCGCCTCGGCATCGCCGAGCTCGCCGCCCGCGGGCTCGTGACCGAGGAGCCCGGCGCCACCGCCGGTGAGGACCTCGCCCGGGTGCGGCGCGGCGCCCCCCATCTCGCCGACACCGTCGCCCTGCTCACCGACGCCTTCGAGCGCGCCTGGTACGCCCGACGGCCGGTCACCGAGCCGTCACTGACCGCGGTGCGCGCTGCCGCCGACGACCTCGCCGCGCGCCTGGCGCAGCCCGACCCGAGCCGCGCGGCCACGCGGGCCAGCCGGGCGCCTGGCCGGGTCAGCGCGCCCGAGCGCCCTGACGGGCAGGTGCGGCGATGAGGGCGCGCCTGCTGCTCGGCGCGGTCGCCGCAGCGGTGCTCGTCGTGGCGCTGCTGGCCGCCGACGGTCGCGGCGAGGGCTTCCCGCTGGACCCCGAGGGCACCGGCCCGCAGGGGCTCGCCGCCTTGGTCGACGTGCTCGGCGAGCTCGGCGCGCAGGTGACCGTCGCCGAGACGCCGCCAGCCGCCGCCGACACCGCCCTGCTGGTCGCCGACCGGCTCGACGACGACGCGCGCGCCGACCTCGAGGCCTGGGTGGCCCAGGGCGGACGCCTGATCATCGCCGACCCCGAGTCGCCGCTTGCGCCCGAGCGCGACGCGACCGTCGGCCTGGGCACGCCGCGCCTGACCCGCGACTGCGACGTGGCGGCCCTGGCCGGCGCCGAGGCGGTCGCACCCGGCACGGGCGCGGCCACCTACGCCGCGCCGGGATGCTTCCCCGCCGCCGACGGCGGTGGGGTGTGGCTGGCGCTGGACCAGCGCGGGGCCGGGACGGTGGTGGCGCTGGGCGACCCCCAGCCGCTGACCAACGCCCACCTGGCCGACGCCGACCACGCCGAGCTCGCCGCCGCCCTGCTGGCACCCACCGACGAGGCGGCCGTGGCGGTGCTCGCCCCGCCCGCGCCCGGCGAGGACGAGGTCGACCTGATCTCCCTGGTGGACCCGCGCGTGTGGTGGGCGCTGGCCCAGCTCGGGCTGGTTGCGGTGCTGATCCTCGCCTGGCGCGGACCGCGCGACGCCGAGCTGGTCGCCGAGCGCCCCGCCGTCGCGCTGCCGGCCTCCGAGCTCGTGCTGGCCACCGCCGACCTCCGCGAGCAGCACGGCGGCCGCGGCGAGTCGGCCGCGTCGCTGCGCCGCGCCGCACGCGAGCACGCCACGGCGCGGCTCGGGCTCGCCCCCGACCTCGACGCGCCGACGCTGGCCGAGCAGTGCCACCGCCGCGCCGGCATCGCCGGTGACCGCGCCTACCGGGCGCTGACCGCCGAGCCGGCCGACGACGCGGGTCTGGTCGTGCTCGGCACCGACGTCGCCGCGCTGCGCGCCGCCCTCGACGCCCCCGGACCATCCGCTGCCGCACCCGCCCAGGAGGACCTGCGATGACCGGCGCTCCCGAGCCGCCCCCCGACAACGACGCCGTCCCTGCCGCGCCCCCCGAGCCCACGCCTGCCGAGGACGCGGCGGCCGCGCGCGCCCGGGCGGCCCTTGGCGAGGTGCGCGACATGATCGCCGCGGCCGTGGTCGGTCACGCCGGGGCCGTCTCGGGCCTGCTGACCGCCCTGCTGGTGCGCGGCCACGTGCTGCTGGAGGGCGTGCCGGGCACCGCCAAGACGCTGATGGTCAAGTCGGTGTCGCGGGCGCTGCACCTGGACAGCGCCCGCGTGCAGTTCACCCCCGACCTGATGCCCTCCGACGTCACCGGCCAGCTGGTCTACGACCAACGCACCGCGAGCTTCACGTTCCGCCAGGGGCCGGTGTTCACCAACCTGCTGCTGGCCGACGAGGTCAACCGCACCCCCGCCAAGACCCAGGCGGCGCTGCTGCAGGCGATGGAGGAGCGCCACGTGACGGTGGAGGGCGCCGACCGGGCGCTGCCCACGCCGTTCATGGTCATCGCCACCCAGAACCCGATCGAGCAGGAGGGCACCTACCCGCTGCCCGAGGCCCAGGTCGACCGCTTCCTGTTCAAGCTGACCCTGGGCTATCCCGACGAGGACGCCGAGGTCGCCATCGTCGACCGCCACGACCGCGGGCTCGACCCGCACGACCTGGCCGCCGCCGGCGTCGAGCCGGTCGCCGACGCCGACGACCTGGCCGCCGCACGCGCTGCGCTGACCCGCCTGCGGGTCGACCCGGCGGTGCAGCACTACGTGGTGCAGCTGTGCCGCGCCACCCGCGACGCGCCGTCGGTCGAGCTCGGGGTGAGCCCGCGCGGAGCGACGATGCTGCTGCACGCCGCCAAGGCGTGGGCGTGGCTGTCGGGCCGCGACTTCGTCACCCCCGACGAGGTCAAGGCCGTGGCGCGTCCGACGCTGCGCCACCGCCTGCTGCTGCGCCCCGAGGCCGAGCTGGAGGGCGCCACCGCCGACGGGGTCCTCGACGGGCTGCTCGCCGCCGTGCCCACCCCCCGCTGACGTGCGCCGCATCTGGTTGCCGACCGGTCGCCTCGCCGCGGTGGCCGCGGCGGGCGCGGTGGCGCTGCTCGTCCTGCCGCCGGGCTGGCCCAGCCTGGCGGCGGTCAACGCGCTGGTGCTGGGCGCCGCCGCGCTCGACGGGCTGCTGGCCGTGCCGGTGGGCCAGCTGACGCTGCATCGCGACCTGCCGCAGGTGGTGGGCCTGGAGGAGCAGGCCGAGGTGCGCTGGCAGGTGGCCAGCGCCGCGCGGCGCGGCGGCGCGGTTGCGGTGGCCGACGACCTCCCGCCGGCGCTGGGAGCGCAGACGCGGCGGGCCCGCCTGACGGTCCCTGCCGGCGGCACCGCGCGGGCGCAGGCGACGCTGCGCCCGCAGCGGCGCGGTCGCTGGGTGCTGGAGGGCGCCACGGCACGCAGCCGCGGCCCGCTGGGCCTGGTGGTGCGCCAGGGGCGGCTGCCGGCGCGGTCGGTGCTGCGCGTCGTGCCCTCGTTTCGGTCGCGCCAGGAGGCCGAGCTGCGGGCGCGGCGCGCACGGCTGCTGGAGGAGGGTCAGCGCAGCGTCCGCGAGCGCGGGGCCGGCACCGACTTCGCCCAGCTGCGCGAGTGGACCCCCGACGACGAGCACCGCCACATCGACTGGGCGGCCACCGCGCGGGCGAACAAGCTGATCGTCCGCGAGCACCGCGTGGAGCGCAACCAGCACGTGGTGGCGCTGCTGGACACCGGGCGGCTCATGGCCGGGCGCATCGCCACCGCGCCGCGCCGCGCCGACGCCGCAGCCGTGGTCGGCGCGGCGCAGCCGCGGCTGGAGCACGGCATGGACGCGGTGCTGGCGCTGGCCACGGTGGCCACCCGCCTGGGCGATCGCACCGGCCTGGTCGCCTACGCCGACCGCGTGCGCGCCACCGTGCCCGCCACCGGCGGGCGCCCGGCGCTCGGACGTCTCACCGACGCGCTGTACCAGCTGGACGCCGAGCTGGTCGAGAGCGACCTGACCGTGGCCCTGCGCGCGACGCTCCAGCGGTTCCGTCGCCGCGCGCTGCTCGTGGTGTGCACCGAGCTCGCGCCCGGCAGCGTCGCCGAGACCCTGCTGCCGGCGCTGCCGCTGGCGGTGCGCGACCACCTGGTGCTCGTGGCCGCCGCCCGCGACCCGGCGCTGGACGCGCTGGCCCGCGCCACGCCCGCCGACGCGGTCCAGGCCCACCGTCAGGCTGCCGCCGCCGACGCGCTGGCGGCCCGTCGCAGGCTCGCCGCACGGCTGCGAGCCGCAGGGGCGGGCGTGGTCGACGAGCCGCCCGGGCGCCTGGCCGGCGCCATCGCCGACGCCTACGTGGCCCGCAAGCAGCGCGGCCGCCTCTAGCGCCCGGGACGTCACTCGTCGGCTGCGACCCGCGCCAGCGCGCGCACGCCCTGCGCGGCGCGCTCCTCGCCGAGGTCGCCGGTCAGCCCCGCAGCGGCGGCGCGCCGCCCGAGCACTCCCGCGTAGCCGAGGAACCCCGCCAGCGCCGCGGAGCCCAGGCCCAGCTGCAACCAGGTGGGCGCCCAGTCCTCGCCGGTCACATAGCCCTCGATGAGCCCGGCGACGGCGAACACCACGAACAGCCCGATGACCACCACCACCGCCCGCCGGGCCTCGCAGACCAGCGCGTCGACGCGGCGGCGCTCACCCGGTGCGAGCCACGACCAGCCCAGCCGGATGCCTGCCGCCCCGGCGATGAACACCGCGGTCAGCTCCAGCAGCCCGTGGGGCAGGATCAGCGCGAAGAAGGTCCCGAGGTCGCCGGCGGCGCCGAGCAGCCCGCCGGCGATGCCCACGCTGAGGCCGTTGACGGTGAGCACCGCCAGGGTGGGCAGCACGGCGAGGATCCCCAGCGCGAACGCCAGCACCCCGACCTGGACGTTGTTGGTGGTCACCAGCGCGAAGAACTCGGTGGAGGGGCGGTCGGTGTAGTACGACGCGAAGTCGTCCTCGATGTAGGCGGTGCGGAACTCCTCGGTGCCAAGCGCCTGGAACGCCTCGGCCGAGGTGGCCACCCACGCGCCCAATGCGAGCGCCGGAACCAGGAACACCACCGCGGCCAGCGCCACCTGCCATCGCAGGTGCCACAGCGCCGCGGGGAACGTGCGCGTGGCGAAGACCTGCAGCGCCGACCAGCGCCGCGGCCGCGCGCCGTACACCGCCGCCGCGGCGGCCGCGGTGAGCTGGGCCAGCCGCGCGGCGAGCTCGCGGTCGCCGTAGCGGCTGCGGGCGATCGCGGCGTGGGTGGCGACCCGCTCGTAGCGGGCGACCAGCTCGGTGGTCTCCTCGGGGGCGAGGCGTCGCTGACGAGCCAGCGCCGCCAGCCGGCGCCACTCGGCCTCATGACGGGCGATGAACGCATCCAGGGTCACCACGCGAGCCATACTGGCGGGCCATGGCGTCCGCGTCGACCGCTCCCCACGCCGACCTCGTCACGCCCGAGGCGGTCCCCATCGAGCTGCCCGCCGCCGGGATCGGCTCGCGGGCGCTGGCGCTCGCGGTCGATCTCGTGGTCATCGTGGGCCTGCTGCTGGTGGTGGCTCTGCCGCTGGCGCTGCTGGCGGCCACCGTCGCGGTGCCCGACTGGCTGGCGGTGACGGTGCTGCTGGTGACCGTCGCCGCGCTGCTGTGGGGCTACCCGACCGGCTTCGAGACCCTGGCGCGCGGGCGCACCCCCGGCAAGATGCTGCTGGGGCTGCGGGTGGTGACCCGCGAGGGCGGCCCGGTGCGCTTGCGGCACGCGGCGCTGCGCGCCGCGCTGGTGCTGGTCGAGATCGGCGCGACCACCGGCGGCCTGGCGGTGCTCAGCGCCCTGGTGACCAGCCCGCCGCGGCGCCTGGGCGACCTGGCCGCGGGCACCTTCGTCATCAACGAGCGCGTGCCGCGCCCCACCAGCGCGGTGACCTTCACCGTGCCGGCCGGCTGGGAGCAGGCTGCGGCGCGCCTGGATCCCGGCGCGCTGGACGCGCCGGGCTACGCCGCGGTGCGCACCGCGCTGCTGCGCGCCGGCGAGCTGCCCTCGGCGCGGGCCACGCCGCTGCTGGAGGGCGTGGCCGCTCCGCTCGCTCGGCGCCTGGGCCTGTCACCGCCGACGGGGGCGCCGGCCCAGGCGTTCCTGGTGTGCCTGGCGGCGCGCTACCAGCAGCGCGCCGACGCGGCGGGCCGTGGCCTGGATGCGGACAGCCGGGGCGTCAGGTCAGGAACTGCAGCACCGCTGCCCCGATCGCATCGGGCTGCTCCAGCGGCGCCCAGTGCGACGCCGTCGGGATCACCTGCACCCGACTGACGGGGATCTCGGACTGCAGCTCCTCGCTCATCGCGATCGGCGTGGAGCGGTCGTGGTCGCCGACCAGCAGCAACGTGGGCTGCCCGATCGCCTCGCGGTCGATCTTGGGCGCGTCCGCCAGGGCGCGGCAGGCCTGGGCGTAGGCGGTCGGGTCGTTGCGCAGGAACAGCTCCCGCAGCAGCCCCGTCAGCTGGGGCAGCTTGGCGTGGGTGCGAGGCGCCAGCGCCCCGGGCAGCCAGTCGTCGACGATCGCGTCGAGGCCGTCGCTCTCCACGAGGCTGGCGCGCTGGCGGTAGCCCTCGCGCGCGTCGGGCTCGAACCAGCTGATCCCGCCGACCAGCACCAGCTGGTCGACCGCCTCGGGGTTGCGCCACGCCAGATGCTGGGCCACCAGGCTGCCCATCGAGTGGCCCACCAGCGTGACCGCCGGCAGCTCGAGCGCGTGGATCAGCGCGGCGACATCGTTGGCCCACGTGGCGATCGACAGCGGTCCGGTGCGGCTGGTGCGGCCGTGCCCGCGCAGGTCCATGGCGACCACGTGATGGTGGCTGGCGAGGTTGTCGGCGACGCCGTGCCAGATGTGCAGGCTGCCGCCGAGCCCGTGGATGAGCACCACGGGCGGGCCCTCGCCGGTGCTGCGGTAGTGGTGGGACACGCCGTCGAGGTCGATGAACATGGGTCGCTCCTTGGTGCGGGTGGGCGTCGCAGCGGCGCCGGGTGGGGCGCGCGCAGACGCGTGTGCTGGTCGTGGATGCGGTCGGATCGCGGCTGGCAGCGGGCGAGCCGCGACCGGGCAGCGAGGTCGCGCCGGCGACGGCGCCGTCGCCGGCCATCGCCTCCGGCGCGAACCGCGGCCACCCTATCGGACCGCTCGCTTGCCACGTGTCGCTGCGCCCGCTCGCTGCGCCCGCGCCGCGCGCTGGGCGCGCGCCCGCACCGCGCGGCCGGTGTGGGGCTAGAGTCCGGGCACCGCGCGCGGGACCGGCGGCCGCGCGGCGCTGCGGCCGCCCACCGCCCTCCATGCGCCCGCCGATCGGAGGCTCGCATGACGCTGGTGGACGTCGAGACGCACTGCGAGGCCACGCCCGCGCAGGTGTGGGCGACCCTGGTGGACTGGGAGCAGCAGACGCGCTGGCTGCACGCGGCGTCGGTCCACGTGGTCGGCGCGCCAAGCGGCGGCCTGGGCACGCGGGTGCGCCGGCGGGTGGCCCTGGCCGGTGGGCTGGCGATCGCAAGCGACCTGATCGTGACCGAGTGGGCGCCGGGCCGACGCCTCGGTCTGCGCCGCGACGGACGCGGGCTGGTGGGGATCGGCGCGTTCGAGCTGGCCGCGACCGATCTGGGCACCCATCTGCGCTGGTGGGAGGCCCTGGCAGGACCGCTCGGGCCGCTCGGCGACGCTGGCCTGGCGCTGTTCGCCCCGCTTCTGGAGCGCGCACGGCGGCAGGCGCTGGCACGTCTCAAGGCGCTGACCGAGTCGGCTGGCGCCGCGCGCTGACCGCGGCGCCACCGGCGTGCGCATCCCGACGTCGTGACGTAGGCTCCGGCCGCCGATGAGCCCTTCCATGCCCGAGATCGCGCCGGGTCGGCTGCTCGTGGCCGCCCCCGACCTGGAGGACCCCAACTTCCAGCGGTCGGTGGTCCTGGTGCTGGCCCACACCGACGAGGGCACCCTCGGGGTGGTCCTCAACCGCACCGGCGAGCTGCCCGTCGCCGAGGTCGTGCCCGAGCTCGAGGGCCTGGCCGCCGAGCCCGCCAGCGTCTTCGTCGGCGGGCCGGTGCAGCCCGACGGGGTCGTCGCCCTGGCGCAGGTCGATGAGGAGGTCGACGGCGTCGGACCGGTCGCTCCGGGGCTCGGCGTGCTCGACCTGGACCGCGAGACCGGGTTCATCCCTCCTGAGGTGCAGCAGCTGCGCCTGTTCGCCGGCCACGCCGGGTGGGACGCCGGTCAGCTGGAGGACGAGCTCGCCGCCGGCGGCTGGTTCGTGGTCGATGGCGAGCCCGGCGACGCGATGACCGACGATCCCGAGCACCTGTGGGAGCGGGTGCTGCGCCGTCAGGGCGGGGTCTTCAGCACCGCCACCGCCGACCCCTCGACGAACTAGGGGTCGCTCGCGCGTCGCGCTAGGCGGTCTGCGAGCCGCCCTCGTCGCCGGCGGCCCGGTCCTCGGCGGACTCGGCGGTGCGGCGCACCTGCGCTGCGGCCTCGTCGAGGGGGCCGAAGCCCACCTCGACCAGCTCGGAGGACACCTCCCACAGGCGGGCTGCCAGCGCGCGGTCGTGAGCCAGGGCGCTGGCGGCCACGACCTTGGGCTCGCCGCGGGCCTCGGCGAGACCGCCCGGCCCGATGTAGGTGCCACCGGGCAGGTCGGGGTCGGTGGCGGCCCTCAGCAGCGGCTTCGCCCCGCCCTCGGGGGACTGGCCGACCAGGGTGTTGGCGAGCCCGGTCAGCGCGGTCTGCACGCGCTTGCCGGCCATGCGGGGCCCGCGCTGCTGGAGGTTGGTGGCCGCGTAGCCCGGGTGGGCGCCCAGCGAGCGCAACGGCCAGCCGGCGGCGCGGGCGCGACGGTCGAGCTCGAAGGCGAACAGCAGGTTCGCGAGCTTGCTCAGGCCGTAGGCGCGCCACGGGCTGTAGCGCTCGGGGGCGGTCAGGGTGCGCGGGTCGTCCAGGTCGGCCAGGGTCAGCCGCCCCATCTTGTGGGCGCTGCTGGACACGGTGACGACCCGCGGTGCCTCGGCGGCGCCGAGCAGACCGACGAGCTGTGCGGTCAACGCATGATGGCCGAGGTGGTTGGTGCCGACCTGCAGCTCGAACCCGTCAGTGGTCTCGCGTCGCGGGGTGGCCATCACCCCGGCGTTGTTGAGCAGCACGTCGAGGCGGTCGGTGCGCTCGCCCACCTCGCGGGCCGCGGCTGCCACCGACGCCAGCGACGCCACGTCGCAGGGCAGCACCTCCACCTGGGCCTTCGGGGTGCGGGCGCGGATCGCCGAGACGGTGTCCTCGCCGCGCTGGGGGTCGCGGGCGCCGACGAGCACGCGCGCGCCGGCAGCGGCCAGCGAGGCCGCCGCGACGCGGCCGATGCCGCTGGTGGCCCCGGTGACCAGCGCCACGCGGCCGCTGACGTCGCCGTAGGGGGTGGGGAGCTCGCTCATGGCGCCAGCGTAGGCAGCCCTGCGCAGGCCCGCTCCGAGGCGGGGGTGGGGTGCCTCGGCTCGCCCGGGCGTCTGGCGACTACGGTCCGGGCCATGCCTGCTGACCTCGACGCGCTGCGTGCGGACCTCGAGCGTCTCGACGGCCGCGGCTACGGCGGCTACAAGCGCCTGCGCGACGGCCGCTGGGCGTGGGAGCACGGCGAGCTGGCCGTGGTGCGCGTCCAAGCCGACCCGTTCGCGCCGCCCTCGCGCCTGCAGGTGCGGGTCCCGCCCGAGGTCGCCGGCCTGCCCGATGACCTGCTGGCATCCCGGCCGCGCCGACGCGGCGTGGCCGATGCGCTGGTGCGCGCCACCGCCGCGGCGCTGGGCACGGGCCGGGACGCACCGTTCTCGGTGGACACCGGCGGCCAGCAGGTGCTGGCACGCAGCGCCATCCACGTCGCCCCTGACGGGGCGGTGACGCTGCGGCTGGCGGTGGCGCTGCCCGCTGACGGGCGGCGCATCCGCGGGCGCCACGCCGCCGACCTGCTGACCCGCCAGCTGCCGGCCGCCGTGGCCCAGGGGCTGCGCTGGACCACCGCCGACCACGAGCGGGTGCGCGCCGGCGCTGAGGTCTGCGAGGACGCCGCCGCCCTGCGCGGCCAGCTCGGTGACCTCGGCCTGGTCGCCTTCGTCGCAGACGGCGCGGTGCTGCCACGGCGCTCGGGCGTCGACGATCGCCCGCTGACCGGGTCGGGCGTGGTGCCCTTCGCCGCGCCGACGTCGCTGGCGCGCACCGTCACCCTGCCCAACGCCGGCGCGGTCACCGGGATGGGCGTGCCCGAGGGCGTCACGGTCGTGGTCGGCGGGGGCTACCACGGCAAGTCGACGCTGCTGCGCGCGCTCGAGCGCGGCGTCTACGACCACGTCCCCGGCGACGGGCGCGAGCGCTGCGTCACCCGCCCCGACGCGGTGGCGATCCGCGCGGAGGACGGGCGGCGCGTGGCCCGCGTGGACGTGTCGCGGTTCGTGGGCGCGCTGCCCACCGGCGCCTCCACCGCCGACTTCAGCTCCGAGGACGCCTCGGGCTCCACCAGCCAGGCCGCCGCGACCGTGGAGGCCCTCGAGGCCGGCGCCGACGCGCTGCTGATCGACGAGGACACCGCCGCCACCAACCTCATGGTCCGCGACGTGCGCATGCAGCGCCTGGTGGCCGCCGAGGCCGAGCCGCTGACCCCCTTCACCGACCTGGCCCGCTCGCTGCACCGCGACCGCGGCGTGTCGACCGTGCTGGTGGCCGGCGGCTCCGGTGACGCCTTCGACGTCGCCGACACCGTCATCCGCCTGCATGCCTTCACCGCGTCCGAGGTGACCGGCGACGCCCACGCGATCGCCGCCGCGGTGCCCGGACGCGAGGGCGGCGCCCGCGCCTTCCCGCCGGTGCCCGCGCGCGTGCCCGACCCCGCCTCGGTGCCGGTGCGCCACAAGGGCAAGCCGGCGGTGACGCCCCGGGGCGCCGGGGCGCTGCGCGTGGGGCCTGCGACCGTCGACCTGGCGGCGGTGAACCAGCTGGTGGACCCGTCGCTGACCGCCGGGGTCGGGCAGGCGCTGCGGCGCCTGGTCGAGGACGGGCTCCTCGACGGGTCGGCGACGCTGGCCGAGGCGCTCGCCGCGCTGGCGCAGGCGCTCGGTGAGGAGCCCGCCGAGGCCCTGGCGGCGCGCTGGGCGGGTGACGTGGCGGCGCCGCGCCACCACGAGGTCGCCGCGGCGCTGAACCGCCTGCGCACCCTGGAGGTGCGCGCGCCGGGCGCTCAGCGGGCCGAGCGACCCTCGTAGGTCTCCAGCGCCCGGTGGACGCCCATGGCGTCGCTGATCCGGTCGGTCACCGCGGTGGGCAGGAGGTTGAGCAGCCCGACGAGCCTGATCACCCACGGCATCCGCACCAGCGGTCGGTCCTGCTCGATGGCGCCCACCACCGCGTCAGCCACCGGCTCGAGCGCCAGCATCGGCGGCCATCGCGGCCGCGTGCCCCGGAACATGCCGGTGTCGATGAAGTAGGGGCACACCAGGGTGTGCGCCACGCCCGGTGCGTCCTGGCGCAGCTCGTGGCGCACGGCCTCGTGCATGCCCACCGCGGCGCGCTTGCTCGCGACGTAGGCCGACAGCCGCGCGATGCCAACGCCCTGCAGCCCCACCGCGGAGGCGATGGTCACCAGGTGGCCGCTGTCGCGCGCGATCAGGTCGGGAAGCACGCGCTTGGTCAGCAGCAGCGGAGCCAGCGCGTTGACCGTCAGCTGCGCGCGGATCGTCGCGTCGTCGAGGTCCACCAGGCGCGAGCCGCTGGCCACGCCGGCGTTGTTGACCAGCACCGACACCGCGCCGACCTCGCTGCGCACCCGCGCCAGCGCGGCATCCACCTGCTCGGTGTCGGTGATGTCCAGCGCGTGGGTCCAGGGCGCGGCGCCGGTCGCCTCCGCGATCGCATCGGCCGCGGTCTGCAGCGCCGGACCGTCGCGGTCCCACAGGACCACCTGGCCGCCGCGAGCTGCCAGGCGCAGCCCGAGGGCGCGACCCAGCTGCCCGGCGCCGCCGGTGATCAGCACCGTGCGGCCTGCCACGTCGGTCACCAGCCATCACCTCCACGGCGCGGGGACCGGCGGGCCGGGCCGCCCTCGTCGGGGCGCCCGGATCCCGGTGTCGGGGTCGAGGCGCGCCCCGTGGGCATCGACCCCGACCGCAGCGCTCAGTCGTCGCGGACCTTGAACGACACCTTGACCTTGCAGCGGTAGAGCGCGACCTCGCCGTCCTCGATGGTCATGTCCTGCTCGGAGACCGCGGCCACGCGCAGGTCCGCGAGGCTCTCCCCGGCTTTGGCGACCGCGGCCTTGGCGGCCTTCTCCCAGGACTCGTCGCTGGTGCCGACCAGCTCGATGACCTTGTAGACGCTCTCCGTCATGGTGGCTCCTCTCGACTCGGATGCGGGGACCGTATCCCACCACACCGCGCGGGTTGGGCGCAGCAGGCTGGACGGGCAGCGGTGCGCCGGGTAGGGATGGGTGCGCTGTGCGGCGCACCCGCTGCGCCTGCCGCACACCTCGCGCCTGCCGGGACCCCCGAGCCCGTCGTGGCGCCGTGCCGGCCGCGACCGCCGAGGCCACCGATGCCAGCGCTGAACCCCTCGCAGCCGCCCGGTTCGCCGGGCGATCCCGGCGACCCGGGCGCAGACCCCGTGGTCGCGGCGCTGCGCGCCGCGCTCGGTGCCGAGGCCGTGCGCACCGAGGCCGACGTCTGCGCTCCCTATGCCCACGACCTCACCGGGCGCTGGCAGGGCACGCCACGCTGCGTGGTGCGTCCCCGCGACACCCAGGGGGTGGCCGCGGCCGTGGCGGTGTGCGCCGAGCACGGCGCGCCGGTGGTCGCCCAGGGCGGCAACACCGGCCTGGTCGGCGGGCAGATCGCCGAGGCCGACGAGGTGTGCGTATCCCTGGCCGGCCTGGACGCGCTGGAGCCCGTCGAGGCGCAGACGGGCGAGGTGGTGGTCGGTGCCGGCGCGGTGCTGTCGCAGGTGCAGCAGCACGTGCGTCGCGCGGGCTGGGACGTGCCGGTGGACCATGGCGGGCGCTGGGGGGCCACCATCGGCGGGATGGTCGCCACCAACGCGGGCGGCGCCCGCGCGGTGCGCCACGGCATGATGCGCGCCCACGTGCGCGGCGTCGAGGCGGTGCTCGCTGATGGGCGCGTGATGCGCCGCCTGTCGGGGCTGCGCAAGGACAACACCGGCTACGACCTCGTCGGGCTGCTGGCCGGCAGCGAGGGGACCCTGGGCGTGCTCACCCGGGTTCGCCTCGGCCTGGTGCCCTGGCACGCCCGCCGCCTGACCGCCCTGGCCGGTGTGGCTGACCTGGAGGCCGGCGCGAGCCTGCTCGCCGCGCTGCGCGCGCACGCGCCCACCACCCTGGAGGCCGCTGACTTCCTGCACCGCGACGGCCTGGAGCTGGTGTGCGCCCACCACGGGCTGGCCGACCCCCTCGATGCGGCCTGGCCGGTGCTGGTCGTGGCCGAGCTCGCCGGCCCCGGCGACCTCGAGGCCCAGCTGGAGGGGGCGATCACCGCGGCGGGGATCGACCCCAGCGCGGTGGTCGTGGCTGACGCGCCCAGCCAGCGCGAGGCGCTGTGGACCTACCGCGACGGGCTCAACGAGGCCATCGCCGCTCGCGGCGTCCCGGTCAAGCTGGACGTCAGCGTGCCGCCAGAGGCCCTGGCCAGCACGCCCGAGGCGGTCGCCCACGCGGTGCGCGCGGTGGACCCGCGGGCGTGGACGCTGACCTTCGGTCACCTGGGCGATGGCAACGTGCACGTCAACGTGCTCGGCCGTGCGGCCGACGAGGACGCGATCGTCACCGCGGTGCTGGACCTGATCCTCGCCCGCGCGGGCAGCGTGGCCGCCGAGCACGGCGTGGGCGTGGCTAAGCGAGCCTGGGTGGCTCGGGCTCGCGATCCCGTCGAGGTCGACGCGCTGCGGGCGATCAAGCGCGCCCTCGACCCCGAGGGGATCCTCGCGCCGGGCCGCCTGGTGCCCTGACGGTCCTCGCAGCGGTCAACGCTCAGCGCGCGGCCCTGGCCGGCGGCCACGTCGCCAGGAGCGCACACGGCCTCGGCGAACCAGCTCGGCCGGATCGCGCTCACCGTCGTTCCCGCCTCGTGCTCGCTGCCGTCCTCTCCGGCCACGACGCGAGGCATGCCGCCCTCGCGGTGCCCGCGCCACCGGCCGGCCAGTCAAGCGCGCGTCGGCGCCTGCCGCCACGCAGGCGGCGCTCGCGCTGCCGGCGTGACCTCGCCGCCTCGGCCCGCGAGAATCGGCGCGTGCGGCGCGTGCGGCGCGTGGTGATCCGTGAGCGAGATCCGAGACGAGGAGCGGTGGTGGCCGACAACGACACGAAGACGCAGACCCGGTGGCTGCCCGAGGAAGAGCTCGAGATGGTCCGCGACCGCGTGCCGCTGGTCTACGTGGAGGTGGTGCCGGCGCGCGTGAACCACCTCGGCGTCCTCGAGCGCGTGGGGCTGTTGCTGCGTCACCGTCCGGACGGGTCGATCAGCCGTGCGGTGATCTCGGGTCGCGTGCTGTACCGCGAGACCGTCCGCGAGGCGCTGTGGCGCCATCTCGCCAAGGACCTCGGATCCGAGGCCGAGCCGCAGATCCCCACCGCCCCGGCGCCGTTCACCGTCGCCGAGTACTTCCCCGAGCCCTCGCCGTCGGGATTCGTGGATCCGCGCCACCACGCGGTCGCGCTGGCCTACCTCATACCGGTCGAGGGCGCGTGCCACCCCGCGCAGGACGCGCTCGACCTGGTGTGGCTGTCACCCGAGGAGGCCACCCGACCCGCGGTGGCTCGCGAGATGAGCGGGGGGCAGGATCGGCTGGTCCGGCTCGCCCTGGCCCACGCCGGCCGGCTGCCCTGAGCGCACGCGACCACCACCCGGCCCGTCGGGGCACCGCGCTGGGGTCGTCCCCACCCCGCCGCAGGTGCCGCGAGCTGGTGCGCCCTCACGCCATGAACCCCGATTCACACGGCTCGGTTCGAGCCAACCCGTTAGGCCGTCCAATCGTTGACAGTCCGAAGGGCATCTTCTACGGTCCCGATCGTTGCAGGGACGCGACATCGACGTGAACCGAGGCGGGGCCTGGAGGAGGCACAGATGCGATCTCGATCCTTGTTCTGGTTGGCGATCCTGGCTGCTCTGACGCTGCTCGTGGCAGCGTGCGAGGAGGATCTCGCTGACGAGCCGGACCCGGAGGACCTCGAGGAAGAGCTCGAGGAGGAGGCCGACGAGGACGAGCCCGAGCCCGAGGAGCCAGACGAGGACGAGGTCGACCCCGATGCCGAGAACATCGACTGGGGCACCTCGGACGTCGGCTCGGCCGGGCACGCCGCGCTGGTCACCCTGGCTGATGTCATGAACCGCGAGTGGGACGACTACTCGATCACGGTGCAGCCCACCGGCGGCGCGGTCCAGACCGTCATCGGCTACGCGGTCGACGGTGACTTCGACGGCATCTACGGCGCTGACGTCGCCTTCGCCGAGATGGCCGCGGACAGCGACCGCTTCGAGGGCTTCAGCGACGACGCCGAGCAGATCCCGGTGCAGTCGTTCTGGGCCTACCCCATGGAGACCGGCCTGGCCATCAACGCCGACAACGCCGACGAGTTCCAGAGCTGGGGCGACCTCGAGGGCGAGGCGGTCTTCACCGGCCCGGCGCCGTGGGACGTGCGCGCCAACCTCGAGGCCGCGATGGACGCGGTGGACGTGGGCCACGAGTACGTCGAGGTCGACACCGGCGTGGCAGGCGACTCGCTCGATGGTGGCGAGATCAGCGGCATGATCGCCTACACCACCTCCGAGCTCGACCCCGCGCCGTGGGTCGTCGAGGCCGAGCTGCAGACCGACATGCAGATCCTCAACCCCAGCGATGACGAGATGGCCGAGCTCGAGGAGGCCGGCTACGAGGTCGTGGGCGTCGACCCCGGTGGCTTCGAGGGTGACGTCGGCGTGGACGAGGCGATGTTCGTGCCGTTCTTCTACGGCTTCCACCTCGGCATGGAGTACGACGCCGACGTGGTCTACGACAAGCTCGACCTCATCGCCGAGAACGCCGAGGACCTGGCCGCGGCTAACGAGGCCTTCTCGGTGCTGGCCGACGACCCGGCCGAGCTGCAGGCCCGCGGTGTCGCCGCCTCCATCGACGACATCGAGGTCCACCCCGGCATGGCCGAGTGGATGGACGACCAGGGCGTCTGGGAGGACGAGTGGGACGACCGGATCGCCGAGTAGCCCACGCCTGACCGAGGAGCGAGGCGACCTGATGCTGGCCGCCCACGACCGCACCGGTCCGCAGGACGCGCGATGACCGAAGCGCCGACCTCCGCGACCGGTGCGGTCGCGCCGCCCTCGTCGCAGGAGCCGCCGCGATGGCTCCAGGTCACCGCCACCACCGGCTTCTACGCGGTGGCGGTGTTCTTCACCGCGGTGCTGCTCTACTACTACGCCACCGGTGCCGGCGGGCCCACCACGCTTGCCGTGGGCATGGTGCCGGTGGCCTACATCATGCTCACCCTCGACGACATCCGGTCCGGGAAGCTCTACCCCAGGCTCCCGGTGCTGGCCAGCGCAGCCATCGGAGTGGCGCTCATCGCCGTGGCCGTGGTGGCGGGCGGCTACCTGTTCATCGAGTTCGACAACATCCGGATGCTGCGGCTCGGCCGCTGGACCGACATCGACATCATGGCCGGCGCCGCCCTGGTGGTGCTGCTGCTGGAGTACAGCCGGCGCAAGTACCTCCCGCTGTTCGTGCTGAACCTGCTGCTGGCCGCCTACGTCCTGTGGGGGTTCCTGATCCCTGGGATGTTCGGTCACTCGGGCATGAGCCTCGAGCGCGTCATCACTTCGATGAGCCTCGAGACCAGCACCGGCATCTTCGAGCAGCTGCCGCAGCTGGCGCTGCGCATCATCGGCTCGTTCATCCTGGTGCTCGCGGCCCTGCGTGGGTTCGGCGCGATCGACTCGATCCTGAAGGGAGCCCAGCGCCTCGCGGTGCGCTCTCCGAGCCTGCTGCCCCAGGCGGCCGTGGTGGGCTCGTTCGGTGTGGCCGCGGTCAGCGGCAGCGGTGCCGCCAACGCCGCCACCACCGGCTCGGTGACGATCCCCGCGCTGATCCGCTCGGGCATCCCCAAGGTCCGCGCCGCAGCGATCGAGACGGCCACGTCGCTGGGCGGCCAGCTGATGCCGCCGCTGATGGGCATCGCGGCGTTCCTGATGGCCGACTACCTCGGGGTGGGCTACTTCGAGGTCGTGGCCCGCGGCTTCGCCCCGGCGATCATCTACTTCATCGGCGTGTCGCTGTCGGTGTACCTGCTGTCGGCCCGGTTCGCCGCCCGCGGCGAGGTGCCCAAGGTCGAGCCGCTGAACCTGTTCGACACGGTGAACCTGCTGGCCTACGCCGGCGCCATCGGCGGGCTCATCTACCTGATGGGCGTCCAGCGCGCGCCGGCCATGACCTCGGCCCAGCAGGTGTTCATCGGGCTGATGGTCGTGCTGTCGCTGCTGTTCCTCTACAAGCTGATCCGCGAGCCCGAGCGTCGCACCGCGAGCCAGATCATCGAGCCCTACCGCGGCTTCGTGGAGACCTTCGGGCGCATGACCGGCGAGCTGACGGTGCTGCTTGCGATCCTCGGGATGGTCACCGCGTCGTTCACCATCACCGGCGTGCCCACCGCGGTGGGTCAGCTGATGATCCAGGTGGCCAGCGTCAACCTCGTGCTGGTCATCGTGGTGGCGTTCCTGTTCGGCTACGTGGTCGGCATGGGCCTGCCGCCCGCCCCGACCTACATCATCGTGGCCGTGGTCATCGCGCCGTTCATGATCTCGGCCGGGTTCGACCCGTGGCAGGTGCACTTCTACGCGTTCCTGATCGCGGCGTTCGGCGAGCTGTCGCCGCCCACGTCGGTGACCGCGGCGGTGACGTCCAAGATCGCTGATGCGTCGTTCAACCGGACCATGGTCCGCGCGATCCAGATGACGCTGCCCTTGCTGCTGCTGATGGTGGCGCTGTTCACCTGGCCGGACTTCATCATCGAGCCGGGCCTGCCGCAGCTGGTGCCCTCCGCGTTCGTGCTGATCGCCACGCTCGGGATCATCACGAGCATGCAGAGCCTGTTCTCGAAGACACCGATGGTCCAGCGCGGCTTCCGCGTGGTGCTGATCGCCGCCTCGGCGGGGCTGCTGCTCCAGCCGATGCAGCCGATCGCCACCGTGCTGGGCGCGGCGGTCATCGGGCTGATCGTCTACGGCTTCCAGCACACCCGCGGTCGCTCCGCCGAGGAGCTCGCCGCAGCCCGGGCCGAGGAGCCGAGCCCGAGCTGACCGGGGCGCCACGCGGCGCCTGCGACCGCGACGAAGGGGGCCGACCCGTCCGGGTCGGCCCCCTTCGCCTCTCGGGTCGTCGGCCGTCGCGGACGGCCGGGCCCGTCAGCCCGCGTCGCGCCCGAGCGCGCCCTGGACCACGCCCTCGGCGGCGTCCAGCAGGGCGCGCAGGTGCTGGTCGTCGCGGAAGCTCTCGGCGTAGACCTTGTAGACGTCCTCGGTGCCCGAGGGCCGCGCGGCGAACCAGCCGCCCTGCGCGGTGACCTTCAGGCCCCCGATGGGCGCGTCGTTGCCGGGCGCGCGCGTGAGCACCCCGGTGATCGGGTCGCCTGCCAGCTCGGTGGCGGTCACAGCCTCGGGTGACAGGCGCTTGAGCGCCTCCTTGTCGGCCCGCGAGGTCGGCACGTCGACGCGGGCGTAGACCGGCGCGCCGAAGCGCTCGGTGAGCTCGCGGTAGCGCTGGCCGGGATCGATCCCGGTGATCGCGGTCGCCTCGGCGGCGAGCAGGCACAGGATGATCCCGTCCTTGTCGGTGCTCCACGGACCACCGTCGCGGCGCAGGAACGATGCGCCGGCGCTCTCCTCGCCGCCAAAGCCCAGCGAGCCCTCCAGCAGCCCGTCCACGAACCACTTGAAGCCCACCGGCACCTCGACGAGCCGGCGGCCGAGGTCGGCGGCGATCCAGTCGATCATCGACGAGGACACCAGCGTCTTGCCGATGCCGGCCTCACCCCAGTCCCGCGCCCCGCCGAACAGGTAGGCGATGGACGCGGCCAGGTAGTGGTTGGGGTTCAGCAGCCCGTCGTGGGGGGTCACCACCCCGTGGCGGTCGCCGTCGGGATCGTTGCCGAAGGCCAGGTCGAACTGCTCGCGCAGCTCCACCAGCCCTGCCATCGCGCTGGGCGAGGAGCAGTCCATGCGGATCTTGCCGTCGTGGTCGCGGCGCATGAACGCGAACGTCGGGTCGATCGCGGCGTTGACGACCCGCAGGTCCAGGTCGTGGCGCGTGGCGATCTCCTGCCACAGGTCGACGGTGGCGCCCCCGAGCGGATCGACCCCGAGGGTCAGGCCCGCCCCGCGGATCGCGTCCAGGTCGATCACGCCTGGCAGGTCCTCGGCGTAGGCGGCGAGGTAGTCGTGCCCCACCGTGCCCGCCCGCGCGGCGCTGATGTCGATCCGCTGCACCTCGGTCAGGCCGCCGGCGAGCAGGCGGTTGGCCTCCTGCTCGATCCAACCGGTGGCGTCGACGCCGGCAGGCCCGCCATGCGGCGGGTTGTACTTGAAGCCGCCGTCCTCGGGCGGGTTGTGGGATGGGGTGATCACCACCCCGTCGGCCTGCCGGCGGTCGCGCACCCCGCGGTTGGCGGTCAGGATCGCGTGCGAGATCGCCGGGGTCGGGGTGGGGCGGTCCCGCGGGTCGACGCGCACCTCGAGGCCGTTGGCGACCATCACCTCGATGGCGGTCTGCAGGGCGGGTCCGCTGAGCGCGTGCGTGTCGCGCCCCAGGAACAGCGGCCCCTCGATGCCATGGGCCCGGCGGTAGCGGCACACCGCCTGCGACATCGCCGCGATGTGCGCATCGTTGAAGCTGGCGGTCAGCGAGGAGCCGCGGTGCCCCGAGGTGCCGAAGGCGATCCGCTGGGAGGGATCCTCGGGGTCGGGCGCGCGGTCGTAGTAGGCCCCCACGAGCGCATCGAGGTCGACGAGCATGGCGGGGTCGGCGGGCTGTCCGGCGTGCGGATGGGTGGTCATAGGGGGCTCCCTGCCGGGTTCGGCTGGGTGGGACCCTAGCCCAGCGCCGCGCCGCATCGCGCGCACCGCGAGCACATCGAGGCCCGGAGGGCTCACGTGCGCCACCAGAGCGGCCTGACCGGTCAGCAGGAGGCGGCCTGCCGCGACCCGGTGCCCCGCGCGTCGGGTAGGGTGCGCCCATGGCACGACAGCCCAAGCTGCCCACCCCGGCCGAGTTCAACCGCGAGTGGAGCCGCCTGGAGCGCGAGGACAAGCGTCGCGTGCGCCGGACGGTCAACCGCATGCAGGCGGCCTCGACCCGCCGTGACGCGCGCCTGGCGGTGGTCTTCGCCCAGAACCAGCAGCGCACCGCCAAGTGGCTGCTGCCCGTCTCGGTGGTGCTCGTCGCGGCGCTGCAGCTGCCGCAGGGCCTGGAGGCCGTGGTGGCCATGGGCGCGATCAGCCTGGTGCTGTTCGGCGCCATCACCTTCGCGATCACCTGGCGCGCCCGGCGTGCCGAGCGGACCAACCTCGCGGTGCTCGAGGGGTCGCAGGCGCTGCGTCGCGACGACAAGGGCAGCGGCGAGGACAAGCGCAGCGCTGACCCCGATGACCCCGACGACGCTGGCGACACGCATGCCAGCGGGCGCAGCGGGGGAGGATCCTCGGCTAGAGGGAGCGGCAAGCGCCGCAAGCGCGCTCACACCGACGGACGACCCCGTCAGGGCAAGAAGACCGCCAAGAAGCGCGCGAAGGCACGCTCGAAGCGCTGACGGACAGTCCCGTCGGCCCGCGCGGGAGATGCTCGCGCAGTCGTGCCGCCCACCTCGGCCCGGCCTCGCCGCTGCGCGGACCACGAGCCGACCATGCGGTTCGCACCGGCGCGTGGCGCGGCGCACACCGCCGCGTGTGCGGGGGCGCCACGAGCCCTCTTGAGGAGCTGTCAGTTCCATGAGCTCGACCAGAGACGAGCACGGCCCACGCACCGATCCGCCTCGACATCTGCCGCCGGCGGCGCTGGTGGGGCTCGTGGTGGCCAGCGGCCTGCTGGCTGCCGTGGCCACCACGCTCGACGAGGACGAGGAGGTCGAGGTCGTCATCGAGCGCCAGCCCGAGCCGGTGCGGGTGGCCACCGTGGACGAGCCCGACGACGAGCCCCCACCCGAGCCCGACGAGGTCCTCGACGACGACGAGCTCGTCGCGGCGATCGAGCGAGAGCCCGACGAGCTGGTGCCGGTCGTCGAGGCCGCGCAGGAGCAGGACGTGGAGCCCGAGCTCGCGGCCGCGCTCGCCTGGCACGAGTCTCGCTGGGACCAGGGCGCGCGCTCCCACGCCGGCGCGGTGGGGGTGATGCAGGTCATGCCCTCGACTGCCGAGCGCGTCGCCGACCGCCTCGACGAGCCCCTCGACCCGCACGACGTCGAGGACAACGCGCTGGCCGGCGTGGCCTACATCGCTGGCCTGATGGACGACTTCGACAGCACCCGGGACGCGCTCATCGCCTACAACATGGGGTCGGGCCAGCTGCGCGAGGAGGGCCCGCTGCCCCAGTCCGAGGCCTTCGCCGACCGGGTGCTGGACACCGCCGACGACCTCGCCGAGGTCCGGTGGAAGCCCGAGGAGGTCCGCGAGCCCGTCGGCGCCTAGCGCTCCCAGCGACCAGGCTCGGCGACCAGGAGGTAGGCGATGGCTGCCACCGGCGCGGTGCGCGCCCAGCGCGAGGGCTGGCTGGGCGACCGCGTCGCCCGGGCCCGGGAGCTGCTGCGCCCGTGCCGGGTGTGCCCGCGGCCGTGCCGCGCGGTCGACCGCTTGGACGACGAGGTCGGTGGCTGTCGCATCGGGCGGTGGGCGCGAGTGGTCGGCGCCGCGCCGCATCACGGCGAGGAGGACGCGCTGCGCGGGCGCCGCGGCTCGGGCACGATCTTCCTCTCGGGCTGCAACCTGCGCTGCGTGTTCTGCCAGAACGCCGACATCGCCCACACCGCCGCGGGACGCGAGGTCACCGAGCAGCAGCTGGCGGGGCTCATGCTCGACCTGCAGCGCCAGGGCTGCCACAACATCAACCTCGTCACCCCCGAGCACGTGCTGCCCCAGATCCTCGAGGCGCTGCCAACCGCAGTGGAGCAGGGGCTGACGCTGCCGCTGGTCTGGAACACCAGTGCCTATGAGGATCCGGCGACGCTGTCGCTGCTGGATGGCCTGGTCGACGTCTACCTCCCCGACGTGAAGACCCTCGACCCCGAGCGCGCCCGGCGCTACCTGGGGGCCGCCGACTACCCCGACATCGCCGCGCGCGCGGTGGCCGAGATGCACCGCCAGGTCGGCGACCTCGTCGTCGACGACCGAGGGGTGGCACGGCGCGGGCTGCTGGTGCGCCACCTCGTCATGCCGGGCGGCGAGGCCGACGCGCGCGCGGTCGCCGAGCTGCTGGCCAGCCTGTCGACCGACACGGCCGTCAACGTGATGGGCCAGTACCGGCCGGCTCACAAAGTGCCCGGCAATGAGCGCTACGCCGCCATCGACCGGCGCCCGTGGCCCGCCGAGCTCGGCGCCGCGGTGGCGGCCTTCCGCGCTGCCGGGCTGTGGCGCCTCGAGGCTCCCTAGCGGGCGGCAGCTGCGCGCGCGGTCGGTGGCCGTTGCGCCCCGGTCAGGGCACGCTCACACGCGCGTGGCCGGTCGGGTGCGCTGGCGGTCCCACGCGATGGCGGCGGCGGCCACCGCGAGCGCCGCGCCGACCACGCCGAAGGAGCCGGTCACCGACTCCATCAGGCTCGGGTCTGCCAGCAGCACCACGGCGATCGCGGCCATCACGGTGCCGCCGATCAGCTTGAGGTAGCGCCCGTGCACCTCCTGCAGGCGCGTGGCGCGCAGCGTGACCAGCGCGCCCACGAGGATCGCGATCTCCACGGCGAGGTAGACCGTCAGGTAGGTGCCGAGCAGCCCGAGGAAGCCGGCGCCGGCGACCCCGGCGTCGGCCACCAGGCCGCTCCACACCAGCGGGAAGCCGGCGGTGCAGGGCAGCTCGACCACGGCGATGCCCGCAGCGAAGACGACGGTGAGGCCGAGCAGCGCCGGCAGCGACCGGTCGGTGCGCCGCAGCTCGCGCCCACCGCGGTAGATCCGCGGCTTGAAGCGGTCGGGGATCGACAGCGACAGCCCCTGCTTGAACGCCAGGAAGTCCTTGATGCTGACCGCGGCGAAGCCCAGCGCCAGCACCGCCACGGCGATCTGGACCGCGCGCAGCTCGTCGGCGAAGCCCAGCACCGTGAACAGCCCGGCGATGAACAGGCCGTAGATCGCCGCGGTGACCAGCAGGAACGTGCCGCCGACCGCGGCGATGCGACCGCGCGAGCCCGAGTGCAGCACCATCGCGAGCAGCACGGTCAGCACCCACAGCGAGCACGGGTTGAACCCGTCGACGAACCCGATCAGCGCCGTGGCGGCCAGCATCGGCTGCGCGGCGAGGTCCACGGTGCCCAGCGGTCCCAGCGACAGGGTCTCGGCACCGGTGGGGTCGGCCTCGTCCTCTGGCGCGGCCTCGGGCGCGTCGTCAGGTGCCTCGTCGAGGGCGGCGCGCACGAGCTGCTCGATCTCGGAGCGGATGCCGTCGGTGAGCCCGACCCACGCCCGGTCGCCCAGCACGAACGCGGGCACGCCGCGCGCCTCCTCCCCGCGGCGCTCCATCATCTGGCGGAACACGTCCTGGGCCTGCGGGTCGGTGCTGACCTCGATCGAGCGGATGTCGAGGTCGGGGTGCTCCTCGCCGAGCTCAGCGAGCCACGGGTCGGCCTCGTTGGTGCACACCGGGCAGGTCTCGCTGCGGAAGTAGACGAGCGTGACCCCCGCGTCGTCCTCGGCGCTTGCGACGGCCTCGCGCGCGGCGGGCTCCTGCCCCGCGGCGCCGGCGGCCCCGGCGTGCCCGGCGGCCGCGGCGGTGGGCGCGGCCAGCGCGCCCAGCGTGGTGACCAGCCCGATGACGGCGGCCAGCACCACGAGCAGCCCACGGGCGCCGCGGCGCGCGGGTGCGGCGGATCCCATGGCGATCGGCCTCCCGTTGGTGACGTGGCGCGTGCGCTGCCGGCCCTCGCTCGGGGAGGGGCCCTCCCAGGGAACCGCATCGGGGCCCGGCCAGCAGGGGCGAGGGTCCCGAAACCAGGGCGTGCAGGTCCCGAGCGCGGGTGACGCCCGCCCGCTGGGCCGCCTCCGGCGCTCCGATAGGCTCGCCGCGGGCGGCGGAGCGCGTCGCGGAGGCGCGGGCGAGCGACGAGCGAGGACGCGGTGCACGTAGGGATCGTCGGCGGTGGGATCATCGGGCTCGCGGTGGCGCGGGCGCTGCTTCAGCAGCACCCCGGCCTGGCGCTGACGGTGTTCGAGAAGGAACCGGTCGTGGCCATCCACCAGACGGGGCGCAACAGCGGGGTGGTCCACGCCGGGCTGTACTACGAGCCCGGCTCGCTCAAGGCGACCCTGTGCCGCCGCGGGGTGATGCTGCTCCACGCCTTCGCGGCCGAGCGCGGCCTCGACTACCAGGAGTGCGGCAAGGTCGTGGTCGCCCAGGACGAGGTCGAGCGGGAGCGCCTCGAGCGAATCCACCAGCGCGCGCTCGCCAACGGGGTGCCCGGCGTGGCGCTGATCGACCGTGACGAGCTCGCGCGGCTGGAGCCGCACGCCCGCGGCATCGCCGCACTGCACTCGCCGCACACCGCCATCGTCGACTACGGGGCCGTGACGCGGGCGCTGGCCGCCGAGGTGGTCGAGCGCGGCGGGACGGTGCGCACCGGCGCCGAGGTGTCCGAGCTGCGCCTGCGCGACGACGGCGGCGCGACGCTGCGCCTGGCCGGGCGCACCGATCGCCACGACCTCGACGCGGTGGTGCTGTGCGGCGGGCTGCACAGCGACCGGCTGGCCGAGCAGGTCGGCGACGACGCCGAGCCGCGCATCATCCCCTTCCGCGGCGAGTACTACCGCCTCGCGCCCGGGCGCACCCACCTGGTCAACGGGCTGATCTACCCCGTGCCCGATCCGGCGCTGCCGTTCCTCGGGGTGCACCACACCCGCACCGTCGACGGGGAGGTGCTGGTGGGCCCCAACGCGGTGCTGGCCCTGGCGCGCGAGGGCTACCGCTGGCGGTCCATCGATCTGGGCGACCTGCGCGACACGGTGACCTGGCCGGGCTTCCACCGGCTGGCGCGTCGCTGGTGGCGCGCCGGAGCCAGCGAGATGGCCACCTCCCTGTCGCGCACCGCCTTCGCGGCCGCTGCACGGCGCTCCCTGCCGGCGCTGCGCGCCCGCGACCTGCGCCGAGGCCCCGCCGGGGTGCGCGCCCAGGCCGTGACGCGCGACGGCGAGCTCGTGGACGACTTCTGGATCACCCACCACGGTCGGGTGGTGGCGCTGCGCAACGCGCCCTCGCCGGCGGGCACCGCGGCGCTGGCGATCGCCGAGCACGTGCGCGATCTGCTGCCGGTGCCCTAGCACGCTGCCGCCGCCAGCCGGAGCGCGCCCCGGCGCCCGGGGCCGGAGGGCTGCCGCGACGCCACCCGCTGCGGCGCGTGCCGCGTCGAGCGACGCATCACCACATGTCATGATGCTGGGTCGAGGCGAGAGGGACCCGACCGCTGTTGGAGCCACGATGACCGCAGTCGCGCTGCACCACGAGATCGACGGCCCGGACGAGGCGCCCCCGGTGCTGCTGCTCGGCTCGCTGGGCAGCACGCTGGCGATGTGGGAGCCGCAGGTGGAGGGCCTGGCCGGTGACCTGCGGCTGATCCGCGCTGACCTGCGCGGCCACGGCGCCTCGCCCACCCCGCCCGGCCCGTACGCGATCGAGGATCTCGGCGGCGATGCGGTCGCGCTGCTCGACCGGCTCGAGCTCGAGCGGGCGCACCTCGTGGGCCTGTCGCTTGGGGGCATGATCGCCCAGTGGGTCGCCGCCCACCATCCCGAGCGCGTCGACCGGCTGGCGCTGCTGGCCACCAGCACGCGGCTGCCCCCGCCCCAGCAGTGGCACGACCGTGCTGCCACGGCGCGGTCGGAGGGCACCCAGGCGCTGGCCGACGCGGTGGTCAGCCGGTGGTTCACCGCGGGCTTCGCCGACCAGCACCCCGCGAGGGTCGAGCGGCTGCGCCGCGCCATCGCCGACACCGACGACGAGGGCTACGCCGGGTGCTGCGAGGCCATCGCCGCCCTGGACCTGACCGCCGACCTGGCCCGCATCACCGCGTCGACGCTGGTGCTGGCCGCCGCCGACGACCCCGCCACCCCACCGCCGCACGGGGAGGCGATCGTGGAGGCCATCGCCGACGCGCGGCTGACGGTCGTCGACGACGCCGCGCACCTGCTCAACATGGAGCAGGCGCAGGCGGTCAACGACGCGCTGCGCGGCCACCTCCTGGGCCGCTGACCCTGTGCGCACGAGGCCGGTGACCGCAGCATGACGCGCACGCACTCGAGCTCCCAGGCGCGCGACCCGTGGGCGCTGCGGCCCAGCTCGCTGCATCGCAGCCGCCGCGCCAGCGACCTCGAGGCGCTGGACGGCGGGGAGACGGTCGACGTGCTCGTGGTCGGCGGTGGGGTGACCGGCGCCAGCGTCGCGCTCGACGCGGCCACCCGGGGGCTGTCGGTGGCGCTGGTGGAGCGCCGCGACCTCGCTGCGGGCACCAGCCGCTGGAGCTCCAAGCTGGTCCACGGCGGCCTGCGCTACCTCGCCCACGGGCGGGTCGGGCTGGCGCTGGAGAGCGCTCGCGAGCGCCACCTGCTCATGACGCGCACCGCCCCTCACCTGGTGGCCTCCCGCGCCCAGGTGATCCCGCATCTGGCCGAGCACGGCCCGGTCGACCTGGGCCAGCTCGCCGGCGCGATGGTGGTGGGCGACGCGCTGCGCCGGGCGGCGGGCACCCCCGCCACCGTGCTGCCGCGTCCACGGCACATCGACGCAGCCGCCGCGGCGCGCGACGTCCCCGTGCTGGACGCCGCGCTGGTGCGCAGCGCCACACGGCTGTGGGACGGGCACCTGGTCGACGACGCGCGCCTGGTGATCGCGCTGGCGCGCACCGCGGCGGCCTTCGGCGCGCGGGTGCTGACCGCCACGGAGGCCACCGCCCTGGACGGCGACGGTGCCGCCATCCGTGACCGCCACGGGGGCGGGACCCTGACGGTGCGTGCCCGCCACGTCGTCAACGCCACCGGGGTGTGGGCCGACCGCCTCGACGACCGGGTGGCGCTGCAGCCCAGCCGCGGCAGCCACGTGCTGGTGCCGGCTGCGCGGCTTGGCCATCCCGAGGCGGTGCTGATGGTGCCGGCACCCACCCAGCGGGGGCGCTGGGTGCTGGCCATCCCCGACGGGCAGGGCCTGGTGCACATCGGGCTGACCGACGTGCCGGTCACCGAGCCCAGCGACGTCCCAGAGGCCAGCGACGCCGAGATCGACTATCTGCTCGAGGCGATCAGCGCCCCGCTGCAGCGCCCGCTCGCCCGCGCCGACGTCGTGGGCTCCTACGCGGGACTGCGCCCGCTGCTGGCCGACCCCAAGGTGTCCGGGGACGGCGCCGGCACGCCGGCACCCTCTGGCGCCACCGCCGACCTGTCGCGCGACCACCGGATCATCGGTGACGCTGATGGCGTGCTGACCATCGTGGGCGGCAAGCTGACCACCGCACGCAAGATGGGCGCCGACGTGCTCGAGCGGATCGCCCGACGCCCGGGTGTGGCGGCGGGCCCGTGCGTCACGCACCGCCAGCCGCTGGTCGGGGCCGCACCGCCCCACCGGCTGGCCGCGCTGACCGCCGCGCCCCGGCTGGTCGCGCGCTACGGCAACGAGGCGCCGCGTCTGGTGGCGCTCGCCGAGGGAGAGCTGGGGTGGGCCGAGCCCGTGACGCCGCGCGGCGTGCTGGGGGTGGAGCTGCTGTTCGGCGCCCGCCACGAGGGGGCGCTGGACGTCGAGGACCTGCTCGAGCGTCGCACCCGCATCGGGCTCGTCGACGCCGAGCGCGCGCTTGCCCGCCAGGCCGCCGAGGCCGCCCTGGCCGAGGCTGGCTGACGGGCTCTCGGCGCGCCGCGGGCGCGGCTACGGTGGCGCGCGTACCACTCGGGGCGTCCCCCTTGGGACTGAGACCGGCCCAGCCGGGACCCGTTGAACCTGACCTCGTTGACGCGAGCGGAGGGAGCGTGGTCGTGCCCGCGCCGTCGGGATCCTCGCTGCTCTCGGCTCTGCAAGGAGCGTGAGCGCTATGTCCTTCACCGCCCAGCTCGGGCAGCAGCACGCCGACCTGTTCGAGGCCTTCTGGGAGCACCCGTTCCTGCGGGGCCTCCACGACGGCTCGTTGCCGCGCGAACCGGTCATCCACTACGTGGGACAGGACCACCAGTACCTGAACGCGTTCATCCGCTGCTACGGCATGGGCGTCGCGCTGTCGCCCGACCGCGACTGGATGGCGTGGTTCCACGACCAGATCCGCTTCCTGCTCGAGGACGAGCAGCATCCCCACCACGTCATGTGCGAGGCGGTGGGCATCAGCTACGACGCGGTGCGCCAGGAGGAGCTCGGCCCCTCGGCGCAGGCCTACGTGCACCACATGGAGGCTGCGGCGCGCGACTCGCTCGGCGTGCTGATGGCAGCGCTGATGCCCTGCCCGTGGACCTACATCTGGGCGGCGACCCGGGCGCTGGAGCAGGACCCGCCCGCCGCGGACAACCCGTTACTCGGCTGGTGGCAGTTCTACGCCGGCGCGGAGAGCCAGCAGATCCTCGCCGACTTCCGCGAGCGCACCGATGCGCTGGCCGAGCGGGCCGGGCCCGCCGAGCGCGACCGCATGGCGCGGGCGTTCGAGCGCAGCTGCCAGCACGAGGTGCGCTTCTGGGAGATGGCCTGGTCGCTGGAGACCTGGGCTCCACCGCGCGGCGTGCGTCAGGGCGCGGTCCCGTAGAGGAAGTAGGTGGGGGTGCGGCGCACCGTCACCGGCAGGCCCGCGGCGCGGCAGCGCCGCTCGAGCTCCTCGGGCTCCCAGTAGTTCTTGACGATGCGGTGCGCCGAGCCGTCGTCGAGGTGGCGCAGCATCACCTGCTGCTCGGCAGGCGGCAGCGCGTCGTCACGGGCGGTGGCCGAGGGCTCGCGCAGCGCGTCGACGAACAGCAGCGCTCCACCCCGGCGCAGGGCGCGGGCGACGGTACGCAGGAACCCGTCGAGGCGTGCGGCGGGCACGTGGCTGATCCAGAAGGCGAACACCACCGCGTCCCAGGTGCGCTCGGGCTGCCAGGCGAACAGGTCCTCCTCGCGATAGATGACGCGGGCGGCCAGGCGACCCAGGCGCTCGCGGTTGCGCGCGATCATCTCGGGTGCCGCATCGATGGCGGTCACGTGGGCGGCGCGGCGGGCCAGCGGCTCGGTCCACAGGCCCGTGCCGGCGGCCAGCTCGAGGACCTCGGCGCCGTCCAGCGGCAGCGCGTCGAGCGCCTGGCGCACCTGCTCGACCTCGCGGAACCAGGCGGCGGTGGCCTCGGGTCCCCGGTCGTGGCGGCCCTCGCGGCGGAACCAGGCGTCGTACTCGGGTGCGCGCGCCCGGTAGTAGGACAGCTGCTCGGCGAGCAGGCGCTCCTCTGCCACCTCTGGCGCGTCGCGGTCCGGCGCGTCGCGGTCCGGCGACTCGCGGTCCGGCGACTCGCGGTCCGGCGACCGCGGCTCGCCGCCCCCGGCGGTGCTGCCCACGCGTGCTCCTGTCGCTCGTGCGGTCCGCGGGGTGCGGTCAGGCGCCGGGCCGCCGGCCCCGCGGGCGCGCTCACCGCTCCCAGTCGACGCGTCCGCCCTGGATGAGGCGCAGGCCCTGGTCCAGCGCGGTGATCCGCGCCATCTCCTCGGCGTCGAGGGCGAAGTCGAGCGCGCCGAGGTTCTCGCGACGCCGCTGCTGGCTCGCCGAGCGCGGGACCGCCACCACGCGCGGCTGCTGCACCAGCCAGCGCAGCGCCACCTGGGCTGGGGTGCGGCCGTGGCGGTGTGCGATCTCCTGCAGCACCGGATCGTCAGCGGTCCGTCCGCGGGCCACCGGCGCGTAGGCCGTCAGCGTGTGGTCGTCGCGCTCGGCCTCGGCGAGCAGCGCGTCCTGGGACAGGTAGGGGTGGTACTCGACCTGGTTGGTGACCACCGCGGCGAGCTCGCAGGCGCGCCGCACCCAGCTCGGCGGGAAGTTGCTCACCCCGATCGCGCGGGTCGCGCCCTCCTCGACCAGCTCGGTCAGCGCCGCAAGGGTCTCCTCCAGCGGCGTGTCCGGGTCGGGCCAGTGCACCAGGAGCAGGTCGAGGTGCTCCAGGCCGAGGTCGCGCAGGCTGGCCTGCGCCGAGGCCCGCACCCGGTCCCGCGTCAGCGACCCCATCGCGAGCTTGGTGGTCACGAACACCGATTCGCGCGGCACTGCGGCGGCGCGCAGCGCCTGGCCCACCTCGACCTCGTTGCCGTAGGCGCGCGCGGTGTCCAGGTGCCGGTAGCCCAGCGCGAGCGCCTCGGCGATGTCGTGGCGCGCGTCGTCGCCGGTCAGGCGGTAGGTGCCCAGGCCGAGCTTGGGGATCGTGACGCCCTTGACGGTGACCTCGTGCATGAGCGGCTCCCGGTGGGTCGTGGTGGCGCCCCGGCCAGACCCGGCTGGAGGGTCGCGGTCGGCGCGGCGGCGGAGCCATCCTGGCACGCGTGCGACACTCGG
>PWER01000194.1 GCA_003553565.1 Nitriliruptoria bacterium | reverse complement strand
CTCACCGTCGAGCGCATCGACCCGGCGGCGGAGACCGAGCGCTACGCCGCGCAGGTCATGGAGTCCGCCAAGGACCTCGACGCCGACACCCAGGCGCTGCTCGAGGAGGACCTCGCCTCGCCGTGCACCGAGGAGATCGCGGTGTTCCAGGCGTTTGCGCGCACCGTGGCGCGAGCCGGCGAGACCTTCGTGGTGCTCGACACGGCACCGACCGGGCACACGCTGCTGCTGCTGGATGCCAGCGAGAGCTACCACCGCCAGGTCGCCAACACCGGCGGTGACGTGCCCGAGGCGGTGCGCGAGCTGCTGCCGCGCCTGCGGGACCAGGCGCGCACGCGGCTGGTGCTGGTCACCCTCGCCGAGTCCACGCCGGTGCAGGAGGCCGCGCGGCTCGACGAGGACCTGCGCCGGGCGGGCATCACCCCGTTCGGCTGGGTCGTCAACGCGACGTTCTCGGCCAGCGGCACCCGCCATCCGGTGCTGCGCAGCCGCGCGCTGCTGGAGCAGCAGCACCTCGCCGACGTCGGCGGCCTCGCCGACCGCCGCTGGGTGACCGCGTGGCGCACCGAGCCGCCGGTGGGCCTGGGCGGGCTGCGCGACTTCGTCGCCTGATCCTGCAACTCGCGTGAGCCGCGGGGCTCGGCCAGTGCGGCCGAGCCCCGCGCTCATGCCGGGGGTGGCGCCGCGTCCTACTCGGGAGCGGCGCCCTCGGAAGCAGCGTCGCGGGCGCGGCGTTGCTCGCGCAGCAGCTCCAGGATCTCGGCGTTCTGCTCCCGGATCGCCGCGAGCTCGCCGATCATGCGCTTGGGCGGCAACGCCTCGGGCATGCGGTGCCACATGCGCTCGCAGGACGCACCCATGCGGGCGGCCATGAACGAGGGGACGTCAACGCCGCGCTGCCGAGCCAGGACCCCGCCTGCGGCGAGCGCGCCGACCCCCAGCAGCAGCCCAGCGGTGCGCTTGCTCGGTCCCCGTTGCTTCACAGCGGCCTCCTCGCAGCAAACGCTCTTGCATCGTAGGTGGCGCCGCGCACCGCGGGGATCGCGGGCTGCCGCGTGGGACGTAGGCGAGCCGAGCCACCAATGCTCGGTGACGCTCCACCCCGCTGCGCGCAGCGAGCCGGCGACTTGCGGCCTCCCCCGAGCGAGCCTACGCTTGGTTGCACCAAAGTGCAATCAATGGGGATCCGGGGGTGACTATGGGTGGGGCGGTGAGCGAGCAGGCCGCGACAGCCGACACGGCCACGGCCACGGCCGCGGCCGCGTTCAAGGCGCTTGGCGACGAGCGTCGCCTGCGGGTGCTGCAGCTGCTGCTGCACGCGCCCGACACCCTGTGTGGCTGCGAGCTCTCCGATGTGCTCGGCCTGCCCGACTACCAGGTCTCCCGAGCCCTGTCGACGCTGCGGGCCGCGGGCCTGGTGACCGATCATGGGCGGACCGGCACGTGGGTGCACTACGCGCCAGCCCGTGGCGACAGCGACCTCGTCGACGCGGTGCTGACCATGGTCGCCTCCCTGCCCGTCGACCCCAGCGACGCCGCCCGCCTGACGCTGCGCCACCAGCTGCGCGACGAGATGGGCTGCGTCGTGGGCGCCCAGCATCCCCGCGTCGAGCAGGCCTTCGCCGCTGCTGGCGTGCCCTCGCCCACCCAGGAGTGACCCGGCGCACCCCCTGACGCCCCCACACGGCCTCATCGCCCCCACCCGTCCGCGACCTGCGACCACTGGAGCACCCTGTGACCGACACCACCGCGCCCACCGCGCTGGACACCGCCACCCGCGAGGCCGCCCAGCGCTTCGCAGCAGCGCTGGCCGAGTCCCCAGCGTTCGCCGAGCTCGAAGCCGCCCAGCAGGCCCTCTCGGCCGACGAGGCCGCCCAGGCCTCCCTGTCCGAGCTGCGCAGCGCCCAGGGCGAGCTGGGTTGGCGGGCGAGAGCCGGAGCGCTGACCCAGCAGGAGCGCGACCACCTCGAGCGGCTCCAGAACGCGGCGTTGGGCCAGCCCGCCATCCAACGGGTGCAGGCCGCCCAGCAGCAGGTGCGCGACGAGGCTGGCCAGGCCGCGGCGATCATCACCGAGGCCACCGGCGCTCCCTTCCCCGCCCCCAGCGGCTGCTGCGGCTGACCGCCACGCCACCTGCCCACCACCACGCTGCAAGGAGCGCCACCCATGGACGCCACCGTCGAGCACGCCGCCCGTGACCTCGCCGACACCCTCAAGGCCGCCGAGCCGGTCGCCCGCCTCGACCGCGCCCACGAGGCACTGCAGGCCCGACCGCACTCGCAGCAGGCCCTCGAGCAGCTGCAGCGCCAGCAGCGCCGCCTGGCCGCGGCCCAGCAGCGCGGCGAGCATCCTCCCGAGGACGCCATCGCACGCTTCCAGGAGGCCCAGCAGGCCGCCCAGGCCGACCCGGCGATCCGCGACTACGCCGACGCCCAGCAGCAGGTCAGCGTGCTGATGGCAGCGCTGAACGAGGAGATCAGCCAGGCGGTTGGCGTCGACTTCGGCCAGCTCGCCGGGCAGGACAGCTGCTGACCTCGCCGTCCCTGCCTCGCCTCGTCGCATCGGAGCCAGCCCATGCCCCTGTACACCTACACCTGCCAGGAGTGCGGCGCCACCGCGACCGCCCCGCCCGTGCCGGCGATGGGCGGCGGGTGCGGCCCGGTCGGCTGCGGACCCACCTGCTGACACCCGTCAGCGTTACCCTGATCGCGGCGGTGCGAGGAGGGTGATCTGACGGGTGACGACGGGCAGCTGACGCTCGGTGACGCCGACGACGGGCGGCGCTCGCCGCTGCTGCGGCGCCTCGACGCGCTGGTTGCGCCGATCGCGCGTGATGCCGGCGCGCTGGTCGATGACGAGGAGGCCATCGACATGGCCCGCGCGGTGTGCGCGGCGATGGCCGACGCCGACGGCGGCGGGCTCACCCGCAGCCAGCTCCTCGCCCGGGTCCAGGGCTCCTGGCCGGCCGAGCGACTGGAGGGGCGCCTCGACCTGTTCCTGCGTCTCGGGCTGCTGCAGCCCTACCTCGCCAAGGCCCACCAGCAGCGCTACGTGCTCAACCCGGCCGGCATGGTGGGGCTGCTGATCGTCGACCGGGTCGCCGAGCGCGGCGGCGTCGACGAGCTGTACGTGTTGCTGGATCGGGCACGCGCCCTGTTGGACTCGGGCACCGCGAGCCGGGCCGACGTGGCCGAGGTGCTGGTCACCAGCCGCTCGATGCTCAGCGTCTACGCCGACGAGCTCGCTCGCCTGGTCGACACCGCCCCGCTGGGCGAGCTGATCGCCGAGCGCCGCAACCACGACCACGCCCGTCTGTTCGACGACATCGGCCGGCTCAACGACCTCGTCAGCGCCGCCCACCCCGACTTGGACGCCGAGGCCTACCGGCTGGTCACCGAGGCGCAGCGCTACGTCGACGCCTGCTACGCGCTCATCGAGCGCATCCTCGATGAGGGCGGCCAGCGCCGCGACTTCTCGGTGCTGGCTGCCGAGGAGTACCTCGCCGCAGCTCGCCAGGCCGATGTCGACGCGCTCGCCACGGTCGGTCGCGACCTGGTGTGGCAGCACGCCGAGCCGTGGGTCGACGCCTCCGACCTCGAGGCGGCGTGTGCCGCCCGCGCCCGTGGTCGTCGGGCGATCAGCCGTCCCAGCGAGCCGCCCCCACCCCCACCCGACGACGATCCGCTGGCTGCGCTCGACGCGCGGCTGTCGGCGCAGCGACGTCGACGCGAGCTCGCCGCCGAGCAGCAGCTGCAAGGCGCCAGCGAGCGCGAGCTGACCTCGGCGCTGCGCGGCCTGCCATGGGAGGCGACTGCCGCGCTGCTCGGCGACCTGCTGGCGCTCGACACCGACCCGGATGCCGCCTATCACGTGCGCACCGGCGACGCGCTGTTCGTCGACCCGGAGGGCTCGGTCACCTACGCCAGCCCGTTCACCCTCCACGCGCGTCGCCCCGCGTTCGAGGAGCCGGACGACGCTTCTTCCAGCCGCTGGGAGCATGCCGATGGCCGCGCCTGACGAGACCGCGGTCGCGCTCGCCCGGCTGCGCGCCCATCGCACCGGCGAGGTCTCAGACGCCGCGCGCGCAGCCGCGCGCCGTCGCGCCGACCGGCTGGGACGCCGGCTGCTCGACGTCGGCGGCGGCGCGACCGTGCTCGCCTGGGCCGACGGGGCCGTGCCCGAGGCCGACGACAGCTGGTCGACCCACCGGCTCGCCCCGGTGGCGGTGCGCACCCTCGCGGTCTGCCTGGCGCTGTGCTGGCCCGACCCCACCGACGACCCCTACCCCGCAGCGACCACCAGCAGGCAGGAGGTCGTCGCGGCGCTCGCCGCCAACGATGTAGACACCCGCCACGGGCTCGGTGCGCTGTCGGGCGAGCTGGCCGTCGCCGGGCTCGTCGCGCTCGACGGTGACACGGTGCGGCTCGGCCCGGCGGTGGCGAGCTGGTCGCCCAGCCAGCTCCTCGCGGTGCGTCGCCTGCACAGCCGGCTGCCCCGCCCCGGCGCCGACGCACCATCGACACCCGACCCGCACGCGCGACCCGACCACGACGAGCGCTGACGGCGCAGGCGGCTCCGATGAGCGACTACGACCACCTCGCCAGCGACGACCAGGCCGCGGTGACGGCCGCAGCCTCGGCGGTCGAGCTGGCCGACGCGCCGGTGCCTGCCGCCGCGTTCCGCGCGCTTGCCGACCACACGCTGCGCGCGGTCGTCGACGAGGTGCTCGCCGGCGCGGGACGTCAGCTGCTCGCGGTCGATGGCGGCTGGCTGGCGGGCTACGACGACGCGGTCGCCGATCGTCTGGCCGCCGAGGGCATCGGGGTGCTCGCGCCGCAGGACCGCGCGGTGCTGACCTTGGTGCTGCTGCACACCGTGGCCATCCCCCGCGCCCGCGGGCGACGGGACGGCGACCGGTGGACCGATGCCGAGCCGGTCGAGCTCGACGAGCTCGCCAAGAGCCGGGCGCTGTCCAAGCAGGCGATTCGCCGGTCGGTGCGGCGGCTGCGTAGCCTCGGCGTGCTGCGTCAGGGCCACCGGCCCCCGATCGCGCCCGGACCGCAGCTCGATCGGTTGACGCCCGAGCGCAGCCAGCGGCTGTGGGAGGACCTGCTGCTGCTCTGCCAGCCCGACGGGATGATGGCGACCACGATCCGCCGGCGTCGCACGTCCCGCGGCGCCCAGCCCACCGACGGCGACGAGGAGGACCGCCCGTGACCGCGGCGACGCTGCCGATCGACGCCCCTGACTCCGGCCACGCCGGCGGCGTGGTCGGTCGCCGCCATCTCGTGGCGGTGCAGACGTTCCACATCGCCCGGCTGACCTCGCACCCGGTGGTGCTGCGCCCGGGCTGCTTCGTCGCGGTGACCGGCAGGGGCCCGAAGGGCGACTCGAACGAGTCGGGCAAGACCAGCTTCCTGGCCGCCACCGGCCTGCTGCTCGCCGACCCCGAGTGGCGGGTCGACGCCGGCGTCGGTGGCATGAGCGCCGCCGAGCTGCTGTTCGAGCCGGAGACGGCCGGCGCATCGGAGCATCGCATCGCGCGGCCCGACCACGGCTACGTCGTCGGGGGGTTCGCCGACCCCGACGACCCCGTGGGCACCGCGCTGACCGTGTGGTGTCGCATCGCTACGACCTCACCGCACCTGCGGGTGCGGTGGTCGCCCGGCGTGGTGCTCGCCACCGCCGACAGTGACCGGGAGCGCCACCGCGAGGCCGACGAGCGGTGGAAGGCGCTGCCGGCCAGCAGCGAGGTCGGCGCGAAGGGCTACCGCGAGGCGCTGTACGGTGACACGCCGCGCTGCCTGGCCTACGTCGCGCGTCGTGGCGGGCTGCGCAGCAAGCCGTCGATCCTGCAGATGGACGCCGGCGCGTTCAGCCCCACCGACATCGCCAGCGCCCTCATCCAGCTGACCGGTCGCAGCGCGGCGTTCGAGACCGAGGCCGACCAGCGGCGCCAGCTCGCCGACACCGACGAGCGGCTCGTGGCTGCCCGGCGCCACGACGAGGAGTCCCGCCGCAGCGAGGACGCCGACCTCGCCGACGTCGCCGCCCGCGACCGCGCCCGGGCCCGCCTGGACGAGGCGTGGCGTCACTGGCGGCTGCACTTCGCGCGCGGGTTCCTCGACGTGCTGGCCACCGCCGACACGCTCGACGCTGAGCGCTCCGGCCTCGAGGACCATCTTGCTGCTGCTGACCGCGAGGTCACCGCCGCCGAGCAGGAGCTGGCCGGCCTGGCGGACCGCGACGCGCTCGAGCGCGCGCTCACCGACGCCACTGAGCGGGCCCAGGCGCTCGACGAGGACGTGCAGGACGCCCGGAGCCGGCAGACGACGGCGCAGACACTGCATGGCCAGCTGGAGGAGCGCGCCGCAGCGCTGCGCACCGCTGCCGGCGAGGCCGACGGTCGCGGCCGCGATGCCTGTGCCGCCGCCGTGGACCAGGCGCGGGCGCGACGGGACGAGGCCGTGGCCGCCCTGGGCGTCGCCGCCGACCGTGCCGACGCCGCGCGTGCCGCGCTCGCCGCCGCCGAGGGCGGTGGCGGCGGGTGGGCTGGCGCGGTGCGCGACCGGCTCGGCGAGGCCGGCATCGACGCCGAGGTGCTGCTCGACGCCGTGACGCTCACCGCGGACGCTACCGGCGAGACGCGTCGGTTCTGGGAGCCGCGACTGGCCGGCTACCGCGACGCGGTGGTCATCGACGCCGCCGACCGCGACGCAGCGGTGGCCACCGCACCGCCGGGAGCGGTCCTCGTCGCCGGCGAGCCGACCGACCGCGAGCCGCCGGCCGGCGTCGCGGCGGCACCACGGTCGGCCGGGCGGTTCCTGCACGCCCTCGCCGGCAGCGGCACGACCGCCGCCGATCCCGACCGCGTGACGTTCACCGGCCTGGGCGTGACCGTCGTCGGCGGGTTCGCCGACCCGGTCACGGGCCGCGAAGCGCGCGTGGCCGCCGCCCGGCAGGACCTGGCAGCCGCGGAGAGCGCCGAGTCACGGGCACAGCAGCAGGTGCAGGCCGCCGAGCGGGACGTCGAGGTCGCCGAGCACGCGCTCGCCGCCGCCGAAGCCGAGGCCGAGCTCGCCGCGGTGCGCGAGCAGCTGGCCGCCCACGAGAGGGCCATCGCCGAGGCCGAGGCTGCGCTCGCGCGACTCTCCCCGCAGCTGGAGGAGGCCGACGCGGCACGCCGCCGCGCCGAGAACGCGGTCGACAACCACGACACCGCCCGCCAGCAGGCCCAGCAGCGGCTCGAGCAGGCCCAGCGTGACCGCGACGAGCTGCGCCGTCAGCGCGACGACCTCACCGCCCAGCGCGACGGGCTGCCGCTGGCCTACTGGCGCGATGGATGGGGCGGCACCCGCGAGGAGGCGCAGGCTGCCCTGGCCGACGAGCCACGCACCGAGAACCGCCTGCGTCGCGTCGCCTCGGACCTGCTGCTCGAGGCGCTCCAGGGGCTTGGCATCCAGCGGGACGGCTCGGGCGCCGACAGCACCGAGCTCGCCGGCGTGGCCACCCGGCGGGAGCGGCTCGAAGCCGACGCCGACGGCGCGCCGCAGCGTCGCGTCGCCGACTTCGCCACCGTCACGGCTCCGCTGCGCGAGTGGCTCGACGCCTGGGCCGAGCGGGACCGCTTCGTCGAGGACACCATCACCACCAACCGCGCCCAACGGGCTGAGCAGCTCGATGCGCTCCAGCGCGAGCAGGCAGGGCTGGCCGACGCGCTCGACCAGATCCAAGACGCGGTGGAGCAGCGCATCACCCAGACACTGCAGGAGATCGCCTCCGAGCTCGACCGGCTCGACCGCCACGCCGACGGGTTCGGCGCGGACCTGCACATCGAGTCGCACCGCCCCGAAGGGCCCACGGCGGTGTGGGTGTGGCGGGTCACGCCGCTGTGGCGCCGTGCCGCAGGCGGTCGCCTGGTGCGCTACGACAACCAGACCAACAGCGCCCGCGAGAAGCTGTTCACCGTCCACCTGGTGCTTGCGGCGCTGCTGGCCGCTCCCGACCCCACCGGGCGGGTGCTGATCCTCGACGAGCTCGGCGACAGCCTCGGCGTCACCCACCGCCGCGACGTGCTCGGCGCGGTCGCCGACGTGGCCCGGGACCGGGGCATCACCGTGCTGGGTACCTGCCAGGACGCGGTGCTGCCCGACGCCACACGCGTGGCCGGCGAGATCTTGTACTTCTCCTACCCCTCGCGCGCCGAGCTGCTCAACCAGCCGGTGCGCTGCTGGGGGTTCGATGCGCAACGCGAGCGCGTCGAGCTCACCGCCGACGCGCTGCGCGCCGGCCGTCCGCTGGTCTGACCGGCTGCTGTCATGCCGCGCCTGCCCGACGAGCCCCTGGACCTACCCGGCGTGCCCGACGGGCTGGTGGCACGGCCGCTGCGCGAGCACCGACGCGACGAGCACGGCGCGCTCGTGGAGGTCCGCGACCGCTCGGGCCGGCGCAAGCTCGACCTCGTCATGCTCACCGCTCCCGACGAGCCGCCCGGCGATGATCCGCCCGCCGCTCCGGGCGCTGCTCGGCCTGTTGCTCCGGGCGCTGCTGCCCCTCTTGCTCCGGGCGCTGCTGCCGACGACGAGCGCTGGCCCGCGACGGTCCCGCCAGCGACGCGCGGCTTCGTGCTCGGCGCCGGGCGACGGCGGTGGGCCACGGTCATCGACCGCTTCGGCGAGGACGCCTGGCCCGTGGCCTGCGACCTCGCGCGCGCCGGCATCGTGCGGCTCGTGTGCGCCGTCGACGACCGCCTCGCCGTCGCCACGCCTCGCCGTTGGGAGCTGACCGAGCCGTGGGCGGCCCGGGTCGCGCTCGGCCGCGGCGACCGCCACGCCGACCGGGAGCGGTGGCAGCGCCGCGCCGAGCTGGCCGTCGCCGCGCTCGCCAGCAGCGATCCGGAGCTGGCCGCCGCCCTCGAGGAAGCCGATCCCGGCGGCTCCAGCGCACGCATCCTCGTGTGCGCCGCCGAGGACCGGCTCGCCGGCATCGTCCGCGACGGCCCGCGCGCCTTCAGCCAGGCGCACTTCGGCGACACCAAATCCCACGCACACGTCGACGCGGTGCTGCGCCACTCCGGCGTGCCGACCGGCACCCGTCAGCAGCTCGGGGTGCACCGCAGCCAGCGGCTCGGCGTCGCCGGCCCCGTGGTGCTCGAGCGGACGGGCGCGACCATCGAGGTCGCCAGGCTCGACGGGCTCGTCGAGCTGCGCGCCGACCAGCCCGGCTTGACGCTGAGCGTCGCGCCGGGCGCGGCACTGGTGGTGGTCGAGAACCTCCAGGCCGGCGAGGCGCTCACCGACCGCCACCGCGACCTGGCGGTGGCCTACACCGCTGGGATGCCCAGCGAGGCGAGCCTCTCCCACCTCGCCGCGCTGGGCGAGGCCGCAGCGCACCTCGCCATCGCGCCCGACGCCGACGCCGGCGGGGTCCGCATCGCCGAGGCCGTGCTCACCCGGCTCGGCGACGCCACTGGTCAGCGTGCCGCGCTGCTCGACGTCGGCGCCGGCCCTCACCGCCCGTCCCATCCGTGGCGCGACGACGGCCCTGCCAAGGCCGCCCTGCGCCGCGCCCTGCCGGGGCCGGCTGCAGCGCTGGCGCGCGCCTGCCTGGACCGCGGCTACCCCGTCGAGCAGGAGGCCACCACGATCGCTGCGGTCGAGGCGTGGCTCGCACGCCTTGGGTGGACGAGCGCCACTCGACACTGAATCGGAGCGCCCATGCACGCTGATCCCGTCCTGGTCACCGGAGCGACCGGCAACGTCGGCGTGGCCGTCGTGGCGCAGCTGCTGGCACGCGGGGGCCGCGTGCGCGCGGGCGTCACGCGACCGGAACGACGCTCCGGGGAGGTGGCCCGGGTCGAGCAGGTCCGCGTCGACTTCACCGACCCAGCCACCTTCGGTCCCGCCCTGGCGGAGGCACGTCAGGTGTTCCTCGTCCGCCCGCCTGCGATCGCGCGCGTAGGGCCGACCCTCAACGCCTTTATCGATGCCGCCGCGGCCGCCGGCGTCGAGCACGTGGTGTTCTCCTCGGTGGCTGGCGCCGAGCACCGCCGCATCGTCCCCCACCACCGCATCGAGACCCACCTCGCCCGCAGCGGCCTCGCCTGGACCATGCTGCGGCCTGGCTTCTTCCCGACTCTGGAGCGGCTGCTCGGCCGTCGGCCCCGCGACCTCGACGAGTACATCCGCGATCACCTGGCGACCTGGGTCCGCGCCTGGGGTGCCGGGTGAGCGCGGCGAGCCCCGCCCCACCCTCGTGCGCCGAGGCGATCGACGCGGTCAGCGCGCGCTGACGGTCGTCCGGCCGCTGGGGTCGTCGCCGTAGTGGCGCAGCAGCAGCTGCTCCAGGGTCG
>PWER01000192.1 GCA_003553565.1 Nitriliruptoria bacterium | reverse complement strand
GACCTCACCGGCAGCAACGCACCGGTGGTGGGCTACTCGCTCTCCTACCCGTTCGCGGTCATCGGCTTCGTCGTGGCCATCACGATTGGGCTGGCGTGGTCGCGGCGCGCCCCGACCGCCGAGGACCGCGACCCCCCGCAGCCCGCCACCCATCGCACGATCGAGGTGACCCGCCGCGACCTGCCGCCGCTGGGCGAGCTCGCCGGGCGCGAGGGCGAGCGCTTCGTGTTCGCCCGGGTGCGCCGCGACGGGGTGCAGCGCACTCCGGCCGCCGACCTGCGGCTGGAGCCCGGCGACCTCGTGGTCGTGGTCGGGCCGCACGAGCCGCTGGAGCGGCTGGCCGCCGAGCTCGGGCGCGCGACCGACGAGGACCTGCCCCTGGACCGCTCCCAGGTGGACTTCCGCCGCATCGTGCTGACCAACGCACGCTACGCCGGCGCGACGGTCGCCGAGCTCGACCTCGCGCGCTTCGACGCGATCGCCACCTACGTGCGCCGAGGCGACGTCGACCTCGTCGCCCGCCCCGACCTGGCCGTGGAGCTGGGCGACCGCATCCGCGTCGTGGCCCCGCGGGCGCACATCGACCGTGCTGCCGCCGAGCTCGGCGGCTCCGAGCGCGAGGCCGTGCTGGCCCCACCCGTGGGCTTCAGCCTCGGGCTGCTGCTGGGGCTGGCGCTCGGCCTGGTGCCGATCCCGCTGCCGGGGCTGACCCTCGAGCTCGGCACCGCGGCGGCTCCGCTGCTGGTGGGTCTGGTGCTGGGCCGTCTGGGACGCACCGGCCCGGTGGTCTGGCAGCTGCCGTATGCCACGAACCAGGCGCTGCGACAGCTCGGCGTGCTGCTGTTCCTGGCCACGGTGGGGCTCTCGTCCGGCCCCGACCTCGCTGGTGCGCTGGGTACGCCCCGTGGCGCGCTGCTGCTGGCCTTCGGCGCGGCGATCACCACCACCGCGGCGGTCGCGCTGCTGCTGCTCGGGCGCGGGCTCGGCCTGGGCGGCGCGCGACTGGCCGGAACCCTCGCCGGCGGCCAGAACCAGCCGGCGCTGCTGACCTACGCCTCCGACCGCACCGACGGTGACGATCGGGTCAGCGCCGCCTACGCGCTGCTGTTCCCACCGACCTTCGTGGTCAAGATCCTGGCCGCGCAGATCCTCGCCGGGCTCTGATGCGGCCGGGCCGCCCGGCCCCCGGCCGGTCCGCCCGGCCCGGCGCCGGTCACCCCGGCTGGTCATAGACCGGCCACCCCGAGGTCGTCACGTGCTCGTAGACGATCGCGGTCTCGATCCGGCTGACCTCCTCGCGCGTGGTGAACGCACCGAGGGCCAGCGACCGCAGATGCGCCACGTCACGCACCGCCACGTGCACCAGGAAGTCGACCGACCCGGTGAGGTGGGTGACGGCCACCACCTCGGGCAGCTCGATCAGGTGCGCGCGGAAGGCCTCGAGGGCCTCGCGGGCGTGGCGGCGCAGGTGGACCTGGATCAGCGCCTGCAGGCCCACGCCGACCGCAGCCGGGTCCACCTCGGCGCGAAAGGCGGTGATCACCCCCTCCTCGCGCAGTCGCTGGATCCGCGCGTGGGTGGCCGAGGGCGACAGCGCCACCCCGGCGGCCAGCTCCTTGACCGTCTGCCGGGCGTCCTCCTGCAGCGCTCGCACCAGGGCGCGGTCTGTCCGGTCAAGCTCCATGCTCCCCCCGTGATTCAGGACAGCGTTCGTTGGACACCAGCATGGGCGGTACGGGACACTGTGCACAAGGCCAAGACGCCGCGCTTCGTCCTTCCCGGGGCGCAGGGCGGGCGGTCGCAACGGAGGTGGCGCCCATGGGTCGCGCTCGCAGCATCCGCACCGCCGTCGTCCACGCTGGCCGGGGGGACCTGCGCGAGCTCGGGTTGCACGCGCCCCCGATCGACCGCTCGTCGACCTATCCGCTGTCCGACCTGCGCCGGGCCACCGCCGACCTCGAGGCCATGGCCCAGGGCGAGCACCCCACTGAGTCCCCGGTGTACGGGCGCCTGCACAACCCGACGGTGGCCCGCTTCGAGCAGGGCGTGGCCGAGCTCGAGGGCGCCGAGGACGCGGTGGCGTTCGGATCGGGGATGGCCGCGATCACCGCCACGCTGCTGGCCGCCGGCGCCAGCGAGGGGCACGTCGCCGCGCTGCGCCCGCTCTACGGCGGCACCGATCACCTGCTGAGCAGCGGACTGCTGGGCTCCCGGGTCACCTGGACCACGCCGGAGAAGGTCTCGGTCGACGTGGGCCCCGACACCGCCCTGGTGCTGGTCGAGACGCCGTCCAACCCGCTGCTCGATCTGGTCGACATCGCCGCGCTGGTCGCCGACGCCGGTGACGTGCCGGTGCTGGTCGACAACACCTTCGCCACCCCGATCCTCCAGCAGCCGCTGCGCCACGGGGCCGCGTGGGCGCTGCACTCGGCGACGAAGTTCCTCGGCGGCCACGGCGACGTCCTGGCGGGGGTGGTGGCCTGCGACGCCGAGCGCGCCGCTGCGCTGCGCCGCGTCCGGGTGGCCACCGGGGCGCTGCTCGACCCCGACGCGGCAGCGTTGCTGCATCGCTCGCTGCCCACGCTGGCGCTGCGGGTCCAGGCAGCCCAGGAGGGAGCCACCGATCTGGCCGCGCGCCTGGCCGCCCATCCGGCGGTCACGTGGGTGCGCCATCCCAGCCGTCCCGGCGCCGACCCGCAGGGGCTGATGGGACGTCAGCAGGCCGGTCCGGGCGCGGTGCTCGCGTTCGAGGTGGACGGCGGGCACGACGCCGCCGCGGCGGTCATGGCCGCGGTGCGGCTGATCACCCCTGCGGTCAGCCTCGGTGCCACCGACACGCTGATCGAGCACCCGGCCGGGCTGACCCACCGGGTCGTGGCCGCCGAGGCGCTCACCGAGTCCGGGGTCACCCCCGGCACCCTGCGCCTGTCGGTGGGCATCGAGGACCCCGCGGACCTGTGGGAGGACCTCGCGGCCGCGCTAGACGCGGCCACCCAGCGGCGCTAGTGCGCCGCGCATCGGGGCGAGGGCGCCGTCTACCGGGGCAAGGGCGCCGTCCGAGGGCTCACGCGTCGAGGGCGTGCGCGCGCAGGTGATCGGGGTCCACCAGCTCGGCGGCGCGCTCGTGGGTGGCCGCCAGCACCACCGGCGGCGCGACGCCCGCGCGACGGGCCTCCTCCCATCGGGAGGCGCACAGGCACCAGCGGTCACCGGGCGTCAGCCCGGGGAAGTCGAACATCGGGCGCGGGCTGGACAGGTCGTTGCCGCGGCTGGCGGTGAACGCGAGGAACTCCTCGGTGACCTGGGCGCACACCACGTGCGAGCCGAGGTCGTCGGGCCCGGTCTCGCAGCAGCCGTCGCGGTAGAAGCCGGTCACCGGCGCGGTGCCGCAGGTGGCCAGCGGTCCGCCCAGCAGGTTGCGGGCCGACCCCTCGGGCGCGACCTGTTGGCTCGTCTCGCGCCGCCCGGCCGCCTGGCCGTTGCCGGCGGGCCCGTGGCCGTTGCTGGTGGCTCGATCAGGCTGTGGGGGCTCAAGCGGGTCCATGCCCTGTGGGGTACCCGCTGCGCGGCGTGGCGATGCCCCACGGCGGCCAGGCACGCGTGCTCCACAGGGCGGCGAGCACCAGCACCGGCTGGAAGGCCAGGCGCACCAGCCGGGCCGCGTCGGAGTCGAGCCCGAACGCGTCGTGGCCAGCAAGCGCCTGGTAGACGTTGCCGGGGAAGATGAGCACGAAGAAGGCGGCCACGGCCAGGCCCACCATGCGGCGCCGTTGGCGCCACACCACCAGCGCCAGGCCGAGCCCGATCTCCACCACCCCCGAGCCCCACACGATCAGCGACCGGGCCGGCAGGAACGAGGGCGTCTGGGCCAGGAACTCCTCGTGGTTGGTGAAGTGGCCCACCCCGGCGAGCAGCAGGATCGCCGCCAGCACGAGCCGCACCGCGGTGCGCGCTGCGGCTGCGAGATCCATCAACGCTCCTCGCTGTGCGTTGGTACCGTTCGCTCACCATGGATGATGCCACCACGCCCGACCGCTCGGCCGCCCAGCCCTCGCACGACGACGCGTCGGACGTCCGCGCCCAGCTGACCGGGCCGCCGCTGGGCCACGAGCCCCACCCGCATCTGCTGGCGGCGCTGTGGCAGTGGGCCGAGGAGGACCCCGACGCCCCCGCGGTGGCGGTCCGCGAGGGCGACCGGTTCGCGCCCCACAGCGTGCGGTGGCTGCGCGACCGGGTCCGCGAGGTGGCCGCCGGCCTGGTGGCCCTGGGGGTGCAGCCCGGCGAGCGCGTGGCGCTGCTGTCGCGGACGCGGCTGGCGTGGACCATCGCCGACCACGCGATCCTCGCGGCGGGTGCGGTCACCGTCCCGCTCTACGACAGCGCGGCGCGGGACCAGATCGCCCACGTGCTCACCGATAGCGAGGCCACGGTCGCCATCGTCGAGCACCCCGAGCAGCGCGAGCTGCTCGACGGGCTCGGCGAGGCCGCGCGGACGGTGAGGCGGGTCGAGGTGATCGAGCACGGCGGACTCGACGCCCTCGCCGAGCGCGCCGACACGGCCACGCGCGCCGAGGTCGACCGGCGCCGCGCGTCGCTGGGACCCCACGACCTGGCCACCATCGTCTACTCCTCGGGCACCACCGGCGCGCCGAAGGGCTGCGCGCTCACCCACGGCAACCTGACCTGGAACGCGGCCCAGACGATGCAGCACCTGCCGCAGCTGTTCGACGGGGTGAGCCGCACGCTGGTCTTCCTGCCGCTGGCCCACGTCTTCGCTCGCATCCAGGTGATCATCTCGCTCCAGGGACGCGCGCAGCTGTGCTTCGCCAGCAGCGTGGCCCAGCTGCGCGAGGAGCTGCCGATGGCGCAGCCGAGCTTCCTGGTGGCCGTGCCCCGGGTGTTCGAGAAGCTGCTGGAGGCCGGCCGCAACGCAGCCGCGCAACGCGGCCGGCTGTTCGCGACCCTGTTCGACGCCACCCGCCGCGAGGCGGATGCGCGCTTCCGCGCGCTCGAGCGCGGCCAGCGCCCGGGCCCGGTGGCGCGCGCCCGGTGGGCGGTGCTCGACCGGCTCGTGGGTGCGCGGCTGCGTGCGGCGCTGGGCGGCGAGATGCGCTGGGCGATCTCCGGGGGCGCCGCGCTGCCCAGCGACGTGGCGCGCCTGTTCAACGCGATCGGCGTGCCGCTGCTGGAGGGCTATGGCCTCACCGAGACCTCGCCGATCCTCACCGGCGACCCGCCAGAGCGGCCCCGCCCCGGGTCGGTGGGCCGTGCGATGCCCGGCACCGAGCTGCGCCTGAGCCAGGACGGCGAGCTGCAGGTGCGGGGCCCCCAGGTCTTCCAGGGGTACTGGCGCAACCCGCAGGCCACCGCCGAGATGTTCGCCGACGACTGGCTGCGCACCGGCGACCTCGCGCGCTTCGACGGCGACGGCTGCGTGTGGATCACCGGCCGGATGAAGGAGCTGATCGTCACCGCCGGCGGCAAGAACGTCAGCCCCGGGCCCCTCGAGGACCTGGTCCGCGCCCACCCGCTGGTGGGCACCTGCATCGTGGTGGGGGAGGGGCGGCCCTACATCGGCGCGCTCATCACCCTCGACGCCGAGCAGGCACCGCGCTGGGCACGCCAGCAGGGCCTGGAGCGCGACGACGTCGAGGCGCTCGCCGAGCACCCGCAGGTGCGCGCGGCCATCGCCGAGGCGGTGGACGCCGCCAACGCCACCGTGTCGCAGGCCGAGCAGATCCGACGGTTCCGCATCCTGCCGCGCGACCTCGGCATCGCCTCGGGCGAGCTGACCCCGACGCTGAAGGTCCGCCGCGCGGTGGTCGGGCAGCGCTACGCCACCGAGATCGAGGCGCTCTACGCCGAGGACGAGCACCGCGGCTAGCGCTGCTCCGCGCACACACCCACCGGAGAGCGCGTGCGGCCTCGGTGGTAGGGTGCCGTGCGGCCGCGCGCAGCGGTCCCAACCACGCCTGCGCCCCGGCGCGGGACCCGAACCGAGAGATGCGCCCCGCACGTGCCCGAGCGGGCGCGGGAGGCCGACCGTGAGCCGAGACCTGTCGCTGCACCAGGCGCTGCCCGAGCCGTTCGACCTCGCGGGGCCGAGCTTCTCACGGCTGCTGGAGCGCCACCTGCCCGACGCGCTGCCCGAGGCGCTGGCGCGGGGCGGCGAGGCGATCCCCCACGTCGAGGGCACCACCGTCATCGCGGTGGCCTACGACGACGGCGTCATCGTCGCGGGCGACCGCCGCGCCACCGCCGGCAACGTCATCTCCAAGCGCGACATGCGCAAGGTGTTCGAGGCCGACTCGACCTCGGCGATCGCCATCTCCGGCGCCGCCGGACCCGCGATGGAGCTCGCCAAGATCTTCGCCACCGAGCTCGAGCACTACGAGAAGGTCGAGAACGGCCCGCTGTCGCTGGAAGGCAAGGCCAACAAGCTCGGCCAGATGGTGCGCGCCAACCTGCCCATGGCGCTGCAGGGCCTGGTGGTCGTGCCGCTGTTCGCCGGCTACGACATGCTCGCCGACACCGGCCGCATCTACGAGTTCGACGTCGCCGGGGGCCGCTACGAGGAGCAGCGCTTCGCCGCGCAGGGCTCGGGTGGCCGCGATGCGCGCGGCAGCCTCAAGGCGCGCTACCGCCCCGACCTCGGCCGCGACGCCGTGGTGGACATGTGCCTCGAGGCGCTGTGGGACGCCGCCGACGAGGACGCCGCCACCGGCGGTCCCGACGTGGTGCGCGGCATCTACCCGCTGGTGTCGATGATCGACGCCGAGGGCTACCGCGAGCTGCCCGAGGACGAGCTGCGCGAGCGCATGGACCGCGTGGTCAGCGCCCGCCAGCAGTGACCGGGCGCTCACCCCGCTGACGCCACGACCCCGCACGCGCCACAGCGCTCGGCGCCGCCGCACCACGCACCCACCACGACCGCACCAGGCGAGAGGAGGCCACCGTGGGCATGATGCCCTACGTCAGCCCCGAGCAGCTGATGAAGGACCGGGCCGAGTTCGCCCAGAAGGGCATCAGCCGAGGGCGCTCGGTGGTGGCCCTGTCGTACCGCGACGGCATGCTGTTCGTGGCCGCCAACCCCTCCACGAGCCTGCACAAGGTCAGCGAGATCTACGACCACGTGGCCTTCGCGGCGGTGGGCCGCTACAACGAGTTCGAGCAGCTGCGCGTGGCGGGCATCCGCATGGCCGACGTGAAGGGCTACCAGTACGCGCGCGCCGACGTGACCGGTCGCAGCCTGGCCAACGCCTACGCGAGCTTCCTCGGCGCCGGGTTCACCGAGGGCTCCAAGCCCTTCGAGGTCGAGCTGCTCGTGGCCGAGGTCAACGGCGCCGGCGTCGAGCTCTACCACGTGCGCTACGACGGCTTCATCATCGACGAGGACCGCCACGTGGCGATCGGCGGCAGCGCCGAGGCCATCAACAACCAGCTGGCCGAGCACCACGACCCCGACGCCGACCTCGATGCCGCGCTGCGCACCGCCCGCGACGCCCTGGCCGCCAACGAGGACCGCGAGCTCGGCGCCTCGCAGCTCGAGGTCGCCGGCCTGGACCGCACCCGGGGGCGGCGCACCTTCTTCCGGCTGCCCTCCGAGCGCGTGAGCGCGGCGCTGGAGGGCTGACCCGCCCGGACGCAGGTCAGTCCTGGCGCACCAGCTGCGGGGGCGCGCCCAGCACGATCTGGGGCACCCCGTCGCGCTGCTCCACGCTGCCCACCGCGCACACGAGCTCGCCCTCGAGGTCCTCCAGGGGCTCGTCGAAGGCCTCGCGAGTCTCCTCGTAGACCACCACGTCGAAGCGGGGCTCGTCGGGGTGGGGCGCGCCGAGGTTGAGGAACGTCGGCGCGCCTCCCACGTCCTGGGCCCACGTCACCTCGGCGACCGGCCCCTCCACCGCGGCGCTCTCGCCGACCCTCGCGTCGGCCTGATCCCAGGCCACGGGGTCGTCGCAGTCCACCGGATCCCCCGGAGGCTCGGTGAGCGTGCGACCCAGGCCGATCGCGACCACCGCGATCACCAGCACAGCGCCGATCAGGACGGTGCGGAGCGTGCGCCACATGCGCCCAGCATCCCTGGACCCGCCGCGGCGCGCAGCACGGCCCTACACTGCGGCCCAGGTGCTCCGCGCGTCGACCGCGCGGAGGCGCCCGCCATCGGCGGGAAGGAGCGCGCATGGACCGCCGCATCTTCGGCCTCGAGGTCGAGTACGGGGTGACCTGCACCTTTCGGGGCCAGCGGCGGCTGTCGCCCGACGAGGTCGCGCGCTACCTGTTCCGTCGCGTGGTCAGCTGGGGGCGCTCCTCCAACGTCTTCCTCGAGAACGGCGCGCGGCTCTACCTGGACGTGGGCTCCCATCCGGAGTACGCCACGCCCGAGTGCGACACGGTCCGCAGCGTCATCGCCCACGACAAGGCGGGGGAGCGGATCCTCGAGGGGCTGGTCGAGCAGGCCGAGCACCGCCTGGCCGAGGAGGGCATCTCGGGGCGCATCACGCTGCTGAAGAACAACACCGACAGCGCCGGCAACTCCTATGGCAGCCACGAGAACTACCTGGTGGCTCGGGTGGGGGAGTTCCAGCGCCTGGCCGACACGCTGCTGCCGTTCCTGGTGACCCGCCAGGTCTTCTCCGGCGCCGGCAAGGTCCTGGCCACGCCGCGCGGTGCGGTGTTCGCGATCAGCCAGCGCGCCGAGCACATCTGGGAGGGGCTGTCCTCGGCGACCACCCGCAGCCGTCCGATCATCAACAGCCGCGACGAGCCGCACGCCGACGCCGAGCGCTTCCGCCGGCTGCACGTGATCGTGGGCGACTCGAACATGAGCGAGCACGCCAGCTGGCTGAAGGTGGCCACCACCGACCTGGTGCTGCGCATGGTCGAGTCCGGCGCGGTCATGCGGGACCTCACCCTCGACAACCCGATCCGGGCGATCCGCGAGATCAGCCACGACATGACCTGTCGACGCCGCGTGCGCCTGGCCAGCGGACGGGAGATGAGCGCGCTGGAGATCCAGCAGGCCTACTTCGAGCGCGTCAGCCAGTTCGTGCAGTCGCACGGCGCCTCCGCCGAGGACGAGCGGGTCCTGTCAGCGTGGGGGCACGCGCTGCAGATGCTGGCCGAGGACCCGCTGAAGCTGTCGCGGACCGTCGACTGGGTCGCGAAGTACCACATGGTCGAGGACTTCCGCCGTCGTCACGACCTGCCCCTGTCCCACCCGCGGGTGGCGATGCTGGACCTGCAGTACCACGACGTCGACCGGCGCCGCGGGCTGCATCACCTGCTCGCCCAGCGCGACAAGGTCGACCGGATCGTCTCCGAGGACGAGATCCTCGGCGCGATGCAGGATCCCCCGGCCACCACCCGGGCGCGCCTGCGCGGCGAGTTCATCCGGGCCGCCAAGCGCAAGCGCCGCGACTTCACCGTGGACTGGGTGCACCTCAAGCTCAACGACCAGGCGCAGCGCACGGTGCTGTGCAAGGACCCCTTCCGCAGCGAGGACGACCGGGTCGCCAAGCTCATCGCCAGCATGTGAGCCCGCTGCGCGGGGCATGCCCCAGCCGGGCGCAGCGGGGTGGAGCAGGGGCGGCGCCCTAGGGGTCCGGTGCCTGATCGGCGTCCTCGGCTGCCTGGCCCTGCCCGCCCGACTCGGCCTCTGGATCGTCCTGCTCGTCCGCGCTGCCGGGATCCTCGGGCGGCGCAGCCGGCTCGGGATCGGGCTCCGGCTCGGAGGCGGGGGCGGGCACTGCGGCCGGCGCGGCGTCGGGCCCGGTGTCCTCGTCTGGAGCGGGCTCGGCCACGCGCGGCTCGGGCTCGGGTCCCTGCGACGACACGCCCGCGAAGCGTTGGGGCTCCTGATCGGCGAGGGCCTCGGCGACGAAGTCGCGCCACAGCGGCGCGGCGGTCCCCGAGGAGGAGATCCCCGTCAGCGTCACGCTCTCGGTGGGGTGGCCGATCCACACCGCCACCGACAGCGTCGGGGTGGCACCGACGAACCACACGTCGCGCTGCTCCTGGGTGGGGCCCGTCTTGCCGGCCACGTCCCAGCCAGGCAGCTGGGCAGCCGTGCCGGTGCCGCGCTCCACCACACCGAGCAGCGCACCGGTGACGGCCTGCGCCGTGTCGGTGTCCAGCACCTGGTTGGGCGTCGTCGGCGCGGTGTGGCGCACCACGCCCTCGGCGTCAGCGACCTCGCCCACCAGGTGCGGCGCCACCAGCGCCCCGCCCTGGGTGATCGCCCCGACCGCGGTGGCAAGCTCCAGCGGCGTGGTGCCGCGCGGCAGGCCACCGAGCGCCATGGACGGGTTGTCCTCGGGGCCGGCAGACCCGGTGAAGGCGCTCTCGGCCACGCCGAGGCGCTCGGCGACCTCGCGGGTCTCGGCCGGGCCGACCTCCAGGATCAGGTCGGCGAAGGCGGTGTTGACGCTGTCCTCCATGGCCTGGTGCATCGTCGGGTCAGGGTGGCTGCGACCACCGAAGTTGCGCACGCCGGTGGTGCGCCACGCCTCGTCGTCGTCGAGCACGTCCTCGCCGAACGTCGCGCCGCTTCTGCCCTCGAGGCGGGTGGCGGGATCGACGCCGCCCTCGAGGGCCGCGGCCATGACGAACGGCTTGAACGCCGACCCCGGCTGGCGGCGCCCCTGCAGCGGCAGGTGCAGCTCGTCGTCGTCGAAGTCGCGGCCGCTCGCGGCGGCCAGCACCCGGCCGTCGCGGGGATCGACCGCCACCAGCGCGGCGGTGACCCCGTCGGGCTCGGGGAGCTGCTCGCGGATCAGCTCGTTGGCCAGCGCCTGCAGGTTGGGCTCGACGGTGGTGGTGACGGTGAGGCCGCCGGTGTACAGGCTGGTGAACCGGTCGGTGCTGGTGGCCCCGCCCACGCGCGCCAGCGCCGACGAGCAGGTCGGCCAGCGCTGGCCTGCCTCCGCGGTCGGGTCGCAGGTGAGCTCGCGGCGCACGGCCTCGATCAGGTGAGGATCGACGACGTCGTCGCTGCTGCCCTGCGCCAGGTCCAGCGGACGTGCGCGCAGCTCCGCGAGCTCCTCGGCGGTCAGCCACCCCTCTTCGGCCATGGTCGCCAGGACCTCGTTGCGGCGCCGCAGCGCGGCCTCGGGGGCCTCCCGGGGGTTCAGGTTGGTGGGAGAGCGGATGATCCCGGCCAGCAGCGCGCTCTGGCCGGGCTCGAGCTCGTCGGCTGCGACCGCGAAGTACTCCTCGGCGCCGGCGCCCACCCCGTAGGCGCCCGCACCCAGGTAGACGTGGTCGAGGTACTGGTCGAGGAGCTCGTCCTTGGTGAACGCGTCCTCCAGCGCCAGCGCCTGGCGCAGCTCGACGATCTTGCGCTGCAGCGTGCGCTCGTCGCCGACCATGGCCTTGGCCAGCTGCTGGGTGATGGTCGATCCGCCCTGGACCACCGTGCCAGCCCGGACGTTGGCCAGCGCCGCCCGCGCGATCGCCTCCGGGTCGTAGCCGCCGTGCTCGCGGAACCGCCGGTCCTCGGCTGCCAGCACCGCCTGCGACACGTGGTCGGGCAGCTCGTCCAGCGAGGCGCGATGGCGGTTGATGCCCGCATGGAACGTCGACAGCGGGGTGCCGTCCGGCGCCACCACCGCGCTGCGCTGCTCGAGCTCGGCGAGCTCCTCGACCGCCGGCACATCGAGATCCACCGCCACGGCATCGCTGACCGAGCGTGCCGCGGGCAGGACCACGGCGGTGAGCGTCAGCGTGACGACCAGCAGCCCGACCACGCCGAGCACCACAAGGCCCGCCGCGCGGGTGCCCCAGCGCCCGATCGAGCCGACCCTGACACGTGGGCTGTGCGCCACCATGGCGTCCTCGCTGGCTCGGGACCGCGTCACCGGCGCGGTCGCCCGACCGCGTGCGGCCAGTCGCCGGTCCCCGCCGCTGCGAGGGGAGGCGCACGAACCCCTCGGCCACCGGGTCGATGGACCCAGCATGGCACATCGCGGGCAACCGGATGGGCGTCCTACCATCGGCCTCATGGCCGAGCGTCTGGAGCGCCTGCTCAACCTCCTGATCGCCCTGCGCGAGCGGGCTCGCCCCATGACCGCCGAGGAGGTCCGCACCACCGTCGCGGGGTACGGTCAGTCGGACCAGGCGGCGTTCCGGCGCATGTTCTCCCGCGACAAGGCGGACCTGCGCGCGCTCGGCGTGCCCATCGAGACGGTGGCCGCCGACCGCTTCGGCGATGCGATCGGCTACCGCATCCGCGGTCGCCACGCCGACCTGCCGCCGTTGCGCCTGGCCCCCGAGGAGCTCGGTGCGCTGGCGGTGGCGGTGCAGGTGACCGGGCTCGGCGATCTGGCGCAGGGCGGGCTGCGCAAGCTCGAGGTCAGCGCCGACGCCCCCGGTGCGAGCCGCGGCGCCCAACCACCACCGGTGGCGCTGCGCCTGGACCGTGAGCGCCTGCCCACGCTGCTGGCCGCCCAGCTGCGCCGGGAGCCCGTGGCGTTCGCCTACGGCACGCCCACCGGCGCGGCCGCCGAGCGCACGGTGGATCCCCACGGCCTGGTGCATCGCCGCGGACGCTGGTACCTGGTCGGCCGTGACCACGATCGCGACGCGGTGCGCGCGTTCCGCCTCGACCGCATCGAGGGCCAGGCGCGACCGGTGGGCGAGCCGGGCGCGTTCACCCCACCGGAGGACCCGCCTGACACCTCCGCGGTCGTGCCCGACCCGCCCGACCCGGTGGCGGCGCGGCTGGCGGTCCGCGGGCCGCACCGCGGTGGGCTCGACGCCGTCGCGGTCGATGCCGAGTGGTCGCTGCTGACGCTGGCCGACGAGGACCCGCACGAGCTGCTGGCCTGGGCGCTCTCGGCGGCTCCCGACGTGGTGATCCTCGAGCCGCGCTGGCTGGCGCAGCGCGCCCGCGACCGCCTGGCCGCCCTGTCCGACCCGGCCGAAAGCCACGGGTCATGACCCCGGTGGCGACCCTGGAGCGCCTGGAGCGCCTGCTGGTGGTGGTGCCCTGGCTGGTGGCCCACCCGGGCACGCCCGTCGACGAGGTCTGCGCCCGGTTCGGCGTGGACCGCGAGGCGCTCCTCGCCGACCTCGACGTCCTCGGCTACTGCGGGGTCCCCGGCTATGGCGGCGGAGACCTCGTCCAGGTGCACCTCGTCGACGACGCGATCACGGTGCGCCTCGCCGACGCCCTCGAGCGCCCCCTGCGTCCCACGCCCGAGGAGGCCGCGGCGCTCCTGCTGGCGGTGCGTGCCGCACAGCGTCTGCCGGGCGTGGCCGACACCGAGGCGCTCACGCGCGTCGCAGCCGCCCTGGAGGCCCTGCTCGGCGGAGACGCAGCGGCGGTGACCGTGGCGGTCGGTGCTCCCGACGAGGACGTCACCACGGCCGTGCGCAGCGCCCTCGACCGGGGCGCGCCGGTCAGGCTGGACTACCTCGACGCGGCCGGCGAGCGCACCGAGCGCACCGTCGAGCCGTGGGCGCTGACCGTCGCCGAGGGCGTGTGGTATCTGCAGGCCCACTGCCGACGCGCCGACGCCCCGCGCGACTTCCGCCTGGACCGGGTGGTGGAGGCCACGCCGGCGCCCGACGACGCGGCCGGCGTGCGCGTCCCACCCGACCCGCTGCCCCCACCAGGCTTCCGGCCCCCCGCAGACGACGAGCAGCTGGTGCTGCGCGTGGCCCACGAGGACGCCTGGGTCGCCGAGCAGCTGCCCGGGGCACGCCGCGAGCCCGCCGGCGAGCACCTGGTGATCCGCGCGCCCATGGGGCGCCGGGGATGGGCGATCCGGTTCGTGCTGAGCCTCGGTGGCCGCGCTCGCGTCCTCTCACCGGAGCCGGTCGCCACGGCTGTCGCAGCCCGCGCGGGCCAGGCGCTGGAGGCGCTCGACGCCTGGGAGCGCGCTCCCTGGACCGAGCCTCCCTCCGACCGCTGAAGCCCCACCGCGTCGGTGCACCCCACGCGCCGCTCGTCGGCGCGTCCGGCGACGGCACGACGATCTCGTGGCGAGCTCCGACCTGACGCTCAAGCACGGGGCCGCAGCTGCCGACCAGGACCAGTGCACGGTCGCAGCAGCACACCACCCCCGCCGTGCACGACCGCGCCAGGGTCGCAGGCCCGACACGAGGAGCTCGCGATGGCCGCCACGATCAAAGCCACCTGCCCCCACTGTGGGGACGTGAGCCTCGCCCCCGATGAGGTCCTGCTCGAGCTGCTCGTGCCCTCCGCCCGGCACCAGGGCCACGACCGCTACTGGTTCACCTGCCCCGACTGCTCCCGCGAGGTGCGCAAGCCCGCGGACGAGCGGATCGTGCAGCTGCTGCGCTCGGGCGGGGTGCCGGTCCGCGAGCTGCGTCCCCACCCCGAGCGCATGCCGGCTGTGGCAAGCCCCCTGACCCGCGACCACCTGCTGGCGTTCCACGAGCAGCTCCGCGACGACGACTGGCTCGCCGGGCTGTGCGACACCGACCCGCACTGACGCGACCGGCACGTGCTCGCGCCGCGTCCGGCACCGCCACTACACTCCCGCGCGTCCCGGCACCGCAGCGAGGCGAGGCGCACCCGTGGAGGTCATGGTCCTGGTCGTGCTGGCCGCGGCGGTCGTCGCGGTCGGGCTGGTGGTAGCCGCCCTGATCGTGCTGGTACGCCAGCTGCGGGTCATGGCCGCCCAGCTGCGAGCAGCACGCGAGCGCATCGCCCCGCTGGTCGAGGAGCTGCAGGCCGAGCAGGCCACCACCGAGCTGGAGCTCGACGCGCTGCAGCGGCGCCGCACGGGCCGCTCGGCCCGCGCGCGTGAGGACTGACGGGAGCCCGGCGGCCGACGCGCCGGGCCCTTGCGTCCCCTACACTCGGCGGTGAGCCGGGCCGCGACCGCGGCCGGCGCCAGCCGCACGGGGAGATGATCAGATGACAGCGCCAGGCCCAGCCGAGCTCGTCATCATCCTCCTGGTGCTCGTGCTGCTGTTCGGGGCTCGCAAGCTCCCCGAGCTGGCCGGCTCCGTCGGCAAGAGCATCACGAGCTTCAAGCGCGGGATGAAGGACGCCGTCGAGGAGGATCCCGACACGGGGCAGCTCTCGAGCGACGGCGACGCCGCCACCGGCGAGGCACGCGGCGAGGAGCACAAGGACGAGCGCAGCTGACCGCCGCCCTTCCCCTCGTCGCCGTCGTCCGCGACCCTGTGTCGTGACCGCGTATGACCACCACGGGACCGCCGCAGCGGGTGGAGCCACCGGAGGGTGAGCCTGGCGGCCAGATGCCGCTGATGGAGCACCTGCGCGAGCTGCGCACCCGCATCTTCAAGATGGCCATCGCGGTCGGCGTCGGGTTCGCGATCGGCTTCGCCCTGCACGTGCCCATCCTGAGCATCCTGATGGAGCCCTACTGCGGGCTGCCCGAGAACCTGCGCGCCGGCGAGCAGGCCATCGCCACCGCGGGAGGCTTCGACACCGAGTGCACGCTGCACGTCTTCGACGTGCTCGGCGCGTTCTTCCTGCGCCTCAAGGCGGCCGCGGTCGTCGCGGTGATCGTCGCCGCCCCGGTGATCTTCTACCAGATCTGGCGGTTCGTGACCCCCGGGCTGCGCCCGGTGGAGCGCAAGTACGCGCTGCCGTTCGTGCTGATCAGCCAGCTGCTGTTCGCCGGCGGAGCGGTGTTCAGCTACTTCGTGCTGCCACGCGCCCTCGAGGGGCTGCTGGGCTTCGCCGGCGACAACGTCGCCTCGGTGATGGGCGCCAACGAGTACCTGAACTTCCTGCTGCACATGATGATCGGCTTCGGCGTGGCCTTCGAGGTGCCGCTGATCCTGATCACCCTGGTGCTCATGGGGGTGCTCAGTGCCGCCGCGCTGCGCAGCTTCCGTCGCTACGCGGTGTTCCTGGGCTTCGTGGCCTCGGCGATCATCACCCCCACCACCGACCCGATCACCATGACGCTGCTCGCGCTGCCCCTGATCGGCTTCTACGAGCTGTCGCTGCTGGTCGCCAGGCTGGTGGAGCGCCGCCGCCACAAGCGCGCGACGGCAGCCTAGGGGCATGACCGCCTCGCACGACCCCTCACACGCCGGCGACGGCCCCCCGCTAGAGCCGCTGTCGCCCGACGACGAGCGCTCCGCGCCCGAGCTGGTGGGCCGCGCCGCCACGTTCGCCGACGCGCAGGGCCTGCCGCTGGACGACTTCCAGCGCGAGGGCCTGACCGCCCTGGAGCGCGGGCGCTCGGTCCTGGTGGCCGCGCCGACCGGGGCCGGCAAGACGCTCGTCGGCGAGTTCGCGGTCTGGCGCGCGCTGGCCACCGGCGGGAAGTGCTTCTACACCACGCCGATCAAGGCGCTGTCCAACCAGAAGTTCGCCGACCTCCGCGCGGTGCACGGCGATCAGGCAGTCGGGCTGCTGACCGGCGACAACGCCATCAACGGCGACGCCCCGATCGTGGTGATGACCACCGAGGTCCTGCGCAACATGCTCTACGAGGAGTCCGCGACGCTGCGGGGGCTGCAGGCGGTGGTGCTCGACGAGGTCCACTACCTCGCCGACCGCGAGCGCGGCGCGGTGTGGGAGGAGGTCATCATCCAGCTGCCGCCCGAGGTGCAGCTGGCGTGCCTGTCGGCCACGGTGTCCAACGCCGAGGAGTTCGGCGCCTGGCTGCGCCAGGCGCGACCCCGAGCCGCCGACGTGGCGGTCGCGGTGGAGGCCGCCGATGACGCAGTGGCCGCCCGCGCCACCGAGTGCGAGGTGGTCATCAGCGAGCACCGCCCGGTGCCCCTGGAGCACCACTACGCGGTGGGGGAGCGGTTCTACGACCTGTTTCGCGCGGGCGGCGCGGGCGGTCGCAAGCCCAGCAAGAGCCAGAAGGAGGCCGCACGCCGGGCCCAGGGCGGGGTGCCCAACCCCGAGGTGCTCATGCTGGAGCGGCGGGCCGCCTCGCAGCGGGTCACGCGGCGCGGGCGGCGCGCCCCGGCCGGGCCGCGGATGCGCCCGCCGCGACGCTTCGAGATCATCGATCAGCTCCAGCGACGCGACTGGCTGCCCGCCATCGTGTTCGTGTTCAGCCGCGACGGGTGCGACAAGGCGGTCCAGCAGGTGCTGGGCGACGGGGTGGACCTGACCAGCGCCAGCGAGCGCGACGCGATCCGCGCCGAGCTCGACCACCTCCGCGAGGAGATCCCGCGCGAGGACCGCGCCGTGCTCGGCTTCGACGCGTTCGCGCGCGGGCTCGAAGCCGGTGTGGCCGCCCACCACGCCGGGCTGGTCCCGGCCTTCAAGGAGATCGTGGAGCGCCTGTTCGTGCGCGGGCTGGTCAAGGTCTGCTATGCCACCGAGACCCTGGCGCTGGGCATCAACATGCCTGCCCGCACGGTGGTGATCGAGCGCCTGGAGAAGTGGACGGGCCAGCAGCACGAGCTGCTCACCCCCGGGCAGTTCACCCAGCTCACCGGGCGCGCGGGCCGCCGCGGGCTCGACCGGCTGGGCCACGCGGTGGTGCTGCACCAGCGCGACGTGGACTTCAAGACCGTCGCCGGCCTGGTCGGGCGACGCACGCAGCCGCTCACCTCGAGCTTCGCCCCCTCCTACAACATGGCGGTGAACCTGCTGCGTCGCCTGGACCGCGACCACGCCGAGCGGCTGCTGGAGCGCAGCTTCGCCCAGTACCAGGCGGCTGCGCGCACCGGCGACGACGCCGAGCAGATCGAGCGCAACCGCGAGGCTCTGGCCGGCTACGCGCGCAACCTGCGCAGCGACCACGGGGACTTCGCCGAGTACTGGGCGCTGCGACGCCAGCTCGACGATCTGGAGCAGGCCGGTGCCGCCGATCGCAAGCGCCGCCGCCGCGAGGCGGTCACCGGCCGACTCGAGCGGCTGCGGGAGGGCGACGTGGTGGCGCTGCCCCGCCGCGGTGGCAGCACGGAGCTGGCTGCGGTCATCGGTCGCTCGTCCAGCCGCTCCGGCGTCCCGCTGGCGCGCGTGGTGACCGCCGATCGTCGCCAGGACCGCGTCGGGCCCCGCGAGCTCGACCAGCCGCCGGTGCATCTGGGACGCGTGACGCTCCCCAAGAAGGGCGGCCCGCGACAGAGCTCGTGGCGGGCGCGCGTGGCCGCGTCGATGCACGAGCTCGGCCTCGACCCCGAGGTGCGCAGCGAGCCGATCCGCACCGACCCCGAGATCGCCCGGCGCACCGACGAGCTCCGTGAGGCGGTGCGCAGCCACCCCGTCCACCACGACCCGCGCCGCGAGGAGATCGAGGTCTGGGCACGCCGCTACGACGAGCTGTCGGCCCAGACGGCCAACCTCGAGGACCGCGTGCGGCACCGCACCGGCTCGCTGGTGCGGCAGCTGGGCCGGATCATCGACGTGCTCGCCGACTTCGACTACCTCTCCGACGAGGGCGAGGACCCCCGGCCCACCGAGCGCGGCGAGCGCCTGGCCGCGCTGTACGTCGAGACCGACCTGGTGCTCGCCGAGTCCATCCGTGCCGGACTGCTCGACGACCTCGACGCCGCCGACCTCGCGGCCGTTGCCAGCGTGTTCGTCCACGAGACGCGCAGCAAGGACCCGCCGCCGATCGCGTGGCCCACCGACCGCGTCCACGGTCGCGTCGAGGGCGTGTGGGACCGCTGGGAGACCGTCGCCCAGGCCGAGGACGCCGCCGGGCTGCCACGCACCCGCGTGCCCGACGCCGGCTTCTGCCACGTGGTCCACCGCTGGGCCGGCGGCGCCGACCTGGACGCGGCGCTGACCGGCACCGACCTGACCGCCGGCGACTTCGTGCGCTCGGTCAAGCAGGTGGAGGACCTGCTGCGCCAGCTCGCCGAGGCCGAGGCGGGCACGCCGCTGGCGCGCAGCGCCCGCGACGCGGCCCGCCAGCTCGTGCGCGGGGTGGTGGCCCAGCACCGGCTGTAGCAGGCCACTAGGATCCGCCTGCGATGGCCACCCCCTTCGGCCCGGTCCGCCTGATCGTCAACCCGCGCGCTGGCCGGGGCGCGAGCGCGGCGCTGGCGCCCGACCTCGTCGCGGCGCTGCGACGCGAGGGCGTCGAGGCCGATGCGGTGACCACCCAAGCGCCTGGGCACGCCGTCGCGCTGGCGAGCGAGGCGCTGGACGCCGACCGGCGCCACCTGTGTGCCGTCGGCGGTGACGGCACGGTCCACGAGGTCGTCAACGGCATGTTCGACGGCCAGGAGCCGCGCCACCCCGAGGCAGTGCTCGCGCTGGCGCAGACGGGCTCGGGCGGGGACTTCGCACGCACCGTGGGGATGAGCCGCCTGTCGCCGCAGGCCCTGGCCCGCCGGATGGCCACCGACCAGGTGATGCCAGTGGACGTGGGCACCGTGGCCTGCCGCGACGCCGACGGCCAGGAGGCCACGCGGCTGTGGATCAACGTGGCAGAGGTCGGCTGGGGCGCCGAGGTGGTCCGCCGCGCGCCCCGCTGGCCGCGGCGCTTCGGACGGTTCCGCTACCTGCTCGCCGCCTACGGGGCGATCGCTGCCACCCGTCGGCCGCCGGCCACCATCACCCTCGACCACACCACCGTCGAGCGGCCGCTGGTGGCCGCGGTCATCGGCAACGGCCAGTTCTTCGGCGGTGGCATGAAGGTGTGTCCGCGGGCGCTGCCCGACGACGGGCGCTTCAACGTGCAGATCTTCTGGGGCTCGCGCAGCCAGGTGTTCTCGCTGACGACCCGCATCTACCGCGGCGAGCACGTGCCCCACCCCAACATCGTCGAGCAGCAGAGCGCCACGGTGGCCGTCGACGCCGACGAGGCGCTGGCGGTGGAGGCCGACGGGGAGCCGCTGGGCACCACGCCCGCCCGGTTCGGGCTGCTGCCTCGCGCGCTGCGCCTGAAGCTCTGAGGCGACCCCGGATCCGAGGCCACCCTAGAATCGAGCGGGCCCGCCAGCCCCGTCGACGAGGTCCCGATGGCCGACCATCCCGCCCGCCTGCGCCGGGCCGCCGAGCAGATGAGCGCGCACGGCGTCGATGCCCTGCTGCTGGGCCCAGGCGCTGATCTGCGCTACCTGATCGGCTACGACCCGCCGCCGCTGGAGCGGTTGACGCTGCTGGTGGTGCGCGCCGACGCGACCGCCACCCTGGTGCTGCCCGCGCTCGAGGAGGAGCTGGCACGCCACGCCGGGCTGCCCGAGCAGGTCACGGTGGCAGCCCACGGCGAGACCGATGACGCCTACGCGCTGGTGCACCGCGCGCTCGGCGACGCGCAGGCGGGTCGGCTGGCCGTCGGCGACCGGCTGTGGACGATGTTCACCCTGGCGCTGCAAGACCAGCTGCCGCAGGCGCGCTGGGCGCTGGCGTCGACCGTCACCAGCCGCCTGCGCGCGATCAAGGAGCCCGCCGAGATCGCCGCGCTGCGCGAGGCAGGCGCGGCGATCGACCGGGTGCACCAGCGTCTGCCCGGCTTGCTCGCCCCTGGGCGCACCGAGGCCGAGGTCGCCCGCGACGTCGCCGCCGCGATCGTGGAGGAGGGCCACGAGCAGGTGAGCTTCGTGATCGTCGCAGCCGGGCCCAACGCCGCGAGCCCGCATCACGAGAGCGGCTCCCGGCGCCTGCGCGACGGCGACCCGGTGCTGGTCGACATCGGTGGGATGCGTGACGGCTACGGCTCCGACTGCACCCGCAACTACGTGCTCGGCGAGCCCCCGGCCGACTACGCGCAGGCCTACGCGAGGCTGCGCGAGGCACAGGAGGCGGCCGTGACCGCGATCGCCCCGGGGGTGACCAGCGGCGCGGTGGACGCCGCTGCCCGCGATCGGCTCGCCGCGGCGGGCCTGGCCGAGGCCTTCGTGCACCGCACCGGTCACGGCATCGGCCTGGAGGAGCACGAGGCGCCCTGGATCGCCCCCGGCGGCGAGACGCTGCTCGAGCCGGGCATGGTGTTCTCCGTCGAGCCGGGTGTCTACCTGCCCGACCGCTGGGGCATGCGCCTCGAGGACATCGTGGTGGTCACCGAGCAGGGCGCCGAGTCGCTGAACCGCCTGCCCCACGACCTGGTGCGGGTATGAGCGCCGCCGGCCAGACCGACGCCCGCGCCGAGCGGGGACGCGCCGCCGCGCCCGCAGCGCGGGAGGCGCGCACGCTGCGACGTGCCCTGCTCGCCGGCGCGGTCGTGTGGCTGGCCGCCGGCGGCGCGCTGGGCGTGGCCCTGGCACCTGCCGGCGGGGACGCGAGCGCGCTCGGCGTGCTGCTGGGGCTGGCGCTGGCGCTGGTCGTGGCCAGCGGATGGCTGCTGCTCGCCGCGCTGCTCGACCTGCTCGCCGGCCAGCCGGTGGGGCGCCTGCGCACCGCCGTCACGGCTCTGCTCGTGCTCGCCACCGTCGTGGTGCCGCTGCTCATCGCCGCGGCAGGCGGGTGAGCCGATGGCCACCTGCCAGCGCTGCCACCGCACCTTCACGGTCTCGACTGGCCTGGCCGAGCGCTACCCGGGCTGGACGCCGCCGCTGTGCCCCGACTGCTTCCGCGGCGGGCAGCCCGAGCAGCCCACCCGCTCCGCCGCGTCCACGCGCGAGGAGGACCTGTCACCCGACGAGGTGCTGGCGCGCTACCACGAGGGCCCCGACACCGGGGTGTTCACCGATGGCAGCGCCGAGCCGAACCCGGGGCCGGGAGGCTGGGCCGCGGTCTATGTGGTGGAGGGCGAGCTCGTGGCCAGCGACCACGGTCACGAGGCGCACACCACCAACAACCGCATGGAGCTCACCGCGCTGCTGCGGGGCATCGAGCTCGTCCCCGAGGGCACGGCGACCACGCTGTACACCGACAGCCGCCTGGCGGTGGACACCGTGACCAAGTGGGCACCGGGGTGGGAGCAGCGCGGGTGGCAGCGCAAGACCGGACCGGTCCAGAACCTCGACCTGGTTCGCCCGCTCGTGGAGCGCCTGCGCGAGCGGCCCGAGCTGACCCTCAGCTGGCTGCCGGCCCACCGGGGCCTGCGTTGGAACGAGTACGCCGACAGCCTGGCCACCGCCTGGCGGCGCGAGGGGAGCTGACGGGCAGCAGCGCCCGTGCGACCGGCCTGCGTTGACGCACCACCACGGTGCCGGTACCGTCCCGACGCTCCGCAGGTGGGCGAGCGCGTGCGCACCTGCCGGCCCGGACCGAGGAGGCGCTGCGCCGGGGAGGGTTTGTCCGTCCCGCTGGCGGGAACCTGAGGGGGGCGCAGGCAACGGCCCGCAGCGAAAGGCGAACCCGGTGTCGACCAACGACGATCTCGGCGAGCTCGAAGGCAAAAACCTCGCTGAGGGCGACCTCGATGAGCTCGAGCCCCTCGACGAGGGGTACCGTGAGCGTGACCAGGATGTCGAAGACGAGGACGACGACCAGACCGCCACGGAAGAGGCCGTCACCGACGCCGGTGAGGTGGAGGACGAAGGGGTCGCCGACCTCGACGAGGAGGACGACGAAGAGGTCGAGGAGTCCCTGGAAGCCCTCCTCGGCACCGATGAGGCGACCAGCACCGAGACGTCGCCGCGGGTCGCCGGAGCCAAGGCTCCCGAGGGGATCGGCGAGGACGAGTTCACGTGTCGGTCGTGCTTCCTTGTGAAGTCGAGGTCACAGCTTGCCGACGCCGACGAGCTCCTCTGCGCGGACTGCGCCTGACCCACAGGCGAGACCCACCGACCGCGCTGCCGTGACGGATCCGCCACGGCAGCGCCGATCGGTGCGCGCGCTGCTGTCCCTGGTCGGGGGGTTCGCGCTCTTCGCCGGCCACGACCCCCTGGGGTGGGGGTGGATCGGCCTGGTCGCGCTGGTGCCCCTGCTGCTGCTCGCCCGCGACTGCGCCGGCGATGCGCGTCCCGCCCGCGCCGGGTTCGGCTGGGGCACCCTCGCCGGCTTCGCGGGCTTCCTGCCGCTGCTGTGGTGGATCCAGTACGTGGAGCTGGTCGCGCTGCCGCTGCTGCCGCTCACCCAGGCGCCTTTCGTCGGGGCGTTCGTGGCGGTCGTGGCCCGCTGGGGCGACCGCGCCGGGCGTGGCGTGGTGGCGGTGGCCCTGTGGGTGGCGCTCGAGTGGGTGCGGTCCCAGTTCCCCTTCGACAGCGGCTTCCCGTGGGGCCTGCTCGGCTACACCCAGGCCACCGGGGGACCGCTGCTCGAGGCCGCGCGCACCGTCGGCGTCTTCGGGGTGTCGGCGCTGCTCGCGGCCACGGCGGTGGCGCTCGAGGCCGCGCTGCATCGCGGGGCACGCGCCTGGGGGGCGCTCGCAGCAGCGCGCCCCCAGCGCCTGCAGCCGCTGCCCCAGGGCGAGGCGGTCGGGCGCGCGATCACCGCCCCGCTGGGCCTGGTGCTGGGGCTCGTGGCGCTCGGCATCCTGCTGCAGGGCGAGCCGCCCGAGCCCACCGGCGAGACGCTCGACATCGCCGCGGTCCAGGGCTTCGACGACGTCAGCGGCCCACGCGGGGAGCGCTCCAGCGCCCAGGTGATCGCCGAGTCCTACGAGGACGCCACCATCGCGCTCGCCGAGGGGCCCGACGGTCCGCCCGAGCTCACGGTGTGGCCCGAGAGCGCGCAGCAGGCAGCGGCGCTGTCCGACGATCCGGGGGCTGCACCGCTGCGCGCGTCGCTGGAGCGCTCGCTCGACGCGCTGGAGGGGCGCCCGCTGGTGACCGGCATGCGCGAGGACGGCCCCACCGACGACACCTTCTACAACACGCTGCGCTCCTTCGACGAGGGGCAGCCCCAGCAGCGCTACGTCAAGCGTGACCTCGTGCCCTTCGGCGAGTTCATCCCCTACCGGCCGCTGTTCGAGTGGTACCCCGCGCTCGATCGCGTCGGCTCCGACGCCATCCCCGGTGACGAACCGGGCGTGTTCGACATCCGCGGCACGCCGGTTGGAGGGGTCATCTGCTTCGAGGCGATCTACCCCGCCACCGTGCGCGACACGGTCGACGCGGGTGCCCAGGTGCTGATCACCGCGACCAACAACTCGATCTTCGGTCCCACCGCCGCCAGCGACCAGCACATCGCGACCAGCCAGCTGCGCGCGGTCGAGACCGGCCGCTGGGTGGTCCACGCGGCGCTCACCGGTCGCTCGGCGCTCATCGCCCCGGACGGCACGGTCCACGAGCGCACGGGGCTGTTCACACAGGATCTCATCCGCGCCGACGTGCCCCTGGTCGAGGGCACGACGGTGGCCGGGCGGATCGGTGAGCTGGTCGCCTGGGTCGCAGCCGCCGCCAGCACTGGTGCCGTGGGGTGGCTGGCGCTCGAGGCACTCCGGCGCCGCACCGGATCGGGCCCCTCGCCGTGACGCGGGCGCGCCGAGGCGCCGCGCACCGCCTGGTGGGTGCCGCGATGCGCGCGGCCCCGGCCCTGACTAGCCTTGCCCCGCCGTGGGACACCGCGGCCTGGCCCCGTCATCTAGCGGTCTAGGATGCCAGCCTTTCAAGCTGGTTGCGCGGGTTCGAATCCCGTCGGGGCCGCCGCACGCCGCACCGCAGCTGGGTCCCAGTCCGCCCGCACCGACCGGGACCACCGGGCTCGCCGTCAGGCGCCGAGCGCCTCCTTGGCCCGTGGGGTCAGCGGGATCGGCGCGTCGCCACCCACCGGAGCGTCGCCGTCGAGCGTTGCACCGCCGTGCAGGCCGAGCGCGTGCTCCAGGGCCTCTCTTGGCACCGCGACCATCTCGACGCCGAAGCCGCTGAAGGCGGCGTTGACCTCGACGTCCTCGGGCTCGATGCCGAGCGCCTGGGCGATCGCCTGGACCGCGTCCGGGTAGGTGGTGCCTTGCCGCGTGGTCACGTCATCGCGCAGGGCGAAGGAGCGCGCGTTGCCGTTCTCCGGCAGGCGGCGCTCCACCACCCGCAGGTCCTCTCCGGCCAGCGCGTCGAGGTGGCGCAGCGCCGTCGAGCGCGTGAGCCCCAAGCGTCGGGCCACGTCGGTCGCGGTCAGGGCCCCACCGTCGGCCTCAGCCAGCGTCTCGCGGACCCGCTGACGCGTGCGAGCTGCGGTCATGTGCTGCTCCGCTCCTGGTCTCACCGGCACGCTCATGGTCCTGCTCCCTCGCTCACCCACGCCCAGCCTGTCGGCAGCAGGTCCGTGCAGCGTAGTGTCGTGCCGAGCCCTGTCCTCGGGAGGCTCGGCGCGGGCTGTGGAGCGCATGGCCGTGCCCGTGTTCCCTCTGCTTGTCGTCATTACCCTGTGTTGTCAGTCCGTGACCGTCCGTGGCCGTCGGTGTTGTACCGACGGCCGCTGATGAGGATATCGCGCGCTGCGAGGGTGCGCGCAGGACCTCGCGCGGACTCATCACGCCGACGGGCACCGGGCGCGACAGGCTCCGCAAACCCGGCATCTCTCATGACACGCGGTAGGACCTTCGGCCCCTGCGATCCGGCCCGGAGGTCCCTGACCCGTGCTCTGCGTGGGGCGAGCCTCCCCGGCGCCGTGCCACACACCGCCGAGGAGCAGCATCGGTGACCGCGGAGCCGCCCCTGCCCGTGGTGCCGGGCACTGCGCGCCAGCCCGGCGGCAACCTGGGCGCCGCACCACTGCTGGATGCCGACGAGGAGGTCCGCCTCGCCCAGCGGATCGAGGCCGGCCGCGAGGCCTCGCAGCAGCTGCGGGCCGAAGCCGTGACCGACGCCGGCGAGCGGCGTCGCCTGCGGGCGGCCGCGAGAGACGGTGACCGGGCGTTCGAGCGGTTCGTCGCCGCCAACCTCCGGCTGGTCATCCGTCTCGCGGTGCGCTACAGCCGCCGGTCACGTCTGGATCTCGACGATCTGCTGCAGGAGGGCGCGGTCGGGCTGGTGCGCGCGGTGGAGCGCTTCGACTGGCAGCGCGGGTACCGCTTCTCCACCTACGCCGCCTACTGGATCCATCAGGCGATGCAGCGCGGCACCGCTCGGGCCGAACCAGGGGTGCGGCTGCCCCACGACGTGCACGATGCCGTCGTGCGCGTGCGAGCGGCCCGCACAGCCCTCGATGCGGGCGAGGGTGACGCCCTCTCGCTGGAGCGGCTCGCCCAGGCCACGCGACTGTCGCGCGAGCAGGTCGAGCACGCGGTGCGCTCCGACCACCAGGTGCTGTCGCTGGACCAGCGCCTGGGTGACGATCCTGGGGACGCGACCCTCGAGCAGCGGGTCGCCATCGCGCCCGACGCGCCCGACGAGGAGGCGGTGACCCGAGCGCTGACCGCGCACGCACTGGATCGAGCCCGCCAGCGCCTCACGAAGCGACAGTGGCACGTGCTGATCGGCCACTTCGGCCTGGAGGGCGAGCCGGCGCGCAGCGTCGCGACGCTGGCCACCGAGCTCGGTGTGGGTCGCGAGACCGCGCGGCTGGCCCTGCGCAGCGCGTTGGCTCTCGTCTCGGCCGCCATCGGACGCGACGACGATCCCGAGGCAGCCGCCTAGGGACGCACCGCTGCACGCCACGCGCTGCGACGCCCCCGACCCCGAGGCGCTTCAGGCGACGGGACGCACGGGCTCGGACAGGTCTGCGACCCCAGACCGACCAGCGGGGAGCCGAACCCCGCAGACCCCGCGGTCGCGGTCCGGGTGGACGCTGACCGCGCCAGGATCGCCGCCCAGCACCTCCACAGCACCGCGCAGCAGGTGCTCCTGCACCGTGCACACGACCGTCCCGGACTCGGCGACGGTGTCGGCGAACGGACAGCCCGACACGCGCAGCGACGTGCTCGCGTCGGCGCCGGCGCGGGGAGCCTCGCCCTGGCTGTGGCCGGCGGTCGACGCAGCGCCCGAGGACCCGTCGTCGTCCGTGCTCGCCTCGGCCGGGCAGGCCTCGAAGCCCATCCGGCGCAGCAGCCGCGCGATCGCCTCGGAGAGGTCATCGTCCTCCAGGCGCGCCGCAGCGCCCAGGCGCCGCCCCCAGGCCTGCGCCCGGTCGGCGATCGGCACCCCCTGGTGGAGCGAGGCCGCCAGCGTGTCGGCGAGGATCTGATAGGGGTGCTCGGCCTCGACGGTGGCGGCGTAGAGCATCGGCGGGCGCCCGGGACCATCGGGCTCCTGGGGCCGCGCGCTCACCAGGTCAGACTCCTTGAGGATCTCCAGGTGCCCCCGGACGGTGTTCACGTGGCGTCCCAGGCGCTCGGCGAGCTCCTCGACGCGCTGGGGGCCGTCACGCCGCAGCGCGCGCAGGACCTCCACGCGCGCCGGGCTCGACAGGGCGCGGACCGCCATGTTCTCGGCGGGCACGTGCGTCGTGGCGCCCGCCCGCTCGGACTGGCACCTGGTCGGGGAAGCGGGAGTGCGCATGGTGGCCTCGTCGAGCTCTCGGTGTCAGCGTCATGGGGTTGCACGGTCTGCACCGTACTTTTGCCCAGCATCGGCGACGACCTGGCGCCCTGGAGTCCCAGCGCGACGGGGACCCTGGTCCCTGCAGGCGCTGGGGCGGCGGCGCTGACATGTGCAGCACGCGGGCAGCGCGCGCCCGCGCTGCTCGCACGACCGCGCTGGGAGGCTTCGGTGCTGCGCCACGTGTACTACTACACCCACCTGCCCGACTCGGCGTCGCGGGCCGAGGCGCGCATCGCTGGTGATCCCGCGACGTGGTTGCCCGCACCCGCCGAGCCCTGCCCCGACGAGCCCGCTCAGTGGCTGGTGGAGCTGCACGCCGAGGGCGCCCTGCCCGAGGGCGTGGCCGCATGCGCCAGCCGCGTCAGCGTCAGCGACCCGCGCCGGGGCGATGGCTGGATCGCTCGGCCGCTGTCGTGGCAGAGCGACCGCCTGGAGCGTCTGCTCCCCGTCCTGTCCGGCGAGCTGGTGCTGGCCGCATTGCCCGAGCACGGCTGGCACCTCTCGCTGATCGGCGAGTATCGCACGCCCCTGTCGGTGGTCGGTGAGGCTGCCGACCGCCTCTACGGCCATCGTGTGGCAGAGGCCAGCGTGCGACACTTCGTGCTGGCGATCGCCGAGCGTCTCTCCGGCGTGCCGGCCCGCTGACCCTCGCAGCGTCACCCCGGCGCGCGGCAGCGACCGAGCGCGTGCACCCTCGGGCACTACACTGCTGTCGGGTCGTCGGCGCGCGACCGGCGCCCGCGCACCGCACCTGCCAGCCGAGGGGGCCCTGTGGCCACGAAGAGCTCGCCCACCTATCAGGTCGAGATCAACCGTCAGAAGGCCGCGCAGGCCGCCGGCAACTACGACCTCAGCGACCTGCCCGGAGGTCTGGGCGAGCCCGACGCCGCCGCGCGCGTCGGCAAGACCCCCAAGCAGGACAAGGTGCTCACCGGCGCCAAGAGCCTGGGCGGCGTGACGAAGCTGCGGCCGGGCATCGGGCTTGCGGTGTTCGGACGCCCCGAGTCGCGCTGGGCGATGGCCTACTACCGCCGTGTCGGTGGCACCGCCTCCATGACCGAGCTGCTCAGCTATGCCCGCCAGCTCATCGGCATGAACCCCGAGGGCGCGCTGGTGGTGTGCCTGTGCGGCCATGCGGGGCAGGGGCCGTGCGTTCCGCTGTGGGCACCACGCGACGAGCTCAGCCTCACCGTGCAGCCCAACGACCTGGTACTGCGGTTCGACGGGATCGTCGATCCCGACGCTGCCGCCTGAGCCGATGGGCCACGACGACCTCGCGGTCGCGCTGAGCACCGCAGAGGCCGCAGCCGACGAGGCCCGTGCGCTGGCGCTCGCGCGCTTCGGCGGGCCGGTGGCGGTGGACACCAAGCCCGACGGCTCGGCGGTCACCGAGGCCGACACCGCCATCGAGCAGGCCGTGCACGCCACGCTGGCAAGGGCCCACCCCGACCACGCCGTGATGGGGGAGGAGACCGGCGGTGCGCTGGACCCCACACGACCGACGTGGGTGGTGGACCCGGTCGACGCGACCGCCAACTTCCTGCGGGGCGTGCCGGTGTTCGCCACCCTGATCGCGCTGGTGGTGGACGGTGAGGCCGTGGTGGGCGTGTGCGAGGCGCCGGCGCTGGGGGAGCGGGTGGCCGCGGCGCGCGGTCACGGAGTGCGGCGCAACGGTGCGGGCGTGCGTGCCTCCGGCGTGCGCTCGGTGGCCGACGCGCACGTGGCGCTGGGTGATCTGGCCCGCCTGCGCGAGCTGCCCGAGCTGTGGAAGGGGTCCATGACGCTGGTCGATGCTGCCTGGCGCACCTCGGGCTTCGCTGACTTCTGGGGGCACGTGATGGTCGCCTACGGGGCGGTCGATCTCGCGGTGGAGCGCGACGTGCACCTGTGGGACATCGCCGCGCCCGCCTGCCTGGTCACCGAGGCGGGCGGGCGCATGACCGACCTGGCGGGCGAGCCGGTGCTGGCCACCTCGGCAGCGGGCCGCGGGCCCAGCGATCCGCCCAACGCGGTGGTGACCAGCAACGGCCTCCTGCACGGCGCCGCCCTTGACGCGCTCCGCGGCAGCTGATGGGGCCGCGCTGCGCGCCCGGTCAGCTGCCGCCGGCCTGCAGGCGCGCGTGCTCCTCCTCGCACTCGCGCACGAACGCCTCGGCGGCCTCCAGCCGCTCGTCCATCCGCCGCAGCACCTGCTCGACGGCGCGGCGACGCGCACCCACGGCCTCCAGCAGCGGCTTGGTGGTGGCCGCCACCGTGCGGTCGAGCTTGCGAGGCAGCTCCTGCTCGGCCTCACGGGTCGCCTCGGCGAACGCCTCCAGCCGCTCGCGCTCGGCGACCATGAACTCGTGCTCGCGCAGCAGCGCGTCACGCTCGTCGATGGCGCGCAGCAACGTGAAGTAGGCCGCTTCCTCCTCGGTTCGCGCGGTCACGATCCTCTCCCTTCCCCGTCGAGGGCTGCGGTGACCGCCGGCAGCAGCAGGGCCTGCGCGCGGCAGGCGCGGCGCAGGTCCCCGAGGTGCACCGACTCGTCGATGCCGTGGGCGCGGCTGTCAGGATCCTCGATGCCGGCCATGAGCACCGGGATGGGACCCTGCCTGGCCACCAGCGGCTCGAGGAAGGGGATCGTGCCACCCACCCCGGCGAACGTGGTGGGCGCCCCGTACCCACCCTCCAGGGCGCTGGCCGCAGCCTGCACCACCGGATGGTCGGCATCGACCACGAACGGGCTGGCAGCCGCCCCGAGGGTGACGGTGGCTCGCAGGCCCAGCGGTGCCTGCGCCTCCAGCCAGTCGCGCAGCAGCCGCTGGGCCCGCTCGGGGCTCTGCCCGGGAGCCAGGCGCACGCTGACCCGCGCGCGCGCTCGTGGCTGCAGCGCGTTGGCCGCACCGGCCACGGCCGGCGCGTCGATGCCGGTCACGGTCAGGTGCGGTCGCCGCCACAGGCGCTCCAGCGGGTGCGCCTGGGGCTCTCCGGCCAGCGGCACCTCCGGGCGCAGCCCCGTCTCGGCGCGGAAGGCGGCCTCGTCGAAGGGGAGCGCCTCGAGCGTGGCGCGCTCGCTGGCTCCCAGCGGTGCGATGTCCTCACCGAACCCCGGGATCGCCACGGCCCCGTGCCCGTCGACGCACGAGGCCAGCAGCTGCGCCAGCGCCGAGACGACGTCGGGCACCGGGCCGCCGTAGAGCCCCGAGTGCAGCGCGTGGTCGGTCGCTGCGACCTCGACGGTGGCGTCCACCAGCCCGCGCAGGCTGGTGGTCAGCGTGGGCTGGCCCACCTGCCAGTTGAGCGTGTCGACCACGACGACGGCGTCGGCGGCGAGACGGTCGGCGTGGGCGCGCAGCAGCGCGTCGAAGTGGGGCGAGCCGACCTCCTCCTCGCCCTCGACCAGCAGCGTCACGTGGCACGGCGGCGCGCCGCGCGCCCGCTGCCACGCCTCGAGCGCGGCGAGGTGGGTGATCACCCCGGCCTTGTCGTCGGCGGCGCCGCGGCCGTACAGCCGATCGTGGCGCTCGGTGGCGGTGAACGGCGCAGAGGTCCAGGCGTCGACGTCACCGGGGGGCTGCACGTCGTGGTGGGCGTACAGCAGCAGCGTGGGTGCCTCGGGGCGGGTGGTGCGGGCGGTGGCCAGCACCGCGGGTGGGGCGTCACCGACCTCCAGCAGCTCCACCGCGTCCATGCCGGCGGAGCGCGCCAGCCGGGCGGTCGCCTCGGCGCTGCGGCGCAGCGCGGCGGGATCGCCGTCGGCGCCGCTGACCCCGGGGATGGCCACGAGGTCGGTCAGCGCGCGCTGCTGCCAGTCGGCGCCGGCCTCGACTGCGGCCACGACGTCGGCGTGCTCGCGGGCCAGGTGCTCGGCCTCCACCGTCTCGCCTCCTGCTCGTCAGGGTGCGCGGGCGCGTGCAACGATGATGCCTCGCACCGCCACCGCACAACCGTCGGCCTCCGATCGCCGACGCCGCCGACGCATGTCCCTGCCGCGAGCGTTGACATCGCACGGGCGGTCAATAGGTTGGGCGCGACCGCCGGACGAGCACGGGGGAGGGCGCTGTGACCACCGCTGTCGTCGAGGGGCTGGGCACCGCGCTGCCCGCTCGTCGGGTGACCAACGACGATCTGGCCCGGGTGCTGGACACCTCCGACGAGTGGATCCGCACCCGCACCGGGATCGTGGCGCGGCGCATGGTCGACGAGGGCACCGTGACCGGCGACCTCGCGGTGGAGGCTGGCGAGCGGGCGCTCAAGTCCGCCGGCGGGGGAGGGGCCGACGCCGTCGTGATCGCCACGACGACCCCCGATCAGCTCCTGCCCAACACCGCCGCCGGGGTCGCCGACCGCCTCGGGCTGGGCCACGTGGCGGCACTGGACCTCAACACCGCCTGCGCGGGCTTCCCCTACGGTCTGGCCACCGGGGCGGGGCTGCTGGCCATCGGCGCGGCCTCCCGGGTGCTCGTGATCGGCGCCGAGACGCTAACCCGCTTCCTAGACCCCGCTGATCGCAGCACCGCGGTGCTGTTCGGCGACGGGGCTGGCGCCTTCGTGCTCGGCCGCGGGGAGGCGGACGCGCCCGGCGCGCTGGGGCCCTTCGAGCTCGGCAGCGACGGCTCGGCCTCGGAGATCCTCACCCTGACCGCCGGCGGGTCGCGCCGACCGCCCCACAGCACCGACCTCACCGACGACGAGAAGTACCTGAAGATGGATGGGCGCGAGGTCTACCGCCATGCGGTGCGGCGCATGGCCGAGTCGCTGACCCCCCTGGCCGAGCGCGCCGGGATGACGGTGGGCGACTTCGACGCCGTGTACGCCCACCAGGCCAACAGCCGCATCATCGAGGCCGTCGCCGACCGGCTGGAGCTGCCGCGTGAGCGCTGCCCGGTGACCATCGGCGAGCACGCCAACACCTCGACCGCCTCGATCCCCCTCGCGCTGGCCAGCGCGCCCCCGAACCCGGGTGACCGCGTGGCGCTGGTGGCCTTCGGTGGAGGCCTGGCGTGGGGCTCGGCGCTGGTGCGCTGGCCCGACCTCGAGCCTGGCTGACGGCAGGAGACAGCACCGCCGCCGCGGCGAGGGCGACACGATCGGCTACGGTCTGCGCGACACACCAGGGAGGGATCGGCTCCGCCGACCCGGCCAGCCCGTGCGGAAAAGGAGCACAGCACCATGAGCAGCAGCGTCTACGACCGCGTGAGCAAGATCCTCGTCGAGAACTTCGGCGTCGAGGAGGACAAGATCAGCAGCGAGGCGACCTTCGAGGATCTCGACCTCGACTCGCTCGACCTGGTCGAGTTCTCGCTCGCCGCCGAGGAGGAGCTCGGGGTGCGCATCGAGGACGAGGAGGCCGAGGCGCTGGGCACCCTCGGCGATGCGGTCAAGCTCCTCGCGGACAAGGGCGCCGACCCCAGCGACGGCTGAGCCGATCATGTTGCTGGAGGGCAAGCGCCTCGTCGTCACCGGGGTGCTGAACGAGCAGTCGATCGCCTTCTCGGTGGCGCGGCTGGCCCAGGAAGCCGGGGCGGAGCTCGTGCTCACCGGGTTCGGCCGAGGGCTGCGCATCACCGAGCGCATCGCCAAGCGCCTGCCCGAGCCGCCCCCGGTGCTGGAGCTGGACGTCACCGTCGCCGAGCACCACCAGCGGCTGGCCGCCGACCTGGGGGAGCGCTGGGGTGCGGTGGACGGCCTGGTGCACGCGGTGGCCTTCGCACCCGAGGCCGCGCTGGGTGGCAGCTTCCTGGACACCGCCTGGGAGGACGCCGCCACCGCGCTGCACGTGTCCACGTACTCCTTCGCGTCCCTGTCGGCGAGCCTCGCGCCACTGCTGCGCGCCGCCGGGGGCGGCGCGGTGGTCGGGCTCGACTTCGATGGGACGCGCGCCTGGCCGGCCTACGACTGGATGGGCGTGGCCAAGGCCGGCCTCGAGGCGACGAGCCGCTACGTGGCCCGCGACCTCGGACCCCAGGGCACCCGGGTGAACCTGGTGGCCGCTGGCCCGCTGCGCACCGTGGCGGCCAAGGGCATCGACGGCTTCGAGGACATCGAGCGCTCCTGGGGCGCGCAGGCTCCGCTGGGCTGGGACGTCACCGATGCCGAGCCGGTGGCGCGCACCGTGTGCGCGCTGCTGTCGGACTGGCTGCCGGCGACCACCGGCATGGTCGTCCACGCCGACGGCGGCGCGCACGCGATCGGGGCGCCGCCCCCGCCCGCGTCGTCGTGACCGCGGTCCGCTCGGCCTGCTGACCACCACGCGTGCGGCTCGCGCCCACCGCGCTCGGTATCGTCGCAGTGCCATGAGCATCGCGAGCCCACACCGCAGCGAGCGCCCCCGCCTGGGCGTGGTCCTCGGCGGAGGCGGCGCACGTGCCGTCGCCCACATCGGAGTGCTGCTGGGCCTGGAGCGCGCTGGCCTGGCGCCCGACCTGGTGGTCGGGGTGTCCATGGGCGCAGTGGTCGCTGCGACGTATGGCGCGCGCGATGACTGGCTCGGCGCCTTCCTGTCCGCCGACCGCTCCCGGCTGCCGGCCCTGGCCGGGATCGACCACGACCACGCCTTCGCGCGGATGCGCGGCACGCTGCGCAGCGCCCGGCGCATGGCCCCGACGATGTGGACGCTGGGGCGACGGGGCTACCAGGACTACGGGCGCGTGCTGCTGTCCGAGCTGCTCGGCGACCGCGACCGCTTCGAGGACCTGCGGGTGCCGACCGCCATCACCGCCACCGATCTCGCGGACGGTGAGCGCGCGGTGTTCCACGAGGGTGACGTGATCTCCGCGGTGCTTGCCAGCGCCGCCATCCCCGGCATCACCCGGCCGGTGCACCGCGCGGGCTCGACCTACATCGACGGCGGGTTCGCCGATCCCTCGCCGGTGGACGTGGCCCGCGCGATGGGCGCCGACGTGGTCGTGGCCATCCACGTGGGACATCGGCAGGTCAGCACCGAGGCCGACTCGTGGGCCACCGCCATGCTGCGCGGCTTCGAGGCCACCCAGCACCAGTTCGCCAACCACCGGCTCGCCACCGCCGATCACGTGGTGCGCCCGGCCTTCGAGGATCGCGTCACGATGCTCGACTTCTCCGAGGCCGAGGAGGTCGCCCGCGCCGGTTGGAGCAGCGTCCGAGCGCACACCGAGGCCATCCGCGCCCTGCTCGACGCCCATCGCGCCGCCGAGGTGGGCTCATGACCCGCACCCGTCCCGCCACGAGCCGGAGCGGTCCGGCGCCCGCACCGGCGGGGGTCAGCGAGGCAGCGATCGCGGCGCGCGCCGAGGAGCTGCCCGACCCGCGCCACGCCCCGGCAGACGAGCCGGTGGCGGTGGGCGACGACCTGTCGCCGGTCACCCTGCTGGCCGCCTACCGGATCGGGCTGTTCCCCTGGCCGACTGGGGGCCTCACCTGGTGGTGGTCGCCCGATCCGCGGGCGGTGATCGACCCCGAGCGCGTCCACGTGCCCCGCACCGTGCGACGGCGGCTGCGTCGCGCCGACCTGACCACCACCGTCGATCGTGCGTTCGACGCCGTGGTCGACGCGTGCGCCGACCGGCCGGGGGAGGGCACGTGGATCACCCCGGCGATGCGCGCCGCCTACGGGCGCTTGCACCGCCTCGGCCACGCCCGCTCGATCGAGGTGTGGGACGCCTCGGGAGCGCTGGTCGGCGGGCTCTACGGCGTGGTCACCGGCGGCGTGCTCACCGGTGAGTCCATGTTCCACCGGGCCGACGACGCCGGCACCGCCGCGCTGTTGGACACCGTGCGCCGGCTGCGACGCGGTGGCTTCCACCTGCTGGACGTACAGCAGGACACCCCGCACGTGCGCTGGCTCGGCGCGCAGACGTGGCCGCGCGAGCGCTTCCTGGACGTGCTGGCTGCCGCCCGCGAGGCCGCCGTCGCGCTGCCGACCGCGCCGGCCTCGGCCGCCGAGGGCGTCGGGGAGGAGCCGTGAGCACCGCGTCGACGCCGACCGCGCTGATCGGACGGAGCGGTTGGGGATGAGCGCCGGGCCAGGCGACGCCGCTGCGGCCGGGTCCCGCCCGCTGGTGGCCACCGGGCGCCTGGTCGGCATCGACCTGGCGCGGGCGCTGGCGCTGTGCGGCATGGTGATGGTCCACGTCGGGCCGACGGACGGGCAGGGGGTGGCGGGCAGCGCGTGGGCGCTGCCACACGGGCGCGCCGCAGTGCTGTTCGCGCTGGTGGCCGGTGTCGGCATCGCACTGCTGGCCGGCGACCGCACTGCCGGTGCACCGCGCTCACGCGCGCGGCTGCGCCTGCTGTGGCGCGCCGCGCTGCTGCTGCCGCTCGGGCTGGCGCTGCAGGCCCTGGACCACGGGGTGCTGGTGATCCTCGCGCCCTACGCGGTACTGTTCGCGCTGGCCGCGGTGGTCATCGGCGCCAGCGACCGCCTGCTGCTCGCGCTCGCCGCGCTCAGCGCGCTGGCCGGCCCGCTGCTGGTGGCCACGATCGAGCAGCGCCAACCCGGGTGGTTCTCCACCGCGGCGGTGACGCTGACCGACCCGCCCGCCGAGATCGCCCGCGAGCTGGTGATCAGCGGCCCCTACCCAGTGGTGACCTGGGCAGCGCCGATGCTGGTGGGCATCTGGCTGGGACGCCGGGACCTGCGCGCGCCAGCCACGTGGACCCTGCTGCTGGGGATCGGGGCGGCCGCTGCGCTCGCGCTGGGCGTGCTGGCCCTGGTGCTGGAGGCCGTGGTGCAGCCGCCACCATCGGAGGCGACGGGCTGGTGGGCTGCCCTGGACGCCACGCCACACAGCCAGGGTCTGGTCTGGCTGGTGGGCAGCACGGCGACCGCGGTGGCCGCAGTGGGCGTGAGCCTTGCCACCGCGGCTGTGGCGCCGCGAGCGGTGACCCCGCTGGTCGCTGCCGGGCAGCTCGCGCTCACCCTGTACGTCGCGCACCTGGTGACCCTGGACGTCGCGCCCGACCTGCTGCGCCACGAGGACATCGCCGATGCGCTGGTCGCCACCGTCGGGTTCCTCGCCGTGGGGATCGCCGGTGCGCTGGCATGGCGGCAGCGCTGGGCGCGCGGACCGCTCGAGCTGGTGCTGGCCGGCCCGTGGGCGTGGTCGCGCGGTGGCCGCGAGCGCGCTCACGCCTCGGACCCGCAGGGCTGAGCGGGAGCCGACGGTCCGCTCGCTCGTGGAGGCTGCGGCTTAGTTTACATAATGTAGATTATCGGCTTCGCTGAACGGAGCCGCAGGGCAGCGCTCGCCGATCGTGCGCGGCTAGCCGCCGACCTCGGCCTCGTCGACGGCGCTCACGCGGCCACCCCCCGCCGCCTTGGCGCGGTACATGGCTGCATCGATCGCGGCGAGGTCCAGGTCCGTCGCGGCGTCGGCGCCGACGCCGGCCGACACCGTCGCGGCCAGCGTCCGCGCCGCGTCGGGCAGGGCCTCGTGCGGGAACGCCGCGACGATCTCGCGGGCGCGCTGGGCCGCGTGCTCTTGACTCATGCCGGGCAGCAGCAGCAACCACTCGTCGCCGCCGTAGCGCACCAGCACGTCGGTGTCGCGCGTGCGCTGGCCCACCATCGCCGCGAACCGCTGCAGCACCTCGTCGCCGACCTCGTGCCCGAGCGTGTCGTTGAGGTGCTTGAACCCGTCGATGTCGAACAGGACCGCCGCCAGCGACGGCGTCCGCGG
>PWER01000195.1 GCA_003553565.1 Nitriliruptoria bacterium | reverse complement strand
TTGGCTGACGGCGCCGCCCCAGCGGCACCCGCGTTGCCAGGGGGCTGTCGCGCCACCAGCGCTGGTAGTGGCCGTGGCACAGGTCGCGGGCGTCCACCGGCTCCTCGCAGCCCTCCACGGCGCACCGCCGGGTGGTGCCGCGCGGCGGCACGGACGCCTGCGGATCGCCGTGGCGCTGCCAGCGCTTGTGGTGCAGCGCGCACCAGCCCCGGGCGTAGCGGGGGCGCGGGCAGCTCGGCACCGCACAGCCCTCGGCGGCGAGCAACGCCCCTGTGTCGTGGGCGTCGCTGCGTGGGGTCATCGTGCTCGGCGTGCGGGGATGACCGCTCATGGTCTGCCTCCCGGGCGTGGGCATGCGGCGATCATCATGGGATGGGGGTGTGACAGCCGGCGCGCCGCCGGAGTCGATGCTCCACAGGGGCCGCCGCGGCGCGAGCAGTGGCACGCGCGGCGCGGGGCGGCGGGTGTGCTCGCGGGTGGCGCCCGACACACGCGACGCGGCCGCGCCGTGGTCGGCGCGGCCGCGTCGCAGATGCTCGGGGGGGAGGACTCGAACCCCCACTAACGGGACCAGAACCCGTCGTGCTGCCGTTTACACCACCCCCGAAGGGCGTGGAGAAGGATAGCGACCCCTACCGGGCCCAACAACGCCGCGCAGCGGTCAGCGACGCGTGAGCACGACCTCGGCGCCGAGGGGCACGAACCCCACTGCCTGCAGCGCACGCAGCGCAGCGGCGTCGCTAGCGGGCACGGCGGCGAACGCGGGCTCGCGCACGCCGAGCACGCGCAGCGCTGCGGCGACGAGCCCGCGCGCCACGCCCTGACCGCGGTGCTCGGGGTCGACGTGGACCGTGACCTCGCGGCGCCCGGCGAGCCCGGGGCCCACCGCCACGACCCCGCGCTGGGCGGTGTCGCTGAAGGTGGCGACGCGGTCGCGGCGCGCCGCGCCGGGCCCGCGTGGGGCGCGGTCCTCGCGCCGGTGGACCGCGAGGTCGGGTGCGTGGGGGCGTGCGGTGCAGGCCAGCAGCACCGAGCACGGCGAGGCCTGCGCGTCGAGCCGCTCGGTCAGCCAGGCGACGACGGCGGGCCGCTCGACCAGCTGCGCCGCGCCTCCGCGGTTGGCCACCGCCGCGCGCACCTCGGGCTCGGGCAGCGGCGCGCTGATCACGCGCACGTGGGGCAGGCCCACCAGCACCGCTTCGACGCCCTCGACGCGTCCCCGGACCTCCAGGGGCTCCTCGGGGATGGGGCGCTGTCCGGCTGCGGCGCCCTCCAGCAGCCGTCGGAGCTGGTCGGTGTCGTCGGGGACGGCGGCCACGGCTGGGTCACGACCCCTCGGCCGGCTCGGTCACGTGCGCGCGGGCCGCGCGCACCCGTGCCACGACCACATCGCGATCGAGCAGCGCCAGCGTCTCGGGCAGCGGGGGGCTCACCTGCGAGCCGGTGACGGCCACGCGCACCGGCTGCATGACCTTGCCGCGCCCCAGGCCGAGCTCGGTGCACAGCTCGTCGAGACCGGCGAGGATCGTCTCGGCCTGCCACGGCTCGACCTCGGACAGGACCGCGGCGGCCCGGTCGAGCACCTCGCCGGCGCGGCCCTTGAGGTGCTTGGCGACGGAGCGCTCGTCGAGGGTGACCTCGTCGGCGAACGCCCAGGCGATGAGCGGTGGGGCCTCGGCGAGGGTCTGGATGCGCTCGCGGACCAGCGGGGCGAGGCCCTCGAGCAGCGCGCGCTGGGCGGGCGTGGGGTGGGAGGGCAGCGCGTCGGCGGCGATCAGGAACGGGACGAGCCGGTCGGCGAGCTCGGTGTCGCCGAGCTCCTTGATGCGGTCGCCGTTGAGCGCGCGCAGCTTGTCGGTGTCGAACAGGGCGGGGTTGCGGCCCACGCGGTCCAGCGAGAAGCGCTCGATCAGCTCGGGCACGGTGAAGCGCTCGGTGCGGTCGTCGTAGCTCCAGCCCAGCAGGGCCAGGAAGTTGCACATGACCTCGGGCAGGTAGCCCTGGTCGCGGTACTCGTCGACGGCCACCGAGCCGTGGCGCTTGCCGAGCTTCTTGCGGTCCTCGCCCACGATGATCGGCAGGTGCGCGTACGTCGGGCGGGGCACGTCGGGGCGGGGCACGAGCCCGGTCTCGGCGAGCGCCTCGTCGAGCAGCGAGTGCCCGCCGGTGTCGTCGAGGAGCCAGTCGGCGAGCAGCAGCTGGCGGGGCGTGGCGTTGAGCAGGTCCTCGCCGCGTGCGATGAGCGTGATGCCCTGGGCGAGGTCGTCGACGGTGTTGGCGAGGTAGTAGGTGGGCGACCCGTCGGCGCGGGCGATCACGAAGTCGCTGATCTGGTCCCAGCCGACCTCGACGGTGCCGCGGACCGCGTCGTCGAAGGCGATGGTGCCCTCGTCGGGCGTGCGCGCGCGCACCACGGCCTCGCGGCCCTCGGCGCGGTAGGCGGCGCGCTGCTCGGGGGTGAGGTCGCGGTGGGCGCCCGAGTAGCCCGGTGGCCGTCCCTGCTCCTGTGCGCGCTGGCGGTCGGCCTCGAGCTCCTCGGCGGTCTCGAAGGCCTCGTAGGCCTGTCCGGCCTCCTGGAGGCGGCGCACGACCGCGTCGTGCAGCGGGCGGCGAGCGCTCTGCAGGTAGGGGCCGTGGGGGCCGCCGATGTCGGGGCCCTCGTCCCAGGTCAGGCCCAGCCAGCGCAGGCTGTCGAGCATGCCGCGCATCGCCGCGTCATCGGAGCGCTCCGCGTCGGTGTCCTCGATGCGCAGCACGAAGGTGCCGTCGCCGCCGCGAGCGGCCAGCCAGTTGTACAGGGCGGTGCGCGCGCCACCGACGTGCAGCCAGCCGCTGGGGGCCGGCGGGAAGCGCAGACGGGGGGCGGTCATGGTGGTGCGCTCCTGGCAGCGGGGGCGGGGTCGCCCGGCAGGCTATCGGTCCGCAGGCGGCGGGCGGGGTCAGTCGGTGTCGGCCTGCACGGGGTTGGCGAGCACGCCGAGCCCGTCGATGTCCACCTCGACGCGGTCGCCGTGGACCAGAGGGCCCACCCCGGCGGGGGTGCCGGTGAGCAGCACGTCGCCGGGCAGCAGCGTCATGAACTGCGAGCAGAAGCTGACGAGCTCGGCGACGCCGAAGGTGAGATCGGCGGTGGAGCCGTCCTGGCGCGGGTCGCCGTTCACTCGGCCCTGGACGCGCACGCCCTGGGTCGGGTCGACGTCGGTGTCCAGCCACGGTCCCAGCGGGCAGAAGGTGTCGAAGCCCTTGGCGCGGGTCCACTGGTTGTCGCGTCGCTGGAGGTCGCGGGCGGTCACGTCGTTGGCGCCGGGGTAGCCGGCGATGTGCAGGCCCGCCTGATCGATGGGCACCTTGCGGGCGAGCCCCCCGATGACCACGGCGAGCTCCGCCTCGTGCTGCACGTCCTGCGACAGCGCTGGCAGCACGATCGGGTCGTCGGGGCCGATCACCGCGGTCGGCGGCTTGAGGAACACCAGCGGCTCGCTGGGCACCTCCCCACCCATCTCGGTGGCGTGGTCGGCGTAGTTCTTGCCGATGCACAGGATCTTGGTGGGGATGACCGGGGCGAGCAGGCGCACCGAGTCCAGCGGGGCGACCTGTTCGGTCTCGGACCAGTCGCCGAAGGGCACCCCGTCGATGAGCTGGACCATCGTCTGCTCGCCGACGTCGTCGCGCACGATGCCGTAGGCGGGCCCGTCGGGGCGCAGGACTCTCACGAAGCGCATGGGTGCTCCTGACGGTGGAGGCCGTCGTGGTCGCCGCGCGGTCGCCGCGCGGTCGCAGCGCGGTCGTAGCGCGCGAGCCGGTCGCCGCGCAGCCTAGGCCGCGGCCGGCGTCTGCTGCCAGCCGGCGCGCCCGCCGGCGCGCCAGCGGGGAGATCGGCGCGCTCGGTGGCCGAGATCGGTGGACGGCGCGACGAGGGCCGCCGCGCGCCCGGCTACCGTGCGCGGCAGATGAGCGCTCCCACCCATGCCGAGTCCGCTGCCGAGCAGGCGGTGGAGGCCCTGGCCGACGTCGTCGGCGGGCTGCCCGGCGGTGTGCTGCGCGAGGGGCAGCAGCAGATGGCCGGTGCGGTCGCCGCGGCCATCGCCGACGAGGCGATCCTGGCGGTGGAGGCGCCGACCGGGGTCGGCAAGAGCCTGGGCTACCTGGTGCCGGCGGTCACCGCCGAACGGCGCGACGAGGCGGGCCGCGAGCGACCGGTGGTGGTGGCCACCGCCACCAAGGCGCTGCAGGAGCAGCTGGTGGCAAGCGACCTGCCGCGGTTGGCCGAGCAGCACCCCGAGCTCACCTGGGCGGTGGCCAAGGGGCGCAGCAACTACGTGTGCCGCGCCCGGCTCGACGGGGTCGCCGGCGACGGTCGTGAGGAGGCGCTGTTCGCCGAGCGCGTCGACGGCGCTGCCTGGCAGGCGCTGCTGGACTGGGCCGAGCGCACCGAGACCGGTGATCGCACCGACGCGCCCGAGGGGGTGACCGACGCGCTGTGGTCGCCGTTGTCGGTGTCGGCCTCGGAGTGCCCGGGCGCGCGGCGCTGCCCGTTCGGCGACACGTGCTTCGCCGAGGACGCCAAGGCCCGGGTGGCGCGCGCCGACGTGGTGGTCACCAACCAGCACCTGCTGCTGCTCGATGCGGCGTTCGACGGCGCGCTGCTGCCCGAGGCCGCGGTCACGCTGGTCGACGAGGGCCACCGCCTGGTGGACGCGGCCAGCAGCGTCCTGGGCGTGCAGCTGTCCCCCGGACGGCTGCGCTGGCTCGCGCGGCGCGCCCGCAGCGTGGTCGACGCGCCGGCCTCGGCGCTCGGGGAGCTGGCGGGCCCGCTGGCGGGGGCGCTGGAGCCGCTGGCGGGCACCGGTCGGGTCGATCCGGCCGCCGGGGAGCTGGCGGTGCTGCTGGAGCGCATCGAGCGGGCGGTGTCCGAGCTGCGCGCGGCGCTGCGGCGCGCCGGCGCCGCTGACGCGCCCGAGCCGGCCCAGCACGGCGCGGGCGAGGGGGCCCCCGAGGGTGACGGCGTGGCCGAGCCGGGCGAGCAGCTGGACGCCGAGCGCACCCAGGCGGTGATCGCGGCGGGCGCGGCGGCGACGCTTGCCGGCGAGCTCACCGCGCTGCGCGACCACGACCCCGACGAGACGGTCGCGTGGGTCGAGGGCGGTGACCGCAGCGGTGCGTCGCTGCGGCTGGCTCCGGTGGACGTCGCCGGCCCGGTGGCGTCGCTGCTGCGGGCGCGTCGCCCGGCGGTGCTCACCTCGGCGACGCTCACCGTGGGCGGGCGGTTCGACGCCACGCTGGCCCGGTGGGGGCTGGACGCGGCGCAGGCGCGGACCCTGCGGGTCGCCTCGCCCTTCGACCACCGCCGCAACGGGGTGCTGTTCGTCCCGCGGCACCTGCCCGACCCGCGCGCCGACGACTTCGACGCGGCCGCCTCCGCGCTGACGCTGCGCCTGGTCCAGGCCGCCGGAGGCCGCTCGCTGGTGCTGTTCACCTCGTGGCGGCGTCTGGAGGCCACGGCGGACTGGCTGGCCGACCAGCTCGCGCTGACCGTGCTGCGTCAGGGCACCGCCGCGCCCTCGCGGCTCGTCGCGCGGTTCCGCGACGAGGAGTCGAGCGTCCTGTGCGCCACCGCCAGCTTCTGGGAGGGGGTCGACGCGCCCGGGCGTGCCTGCGTGCAGGTCATCATCGACAAGCTGCCGTTCCCGCGGCGCGACGACCCGCTGATCGCGGCGCGGCGCGAGCACGTCGAGCGTCGCGGCGGCAACGCCTTCGCCGAGGTGGACCTGCCGATCGCCGCGGTGCGCCTGGCCCAGGGGGTGGGGCGCCTGATCCGCTCGTCGGAGGACTTCGGGGTGGTCACGGTGCTGGACCGGCGGCTGGCCACCGCGCGCTACCGCACGGCGCTGCTCGAGGCGATGCCGCCGCTGTGGCGCACCGTCGAGCAGGAGCAGGTCACCCGCTTCCTCGCGCAGCGCCTCGACGACCCGGGGTCGTGACCCCTGCGGGGCCGCCGCGCGCGGGTCAGGCGTGCTCGCGCAGCGCCGCTCGGCGCAGCCCAAAGCGGTAGGCGTCGGCCATCGCCTTCCAGCTGGCCTCGATGATGTTGGGGCTGACCCCGATGGTCTGCCAGTCGCCCTCGCCGTCGGTGGAGGTGACCAGCACCCGCGTGGTGGCGCCGGTGCCGGCGCCGTCGTCGAGGATGCGCACCTTGTAGTCGACCAGGGAGATGCGGTCCAGCGGGGGCAGCGCCCCGTTGACCGCGGCCCGGAACGCCTGGTCGAGCGCGTCGACCGGGCCGTTGCCCTCGCCGGTGCCGATCGACCGGTGACCCTCGACCCACACGCGCATCGTGGCCTCGGCGCGGGTGTCGTCCTCGTCGCCGCGGTCGACGATGACGCGGAGGCTCTCGACCGCGAAGCGCTCGGCGGTCTCGCCGAGCTCCTCGCGCAGCAGCAGCTCGAAGCTCGCGTCGGCGGCCTCGAAGGTGTAGCCGGCCTGCTCCATGGTCTTGACGCGGTCGAGGACGCGCTCGACGGCGGTGGGGTCCTGGTCGAGGTCGACGCCGAGCTCGGCGCCCTTCAAGCGCACGTTCGCGCGCCCGGCGAGCTCGCTGACCAGCAGGCGCGTGCCGTTGCCGACCAGCTCGGGGTCGATGTGCTGGTAGAGCATAGGGTCCTTGGCCATCGCCGAGGCGTGCAGACCCGCCTTGTGCGCGAACGCGGCATGGCCGACGTAGGGCGCATGGGCGTCGGGGTTGAGGTTCATGGTCTCGGCCACGGCGTGGGCGGTGGGGGTCAGGCGCGCCAGCGCCTGCTCGTCCATCACGTCGTGGCCGAGCTTCAGCGCCAGGTCGGCGGCCACGGTCCCGAGGTCGGCGTTGCCGCAGCGCTCCCCCCCCCCGTTGATGGTGCCCTGCACGTGGGTCGCGCCGGCCTGCAGCCCGAGCAGCGAGTTCGCGACCGCGCAGCCGGTGTCGTTGTGCATGTGCATCCCCACCCCCACCGGGCGGTCGGCGAGGTGGTCCACGACCTTGGTGGTCACGGTCTGCACCTGGTGGGGCAGCATGCCGCCGTTGGTGTCGCACAGCACCACCGTCTCGGCGCCGGCGTCGGCGGCGGCCTCGAGCACCGCGGTGGCGTAGGCGGGGTCGAGCTCGTGGCCATCGAAGAAGTGCTCGGCGTCGAAGATGACGCGCCGACCCTCGGCGCGCAGCAGCGCCACCGAGTCGGCGATCATGGCGAGGTTCTCCTCGAGCGTCGTGCCGATCGCCTCGGTCACGTGACGCACGTGGCTCTTGCCGACCAGGCACACCACGTCGGTGGCCGCCTCGAGCAGGGCCGCGAGCTGCGGGTCGGTGGCAGCCTCGGCGCTCGGGCGGCGGGTCATGCCGAATGCGGTGAGCGTGGTGCGCTGCAGCGCGAGCTCGCCGCTGGCCGCGGCCGCGAAGAACTCGGTGTCCTTGGGGTTGGCGCCGGGCCAGCCGCCCTCCAGGTAGGCCACCCCCAGCTCGTCGATCGCGCGGGCCACGCGCAGCTTGTCGGGGACCGACAGGGCGATCCCCTCGCGCTGGGTGCCGTCGCGCAGCGTCGTGTCGTACAGCTCCACCGGGCTCATGGTCGCGCCTTCTGGTCGGGTCTCGTGTCACTGCGGTGGCAGCGGCCGAGGCACGGCGCGCTGCCGCTTCGCCGCTCGAGTGACCGAGCCGGCCGGTGGGGCCACGGACGCGGGTCGGCGAGGTCGCCGGCCGCTCCCGCAGCCGGCACCGACCCGCCGGGCTACGGGAGCAAGCGAATGATGCCGATGGCGATGGCGCGCACGAGGCTGCCCGGCAGGGCCGGGGCGGTCGCGGCGGCGCGGGTCGCTGGCATCGCCGACAGTGTGCGGTGCGCGGCGCGCTCGCGCAAGCTGGCCAGCCGCTACGGTGCTGGTGATGCGCCGTCGCGAGCGGGTGGTCGGGATCGGCGACCCCGACCCGATCGAGGATCCGCGCCCCAAGCCGCCCAAGCCCTGGCGTCCGGCGCTGGCGCTGGTGGTGGTGGTGGTGGTGGGCGTGGTCTGGGCCACCTACGACCCGATCGAGCCGGGCGGGCCGACCGTGTGCCCCGCCGGCAGCGAGGAGATCCCCGCCGGAGCGTTCGACGACGCCGACGCCGCCGACTACCCCGACCGCTCGGCGATCTGCGTGGTGCGCAACGTCACCGCCGAGGAGACCGAGGTGACCGTGGCGGTGCGCAACGATGGGCCGGTGGCCGTCGAGCTGTCGGTGGACCGCTTCGCCGGCGCCCCGGGGGTGTTCGAGGTCGACGAGGTCACCGCCGCGCCCGCCGAGGCCGACGACCCCGTCGCCGCCGCCGAGCCCTTCGACGACCTCACCGTGGAGGGCGAGTCGGAGGTGGTGCTGGTGATCGCGCTGGCGCTGCCCGCGTGCGAGGCCGTCGAGCGCGCGCGTGTGGCCACCTTCCCCGAGCTGCCGCTGCGCGCGCAGGTGCTGGGGCTGCCGCGCGACGTCGACATGCGCCTGGACCCCGTGCTGCGGGTGCAGGCCGAGGAGTGCCCGCCCGAGCTGTGAGCGCGGCGCGGTGGTCGCCGCGGGGTGCTGCCCCGGGCGCCCGCGGCGGGCTCACAGCGCCACGACGTCCAGCATCGACGCGTAGCGGGGCTCGCGGCCCTTGACGGTGGCGAAGAACGTGTCCTGCAGCTGCTGGGTGATCGGGCCGGGCGGTCCGATCACCCGGTCGTCCACCGAGCGGATCGGCACGACCTCGGCCGCGGTGCCGGTGTAGAAGGCCTCGTCGGCGGTGTAGAGGTCCTGGCGCAGCAGCACCGTCTCGGCGAAGGGGATGCCGAGGTCCTGGGCGAAGGTGATGATCGCCTCGCGGGTGACGCCGCGCAGCACACCGTCGGCCAGCGGCGGGGTGAGCAGGGTGCCGTCCTTGACCACGAAGACGTTCTCGCCCGAGCCCTCGGCGACGCGCCCGCTGTCGTTGAGCAGGATCGCCTCGTCGTAGCCGGCGTTGAGGGCCTCGACCTTGGCCAGCGAGGAGTTGATGTAGACCCCGCACGCCTTGGTGCCGGTGGGGATCATGTTCGCGCCGATGCGGGTCCACGACGAGACCTTGGCGCGCACCCCGTTGGTGAGCCCCTCGTCACCCAGGTAGGTGCCCCACGGCCACACCGCGATCATGGCGCGCACGCTGCTGGGCAGCGGGTTCAGGCCCATCTCGCCGTAGCCGAGGTAGACCAGCGGGCGGATGTAGCAGCTGCGCAGCCCGTTCACGCGGATGAGCTCGCGGGTGGCCTCCATGAGCTCGTCGACCGAGTAGGGCACCTCCATCTGCAGGATCTGCGCCGAGCGCACCAGGCGCTCCATGTGCGCCCGGTGCATGAACACCGCCGGTCCGTGCTCGGTCTCGTAGGCGCGGATGCCCTCGAAGACCCCCCACCCGTAGTGCAGCGTCGGGGTGAGCACGTGGACGGTGGCGGCGTCCCAGTCGACCAGCTCGCCGTCCATCCAGATCGTGTCGGTCGCGGGCATCGGCATGGTCGGCTCGCCTCCTCATCGCGTCGAACGGCCTGCGCTCGCGGGCCCGGCAGCGGTGGCCGCGTCGGCGGCGCAGTATCCCATCCCCGTCCCGGCTACGCCGCGACCGCGGGGGCAGCGCGACGCGCGCGCCGCCGGTGGGCTCGCCTCACCCGGTGGCCACCGCCTCGGCGATGCGGTCGCCGAGCGCCTCGGTCGAGGGCTGGTCGGGGCCGAGCAGTGGCACGACCGAGGCGGCAGCGCGCTGCACCGCCGCGGCCGCCTCGGGCTGGCCGAGGTGCTCCAGCAGCAGCGTCACCGACAGCACGGCGGCCACCGGGCTGGCGCTGCCGGTGCCGGCGATGTCGGGAGCCGAGCCGTGGACGGGCTCGAACATGCTGGGAGCGGTCCCGTCGGGGTTGAGGTTGCCGCTGGCGGCGTAGCCCAGCCCGCCCTGCACCGCCGCGCCGAGGTCGGTGATGATGTCGCCGAACAGGTTGTCGGTGACCACCACGTCGAAGCGGCCGGGGTCCTGCACCAGGTGCAGGCACAGCGCGTCGACGTGGGCGTAGTCGAGGGTGAGCCCGGCCTCGGAGGCCACCGCCTCGGTGATGCGGTGCCACAGCCCGCCGGCGTGGGTGAGCACGTTGGTCTTGTGGCACAGCGTCAGCCGGCCCGCGCGCCGCACGGCGAGGTCGGCGGCGAAGCGGGCGACCCGCTCGATGCCGTGGCGGGTGTTGATCGAGGTCTCCACGGCGGTCTCGCCGGGACTGCCGTGGTGGCTGGTGCCGCCGGCGCCGGCGTAGAGGCCCTCGGTGTTCTCGCGCACCACCATGAGGTCGCAGTCGCTCGGCTCGAGATCGCGCACCGGGCTCGTCACCCCGGGCAGCAGGGTGATGGGGCGCAGGTTGACGTACTGGTCGAAGGCGAAGCGCAGGCGCAGCAGCAGGCCACGCTCCAGGACCCCCGGCGGCACCTCGGGGGCGCCGATCGCCCCAAGCAGGATCGCGTCGACGCCGCGCAGCTCCTCCAGCACCGCATCGGGCAGCACCTCGCCGGTGGCCAGGTAGCGGCGGGCGCCCACATCGACGTCGAGGAGGTCGACCGTCAGGCCGGCGCGCTCGGCGCCCGCGCGCAGCGCCTTGCAGGCCTGCGCGGTCACCTCCGGTCCGATCCCGTCGCCGCCGATCACCGCGACCGTCACATCCGCCATGCCTGCTCCGCTTCGCCGGGGTCGCAGGGAGTCTAGAGCGGGCCCGGCCGCGCGCGGCCCGGACGCGCGCGGCTCTGCGCGCGCGGCTCTGCGCGCGCGGCCCGGACGCGCGGCTCACCGCGGCGGCAGCACCCCCTCGGCAGCGAGGCGCTCGCGCAGCCGCTCGACGCCGTCGAAGTGGTGCGCGGCGAGCCCGTGCGCGGTGGCGGCCTCGCAGTTGGCAGCGCGG
>PWER01000164.1 GCA_003553565.1 Nitriliruptoria bacterium | reverse complement strand
GGGCGACGATGAGGGCGAACACCAGCAGGGCCCCCACCGCCTGGAACGAGGCCACGACCGCTGCGGCCACCAGCCCGAGCAGCACCACGCGCGCCACCCCCGGGCGCAGCCCGAGCATCTGCGCCTTGCGCGGGTCGAACGCCAGCGCCAGGAAGGCGCGGTGGCCGGCGAGCACCACCGCCAGCACGGCACCGGCGCTGGCCGCCGACAGCGCCAGATCGCCGGTGCTCACCCCCAGCGGGTCGCCGAAGAGGATGTGGCTGACGTCCACCGCGAACGAGCCCGAGCGCGAGATGATGAGCACCCCGACGGCGAGCATGCCGACGAACAGCAGGCCGATCCCGGTGTCCTCGCCCAGGCGGCGCAGCCGCGACACCAGGCTGATCCCGCCGATCATGACCACCGCGCTGACCGCCGCACCCAGCGGCAGGGCTGCGCCGATCAGGTAGGCCACGGCGATGCCGGGGATGATGCCGTGGGCCATGGCGTCGCCCATGAACACCACGCGGCGCAGCACCACCCACACACCGACGACCCCGCACGACAGCCCGGCGAGCAGCCCGGCGATGAGGCCGCGCTGCATGAACGTCAGGCTGAAGGGGTCGGTGAGGAAGTCCACGGCTCGACCTCGCTGTCGCTGCTCGGCCCACGCCGCCCTCGTGCAAGGGAGCGAGCCACCATCGTAAACGCCAACGCTTTTCGTTTGCACCTGATTCCCATGGGCCTAGCCTTGCCCCATGAGCCACCACGCCCGCGATCTCTCCGCCCCCAGCGCCGCCCCCAGCGCCGCCCCCAGCCACGCCCCCAGCGCGCGCCTGCGCGACGCCCGCTTCGCCTATCGCGACCAGCGCGTGGTGCTGACCATCGAGCAGCTGGAGCTGCCCGATCGCGGCCTCGTCGCCCTGGTGGGACCCAACGGGTGCGGCAAGTCGACCCTGCTGCTCGCGCTGGCGGGCCTGCTCGAGCCCCTGACGGGGCAGGTCGAGGTCCTTGACACCGCACCGCCGCCACAGCAGCGGATCGCCACGGTCTTTCAGCAGCACCACGCCGACGAGGCGCTGCCGCTCACCGTCGGCGAGGTGGTGCAGATGGGCCGGTTCGCCGAGCGCGGGCTGCTGCGACGGCTGCGCCAGCCCGACCGCGACGCGGTCGAGGAGGCCATGGACCGCCTGGCCATCGCTGACCTCCGGCGGCGTCAGATGGCCGAGCTCTCCGGCGGGCAGCGCCAGCGCGCGCTCGTGGCCCAGGCCCTGGCCCAACGCGCCGACCTGCTGCTGCTCGACGAGCCGCTGACCGGGTTGGACGCGCCCTCCCGCGACCGCATCCATCAGGTGCTGGAGGCTGAGCGCAGCGCCAAGCCCGTGGTCATGGCCACCCACGACCTCGATGAGGCGCGCAGCGCCGACCAGGTGGTGCTGCTCTCAGGGCAGGTCATCGCCGCGGGACCGCCTGACGAGGCCCTGACCCCGGACTGCCTGCTCACCGCCTACGGCGGCCTCGCAGCGGCCGAGTTCGACGAGCACCGCGACGACGCGCAGGCCCCGAGCGGGCCGCCGGCCTAGCCGCGCACACACCGTCGTGTGAGGCCGCACGGCACTGTCTGGCGCCGCACGCCGCGGTCAGGCCCCGGCACCCAGCACGCCGCGCACGATCGCCAGGATCCCGGCCAGCGCGGCGAATGCCAGCACGGCCGGCCGCAGCCATCCGCGGTCGAGCCAGGGGCGCAGCGGCCGGCTGGCGGCAAACCCCAGCAGCATCGCCGGCAGGAGGATGGCCGCCAGCACCGCGTGCGACCAGTCCAGGCGACCAGCGGGCACCAGCCCGACCAGCGACAGCAGCGCACCGACGAAGAACAGGGCCGCCAGGGTCCCACGCAGCTCGCCACCGGGGCGATGCTGGTAGAGCAGCGCCACCGGCGGGCCCCCCACCGCGGCGGTGGTGGCGAACAATCCCGAGGCGGTGCCCGCCACCAGCCGCGTGCCAGCGGTCACCGGGATCCGCGGGCTCACGACGTTGAGCAGCACCACCCCGAGGATCACCGCGCCGAACAGCACCTCGAGCGCCGCTTCGGTCAGCACCAGCAGCACCCCCACCGCACCGACGGTGCCGAGCACGCGTCCGGTGATGAGCTGCGCGAACCCCTCCCGGTCGATGCCGTCCCACTCGCGATGGGCGGTGAGCGCGGTGAGCGCCACGGTCAGCAGCAGCGGGGTCGCGGGCAGCGACGCGGGTGCGAGCAGCGCCAGGCCCGGCACCAGGACGATGCCGAACCCCAGTCCGACCGTGCCCTGCACCAGCGCAGCGACCGCGACCATCCCCGAGGCCACGACCACCCCGACCCAGTCGAGACCGGCCAGCGCGCCCTCAGCGAGCACGCGAGCGTCTCGGAGAATCGGGCGGTGACGACTGCGCTTGGGACCACCTGGCCCCGAGCGCCAGGACGCTGGACCTTGGTAAAGCGCGCACCATTGTCAACGATCTAGAACGCAACGTACGGTGCGTTGACGAACCGGACGGACCGGTGCACGACACGGAGAGACGCCGGAGGGGAGCGTGCACGGAGGATCTGGTGGCTGCAGCACGAGACCGCCGACCGCCGAGGCCATTGCGAGACCATCGCAGGGGCCGGTGGCGTGCGCGCCTCGTCGCAGCACCGAGTGACCCAGCGTCCCCAGCGACACCAAGGTGCCCGAGCGACGAGGAGGCGTCACCGCGACCACCAGTGATCCGGCGAGCCCGAGCGCGGCCGGGCACGCGAGCAGTCACGGCGGAACCGGGCTCGCAGCGCACGCTCCTGCAGACAGCACCGAGCGCAACCTGACCGGAGGGGGAATCAGCCATGGAGCCAATCGAGTTCATCGGACTGCTCGTCGCCGCCTTCGCCGGCGGCATCCTCGGCGCCTCGCTGGGAGCGCTTCCGGCCTTCTCGTTCATGGGCTTCGTCATCATCGGTGGCGAGGCGCTTCGGATCGCCGGTGTCAACATCGCTGGCGTCGACCTCGGCGGCTACACCGACAACCTTGCGTTCGGAGCCTTCTTCGGCCCGCACATCACATTCGCTGCGGGTGCCGCTGCGAGCGCCTACGTCGCGAAGAAGGGGCGCATGGGCCCCGGCTTCGGCGGCAACTGGGGAGCCCACAAGGGTAAGAACATCCTGATTGCCAGTGGCGGCAGGTTCACAGATGTCTTGCTGATCGGCGGCCTCTTCGGGATCCTCGGGTTCCTGATCTTCTGGCTCTCCGGCGATGTGCTCCAGCTGCCGCTCGACCCGATCGCCCTCGGCGTGGTCCTGTCGGCGCTCGTGCACCGCGTCGCGTTCGGCTACCACCCGATCGGCAAGGTCCGGGGTGACGGTCTCCTCAGCGTCGGGGCGTTCGAGCGCGGCGAGACCGACGAGACCGACGGTGAGGGCGGCACTCCCAACCCGCGCCTCAGGGCCGAGCCGTGGCTGCCGTGGTTCTACAAGTGGCAGAACGTCGCCATCATCAGCCTGGGCTTCGGTGCCCTCGGCGGAATGGCCTTCTACTTCACCGGGAGCATGTTCCTCGCCTTTGGCTTCAGCGCCGCCACGCTGGCGTACCTGAACCTGAGCTGGTTCAACGACTGGGAGGCCCCCCAGGTGGCGGTCCCCGTGACTCACCACGTCACGCTGCCGGCTTCGACCGCGGTCGCCGCGTACGGCGGGTTCTCCGCGATGCCAGAGGTCGACGCCATCGGTGCCGAGATGTTCCTGATCGAGGCGGTGCTCATCGGCGCGGTCTTCGGGCTGATCGGCGGTCTCCTCGGTGAGCTCGCCCAGCGGATCTTCTTCATGCACGGCGACACCCACTGGGACCCGCCGGCAACGAGCATCGTGCTGACCACACTGCTGATCGCAGTGTTGCATCTGGTGGGGCTGTTCCCGAGCGCCGGGTTCGTGCCGCTGCCAGTCTGACCGGCTGCGCCGGCCAGGGCCAGGGCGCCCATGTGGCGGTCGGCAAGCCGGACTCCAACCGACGAGGGGTGGCAGCCCGCCACCCCTCGTCCGCGCGGTCGCAGCCGTCCGCGCCACCGCTGGGACACGCCACCGTCGCAGCTGCGCGGGCCGTGCCCACACCACTGCAGCAGGCTGCGCCCACACCACCGCAGCCGCGGTCAGGCCGCGCTGCGGGGCCAGGTCACAACCAGCCAAGACCCCAGGCCACCAGTGCCGCGATCACTCCCAGGAAGACCACGAGCAGCACGACGTCGTAGGTGCCGATCCTGTCGCCACGAAATCCGAGGTGGAACCCCATCGCCCTTCCCGCGTCCTCATCGCTGTAGGTCTGTGTCCAGGTTAGGCCACGCATGCAAGCCGAGGACGGTGCGTGGCGCACCGGCAGCAGAGGCGCCCGCACCTCGGTGTCAGGTGGGGCGTGGGCGCGGGTGGAGCCGGGGAGGGGAATCGAGCTCCCGGCCTGCACCTGATGGGTGAGCCGGGACAACCCACCCGATCTCCCTTCATGGCCGGTGTTGTGACCCCTGCGACGCTCGCGGGGTCAGGCGTCTGGCGCCGCGAAGGGCTCATCGCTGGCGGGCGGGACCTCGCCAGCGATCGCAGCGAGCGTGCCGAGGTCATGCAGGACGATGCGCCGGTACCCGCTGGTCACCAGCCCGGAGCGGCGGAACCTGGCGATGACCCGCGAGACCGACTGGCGGCGAGCTCCCAGCATCCCGGCGAGCACGCCGTGGGACAGGCGCACCACCCAGCCGTGCTCGGCGTCACGCTCGCGCTCGTCGAGCAGCATCGACGCGAGCTGCGCGTCGAGGTCGGCGGTGAGCACCGTGATCAGGCGGCGCTGGGTCTCCTCGAAGCGCTTGGCGAACGAGGTCATCCACCGCAAGGACAGCGTCGGGCTGCGCTGCAGCACAGCCACCAGCCCGTCGTGAGGTAGCTCGAGCAGCGTGGAGTGCTCCCCTGCGAGCGCATCCAGCGGCATCGGCTGCTCGCAGAGCATCGGCAGGTCCCCGACGACCCCGCCTGATCGGATGCGCTGCACCGTCTGCCGCGCGCCGAGCTGCCCGCGCAGCGCCAGGTGGATCTCGCCGGAGCGCACCACGAAGATCGTCGATACGGGCTCGCCCATGCGCAGCAGGACCTCGCCGGGCTCGACGTGACGCTCGCGACACAGGGCGGTGAGCGCTTCGATGTCGCTCTCGCGCAGCGGCGTGAGATCAGTGCGCGCCATCGCCTTGGCGATCCACAGCGCGTGGCGGCGCATCGAGCGGTCCACGTGCGTTCCTCCAGGCGCTCTCTCGGGCTGCCCGCGGCGCGGCCGCGGCGGGCCAGCGCGGACCGCGCGGTCGGGGCCGCGGACTGCGCGGTCGGCGCCGCGGCGGGCGCACCGTAGCGCACCTGGTCACCCACGTTGCGCTTGGGATGGCGACGCAGCCAACAGCCGCGACCGTCGCAGATGGCCTGTGCGAGCACGTCCGGACGGCGCTGCGCCGCAGCCCTCACCGCTCGCGAGACGTCGCTCGCACCGGCGCCCATGACCGTGCAGGAGCCGTGACGGCACAACGAAGGAGGAGACCATGAGGGAGCGTGTGCTCGCCGCGCTCGTCGGCGGACTCGTCGGCGGTGCGCTGTTCGGCGCCCTGATGGAGCTGACCGGGATGATCGAGATGGTCGCTGGGCTGGTGGGATCCCAGAGCCCCACGGTCGGCTGGATCGTCCACCTCGTGATCTCCCTGGCGCTCGGCCTGGGCTTCGGGCTGATCGTGGCGCTGCGGCCCCTCGGCATCGGAGCGAGCGTCGGCCTGGGGGCCGCCTACGGGCTCGTGTGGTGGGTCCTCGGGGCGCTGCTGATCATGCCCGCCGCCATGGACATGCCCGTGCTGGTGGTCGATCAGGGCGCGCTGATGAGCCTGGCTGGCCACCTGGTGTACGGCGTGGCGCTCGGTGCGGTCACCGCGGCGCTGGCGCCACGCCTGGGCGCCGACGTGGCTCACGCGGTCCGCGCCCGCTCCTGAGCCAGGAGGTCCGCCTGGCCACCACGGCAACCAGGATTGCGATGCGTCAACGCCCGCTGGCCGGCCCGGGCATGAATGGTGACAGAACAGGTGCCGCCGAGCGCCTTCGAGCGAGAGGGTGGACCGATGCGCCCGAGCCGACTGATCCCCTTGGTGGTCCTCGCCGCGCTGGCAATCGCCGGCGGTGCCGCGCTCGCGACAGGCGGCCTCACCGACGGCGAGGACACCGGCGCGACGATCGAGGGCGGAGCCGATGATGGCACAGCCCTGGCCGCGCTGCGCGCCAGCGACGGCGCCGCCGCAGCCGCCGACCTGCCGCAGGCACCGCTGGAGACCTTCGACGGTGACGAGGTCGCCCTGAGCGAGCTGGCCGGACAGCCGATGGTCGTCAACTTCTACGCCTCGTGGTGCCCGCCGTGCGTCGGGGAGATGCGCGACGCCTTCGGCCCGGTCGACCGCGACCGCGACGACATCGCGTTCCTGGGGGTGGCCCTGCGCGACGACCCCGAGCAGGCGTTGGCGGTCGCCGAGGAGACCGGCGTCGACTACGCCCTGGTCCAGGACCACCAGGGAGCCGTCTACCAGCAGCTCGGGCTCGCAGCCATGCCGGCCACGGTCTACCTCGACCCCGACGGCGAGATCGCCGGGCGCCACAACGGCGCCCTGACCCGCGAGCAGCTGGAACAGCACATCGCGACCTACCTCGACCAGCGCTGATCCTGCGCGACGAACCACCGAGGAGCCTGCCATGGCCGAGGTGCCGCTGGTGTTCGCGTTCACCGCCGGGCTGCTGGCCACCATCAACCCGTGCGGCTTCGCGATGCTGCCCGCGTACCTGTCGTTCCTGCTCGGCCTGGACGGCGCCGCCGCCCCCGACCGTTCGACCGCGATCGCGGTGCGCACCGGGCTGGGCGTCGGCGGGCTCGTGGCCGCGGGCTTCCTGGTGGTGTTCGGTGCCGCGGCGCTGCTCGCCGCCGTCGGCGTGGGCCTTGTCGTCGGGGCGATGCCGTGGGTGGCGATGGTGGTCGGCGTCGGCGTGGTCGCGCTCGGTGGCTGGCTCCTGGCCGGCCGCACGCTGCCGGTGCCGGCGATCGGAGCCGGTCGATCCGGCGGGGTCGGCGGGGCGCTGGGCTTCGGGGTCAGCTATGCGCTCGCGTCGCTGTCGTGCACGCTGCCGGTGCTGCTGACGGTCGTGGCCGCTGCCAGCGCGCAGCCGTCGTTGACGGGTCGGCTCGCCACCGTGGCCGCCTACCTCGGCGGCATGACCCTGCTGCTGCTGGCGGTCACCGTGGCGCTCAGCCTCGGCAAGGCGTCGCTGGTGCGACGGCTCCGCGCGCTCACCCCGGCGCTGCAGCGAAGCGCCGGGGTGGTGCTGGTGCTGGCTGGCACCTGGGTGGTGGGCTACTGGGCGGTGATCCTCGCCGCGGACGGACCCGCTCGCCAGGCCGCCGCGCTGGACCGGACCGCGGGTGTGGTCACCGACGTGCTCGCCGGCGCACCCGGCCTCACCGCCGCGGTCGCGGTCGCGGTGCTCGTGCTCGGTCTCACGGCGTGGTGGCGCGACCGTCGCCGCAGCCAGCGGCCAGCACGGGCTGCGTCGCCTGTCCGGCCTTAGCGGTGCGCCCCTAACGGTGCGCCCGCGACACGCGGGGAGCGCTCGGATGCGCGGTGACGGCTCGGTCGGCTCTCACGCGGTGACGACCAGGCCTCGGACGGCGACCCCGGCCGTGCCGGCTTCGACGCCACGAACGCAGCCAGCGCCGCGTCCTTGGCCAGCCGACGGATCTCGATCACCGTGGCCACATCGACCTGCCACTTGTGGGCCACGTCCGCCTGCGACAGCTCGCTGGAGGTCGCCTCGAAGAAGACCTCCCACTTCTCCTCCGGCGACCACTGCCGGCCCCTGCGACGACCTGGCCCGGGACATCCCGGGACCCTCCTCGGATCAGGCCCCGCAAGCATCGCGGCCTTGGGCAGTCTTCGAGCGCAACCTCTCTCACGGACCCAGACGCAGACCGCTGCCGAGCTCGAGCTTGCTGACCTCACGCTGCACCGGCAACGCGGGGATGGGTGGCTGGACGCTGTCTCCTGGGCCTGGATCAGCTCGTGGAGCCCCGTCGCGCGGACCTTGGTCGCGCGGGTGCCGCGAGGCCGCTCGCTGCAGGAGCCCATGCTGGAGGCCCTCGTGGCATCTTCGGGGATCACGGTGCTGTGGCTCGCCGCGGTCAGCGGCGCGGGCATCCACCGCGAGCTCGACGGCGGAGCCAACCTCGCAGCGGCCGCGGCAGAGACCCCCGAGGCCGGCCTGCTCCCGGTCCTCGGGCCTCTGTCAGGAGGCCAGTAGCGCCCAGCAACATCGTGCTGGCGCTGATCTCGATCCTCTTCATCACCGCGGCCGACTCGGCGACCGACGTGCTCGGCGCGTTCCCCCTCGAGCGGTGGGCTCGACCCGCCGCGCAACGCCCTCGTCGTCCGGGGGCGCTGATCACCGTCGCGGTCGACCGGTCCCTGCGACGCGAGCGCGTGGCGACCGCCCAGGTGCCCGAGAGGGCAAGCGGGTGGCCGCGCCGTGCTCGCCGGGCGAGGTGTTGGCGCGGCAGCGCTGAGGGCCGACACCGCGCCCCGCACGATCCCGGCAGCACAGCCCCCCTCGAGCGAGGGCGCGTGATCGATCCCGGGGTGCCGCTGTCAGGGCTCGTTCCTGCGGGGCGCGACCGTAGGGCACGACCACTGGGGCGCGACCCGCGCCGCGCGGCGCGGCGCGTCGTCGACGATGGCGGGTCGGGAAGTCGGGTCAGGCCGGCTTGACGGCTCGGACGATCGCTCCGTGCAGCCCGTCGGCGACCTCGTGGGTGAGCGTCACCGCGATGTCGACGAACCCGACAGTGGCCAGGCCCTCACGGTACTCGCTGGTCGACAGAGCCCCGGCGATGCAGCCGGCGTGGTCGCCGCGCGCGGCGCGGTCCGCGGGAGCGAGGCGGTCCTCGGCGACGACATCGCTGACGCCCACACGCCCACCAGGACGCAGCACGCGGTGCATCTCGGCCAGCACAGCGGGCTTGTCGACCGACAGGTTGATGACGCAGTTGGACACGATCACGTCGATGCTGCCCTCCGGCAGCGGGATCGCCTCGATATGACCCTTGAGGAACTCGACGTTCGTGGCGCCGGCCGCGGCAGCGTTGCGGCGGGCCAGGTCGATCATCTCGTCGGTCATGTCGAGCCCGTACACCCAGCCGCTCTCGCCGACCCGCTGCGCGGACAACAGCACGTCGATGCCGCCGCCGGCGCCGAGGTCGAGCACCGTCTCGCCGGCGCGCAGCTCGGCGACGGCGGTGGGGTTGCCGCACCCGAGGCTGGACAGCGCAGCGGCATCGGGCACCGTGCCCTGCTCGTCGAGCGAGTACAGGGCCGCGCCAAAGCCCTCGCCGGCCTCGACAGGCTCGGTGGTATCACCGGGCCCACAGCAGCCGGAAGGGCCATCAGCGGCGATCGCGGCGGCGGCGTAGCGGCGACGCACCTGCTCGAGCAGTGCGTCGGAGCGGGCATCGGAGGCGGTCATGGCAGCGCTCCTCGGAGGTCGGCGAGGGCGGCGAGGCGGTCCAGTGCCTCGCGGTTGAGCGAGAAGTAGGCCCAGGTGCCGCGCTGCTCGCGCTCGAGCAGCCCAACGGCGACCAGCTTCTTGAGGTGGTGGCTGACCGTCGGCTGGGCCAGGCCCAGCGGCGCGGTGAGCTCGCACACGCACACGGGCTCGCTGCTGGTGGCCAGCAGGTGGAGGATCCGCACGCGATGCGGGTCGGCGAGCGCCTTGAACAGCGCCGCGGCGGCGTCGATCTCGGCGTCGGTGAGCGTGGGCGCCGCCAGCGGTGCACAGCACAGCGCGACAACGTCTTCGCGGCTCATCGCAGTCCTCGCCGACGGAGTCGGTGCGAAGCGCGTTGGCACTGCACAGCCAGGCCCATGTCCGCAAGGTCGATATCGATGCTCGTCGATCTAAGCCCATGATGCCTGCTTGATCGACGAGCGTCAATGAGAGCCGTCCGAGGCACGGGCGGGCGACCTCGACGAGCCAACGCTCGTTGGCGGTCACCGCCTCGCCAACGACGATCACGCGCTCCACGTCGACGTGCTTGCCCTCTCCCTACCTGGCCACTCGAGAGGTGGCCGGCCCTCCCCCGGCGGTGGCGAGCGCAACGGTGGAAGTGCGTCGCGAGGTCGACCATCGGGTCGCATGCGGAGTCCAGCCAGACACTCCTGCCGCCCCGCCGACACCATCGCCAGCCCCCTGCCTGAGGCTGCCCTGTGATCCCAGCCCTCTCGCGGTCTTGACCGCATCGAGCGGCACACGAGGGCACACGCAGGCACATGACAGGGGCGGGCGGCGTGGCCGCGATCTTCAGCACTGGCAACGGATCTGGCCCGGTGCCGGTGGAGCCGGGAAGGGGAATCGAACCCCTGACCTGCTCATTACGAGTGAGCCGCTCTGCCGACTGAGCTATCCCGGCGTGGCGAGTGCCACGCGCGCTGGGGCGCGCGGCGACAGCCTAGCGCGACCCGCCCCGGTGTCACTGGCCGTGCCACTCCCAGGCGCGCCGGACCTCGCCAGCGCGCGCCTGCGTCAGGGGTCGCACTCCTCGGCGTCGATGACGATCTCCACGCGGCGGTTCAGCGCGCCGGCGGCGTCGAGGAACTCGCCGTCCTCGTCGACGTCCTGGGCGGCGAGCTCGGTGTCCCCGCGGCCCTGGACCGCGATGCTCCAGCCCTCCACGTCGTGGTCCTGGGCCCACGCCTCGAACCAGGTCGCGACCGCCTCGCCGCGGTCCTCCGAGAGCTTCTGGTTGGCCGCGGCCTCACCGCGGCTGTCGGTGTGGCCGACGAAGGTCAGCTCAGCGTCGGGGAACCCCTCCGCGAGCTCCTCGGCCAGCTCGGTGAGCACCGCGTCGGCCTCGCCCTTGAGCGCTGCGCTGCCGGTGTCGAACAGCACGTCGCTGGGGATCGGCAGCGGCTCGCACGGCTC
>PWER01000152.1 GCA_003553565.1 Nitriliruptoria bacterium | reverse complement strand
TCGTCGTCCTCGTCGTCGGGCTCGACCGGCTCGAGGGTCCAGGCCTCCTCGTCGGGCTGGGCCGGCTCGGCCTCGAGGTCGTCGTCGACCGGCTCGGGCACGTCCCAGGTCAGCGTGCCGCCTTGGGCCTCGACGGTCGCGTCCCCCCAGCGCGGCTCGCCGGAGCGCAGCAGGCTGACGCGCACCTCGTCGGGCAGCTCCTCCGCGTTCGGGATCGCCGCGGCCTCGGCGCCGGGGTAGTAGGTCTCGATGATGTCGGCGGCGCTGCAGCCGAGCAGCGCCGCGCCCAGCGCGCCGTACTGGCTCATGCCGGTGCCGTGGCCCCAGCCGCGCCCGTAGAGCACCCAGTCGCCGTCCTCGCCGGGCCCGTCGTCGTGCTCGTAGTCCTCGTAGGCGTCGGTGCCCGGCTCGGGGTGGGCGGGCAGCTCCCCGCCATCAGGGGGCAGGCACGCGGTCTCGGCGCGTCCCTCCCCTCCCAGTACGACGGCGAGGGCAGCGACGGCGAGCAGGGCGGTGAGCGCGGCGGTGAGCGTGCGCACGGGGAGCAACCTCGCTTGGGGCGGTCGGGGCGGTTGGCTCGGGCAGTGCGGCCGGGGCCACACCCCGATCCGGCGTGGGGGTCCTCGCAGAACCCCTCGGCGGGCCGGACGCCGCCATCAGGGGTCGGGGCGGCTAGGACGCGCGACCGTGGGCGAGCGTACGGGCCCGACGGGGACAGCGCCGGCACTGAACGGTGTGATGGCGCTGCGGCCGGGTCGCACCCGTCCGCCCGGACGAGGCGCCAGGCCAGGGGCTGCCACCGGGCGCCCGAGCGCACCGCTCGAACGCCGAGGCTCACTCGGCCAGCAGCCGCCGCACCCCATCGAGCCAGTCCGGCAGCGGCTCCCAGCCGAGCAGGCGCGGCAGGTGGTTGTCGAGCACCGCGAACGCTGGGCGCGGTGGCGCGGTCTCGCTCCGCGCAAGGGGGCGCACGGGGACGTCCAGGCCAGCGTGGGCCAGCACCGCTTGGGCGAGCTCGTAGCCGGTGCAGTGCCCGGCGGCCGTCAGGTGGTAGGTGCCCGGGCGCCCGGCGGCCGCTACGTGACGCAGCGCCGGGGCGAGATCGGCGGCAAGCGTCAAGTTGGCGCTGGTGGCATCGTCGGCCTCCACCACGCCCTGCTGGCGGGCCTGGCGCAGCACCGCACCCACCGGACCCTCGTCTGCGGCGCCCTGCAGCCAGGCGGTGCGCACGATGCAGTGGTCGGCCAGGGCGGTCCGCACCAGCTGCTCGCCGGCCTCCTTGGCGCGCCCGTGCACCGAGGCTGGCGCGGGCGCGTCGAACTCGGTGAGCGGGCGTCCCAGGCGTCCGTCGAACACGTCCTGACACGACACGTGGATCATCCGGGCGCCGGCGATCGCGCAGGCGCGCGCCACCCACCACGCGCCCAGCGCGTTGACCTGCCAGGCGCGGTGCGGGTCGGCCTCGCAGGCCTCGACGTCGGTCAGGGCCGCGGTGTGCACCACCACCTCGGGCGCATGGTCGAGCACCGCGGCCATGACGCTGGGCTCATGGGTGATGTCGCAGTCGTCGCGGGTCAGCGGCGTGGCCGCGTCGGCGGCGAGCGCCTGCGTCAGGGCCCGGCCGAGCTGCCCGTTCGCACCCGTGATCAGCGCGCGCATCCGCAGGTCCTTGGTCGCGGGGATGGTGCCGACGCACCGGCGGGCGGAGTCTGACACGTCGGGTCGAGACGACCAACTCCGCCGCGCCGGATCAACCGGAGGCTGCCCACGGCGCAGCGCAGCCGAGGCGCTCCAACGCGTCGGGCAGCGCGGCCAGCCCCTCGACCGACAGCAGCCGCTCGCTGCGGTCGGGCACCTCGACGTCCTCATGCACCCACACCGACGCCGCGGGCACGTGCACCGCGGCGCCGCCGAGTGCCAGCACCGGGGCGCAGTCGGAGCGCAGCGAGTTGCCGACCATCACGAACCGCTCGGGGCGCACGCCGAGCTCGCGGAGGATCCGCGCGTAGGTGGCGGTGTCCTTCTCGCTGACGATCTCGACCCGCGTGAAGCGCTCCGCCAGCCCGGACCGCTCGAGCTTGGCCTCCTGGTGAACGAGGTCGCCCTTGGTGATGAGCACCGTGGGATGGCGCGCAGCGGTGCGGGCCACGACCTCCGCCGCGTCGGGCAGCAGCTCGACGGGGCGCTCCAGCAGGTCCTTGCCCAGCGCGACGAGCTCGGTGATCTCGGCGGCGGTGATGGCCCCGTCGGTCACGGCGACGGCGTGCTCGACCAGCGACAGCGTGAACGCCTTCGCGCCGTAGCCGAGGGTGGCGAGGTTGCGCGACTCCACGGCGTACAGGCGCCGACCGAGCTCGGCGGCGTCGACATCGACGTGGCGCTGGCAGATCTCGGCGGTGCGGGCTTCGACGGCGTCGAAGTGCTCCTGGCTGCGCCACAGCGTGTCGTCGGCGTCGAACCCGACCAGGTCGACGCCGCCGCGCTCGATGGTGCGTCGCATCGCGTGCTCCTCGGCTGCGGGGCGCGCCCCGCGTGGCGCGCGTCAGGTCGCACGGTAGCGACGCCCGCGGCCTGCGGGTGGTGGGCCCACGAGTACGCTTCCCACCGCTGATCCCGAGAAGGGCCTGCGAGATGACCTCCCACGACCATCCTGCACAGAGCACCGAGCCCTCGGGTGAGCAGCCAGCCCCGCCGCAGCAGCCCGTGCCGCTGGCCGATCTCGTGGCGGCGACCTCGGGTGACGAGCCAGCCCTGACGTGGCGGGGCGGCGGCGAGCGGGTGGAGCTCGGCTGGGCGACGCTGCGCAACTGGGCCGAGAAGGTGGCCGGCTGGCTGCGTGACGACGTGGAGCGCGAGCCCGGCGACGTGCTCGCCGTCGACGTGGGCGACCACTGGGTCGGGGTCGCAGCCATCCTCGGCGCGTGGCGGGCACGGCTGGCGGTGCGCCTCGGGCCGCCCGAGCCCGGTGAGGCAGCCGTCGTCGCCCAGGGCCGCGAGGAGGGCTGCGCGGCCGACCCGGAGGCGCTGCTGGTCGTGGGGCCAGGCGGCTTCGGGCTGCCCGCCGGGACCCTCGCCGACGGCGAGCCGTTCAACCAGGTGATCACGGTGATGCCTGACGAGAGCCAGGCGCCGCGACCCAGCGAAGGGGACGTCGCGCTGCTCACCCCGCAGGGGTCGGTGACCCAGGCGGCGGTGTCGCGTGCGGCTCACGTGGCGGCGGTGGCAGCCGGCACCCGCCAGGGGCTGCGCCTGGCCAGCGTCGTGCCGACCGACTCGGTCGACGGGCTGGTCACAGGACCGCTGGCAGCGTGGGCGAGCCACGGCCCGGCGGTGCTGCTGAGCGACGGCCTGACCGATGACACGCTCGGCCAGGCCACCGCCGAGCACGCGCGGCTGCTGGTCGCGCGCCCCGAGCAGGCCGAGGCACTGCAGCCCGCCGCCGCGGCTGGTGCCGGGGCCGACGGGCAGCACGTGCAGGTCGTGGCGCTGGTGTGCACCGTGGAGGATGGCCTCGTGCGGGTGCGCCCGGCCTGACGGCCGCGGTGCGGCGCGCCGGCCAGCGCCAGCCCGAGCATCACCCGATCAGGGCCAGCACCAGCCGGTCAGCGCCAGCGGGAGAACCAGCGGCGCAGGATCTCGACCGTGGCGCGCCACGAGGACCCGGTGATCGGCACGGCGCCCTCCGGATCGGCGTCGGGGTGATCGGGTGGGAAGCCGCAGCGCATCCGCGCTCGCGGCAGCAGCCGGGCGCGGATGAGCCCCAGCAGCACCGAGGTGACCGACTGCGGATCCTGTGTGCCCAGGCGGCGCACGTCCAGCGGCGCCCCGATCTCCACCGCGGCGCGGCGTCGCAGCGGCGGGCCCGGCAGGTGCGGCTGCATGCCCCACAGGCCCATCGGCACCACGGGCACGCCGGTGGCCAGCGCGATCGCTCCCGCGCCGGGTCGCGCCACCAGCCGGTCGCCGCGAGCGAGGTGGCCCTCGGGGTACATGACCACGAGCTCGCCGGCCTCGAAGGCGCGTCGGGCGACCTCGATCACCGGGGCGGACCCGTGGCCGCGCACCACCGGCAGCGCGCCCGCCCGCCGCAGCCACCAGCCCACGAACGGGTCGTCGAACAGCTCCTCGCGAGCCAGGTACCGCGGGCGCCGCCCACGCCGGCCGAACAGGGTGGTGAACAGCACGATGGGGTCCAGGTGGCCGAGGTGGTTGGCCACCACCAGCGCCGGCCCGGTGCGCGGCACGTGCTCGAGGCCCGCGATGCGCACCGAGAACAGCGTGCGCCCCACCGCGTCGACGGGTGGGCCGAGCAGACGCCAGGCCGGCTCGCGCCGCCCCCAGATCGGCTCCTGGGGGTGTCGCCAGTCCGGCGCGGTCGCGCGGTGCATCGCCTGCCTGCCCTCCGGTGCGCGCTGTGCGCGCTTCAGTCCTCGGCGCCTGGCTCGGGACGGTAGGTGCCCAGGCGCTGGATCCGCTCCTGGCGCACCTCGCGTCGGATGCGCGCCTGCCCCTGGCGTCGCCGCTCCTCGGCGGTCTCGGTGATGAGGCCCGGCACCTGCCGGGGCCTCCCCTCCTCGTCGATGGCGACCATCACCAGGAAGGCGCTGGTGGCGTGGCGGCGCGGCCCGCCGCGCCACGGCTCGGCCTCCACGCGCACCCCGCACTCCAGCGACGTGCGACCCACGTCGTTGACGCGCGCGTGCACGATCAGCACGTCGCCGAGGTGGACCGGCTCCAGGAAGCTCAGCTCGTCGATGGCCGCGGTCACGCACACCACGCCGGTGTGGCGCGCTGCGGCCGTCCCGGCCGCCGAGTCCACCTCGCGCATGATCACGCCGCCGTGGACGTTGCCGAGGATGTTGGCGTCCAGGTTGCTCATCGTGCGGGCGAAGGTGACCTCGCTGTCGCGGACCCGCTTGGCGCCTGCGCTCATGCCTCGGCCTCCCACGTGCGTGCCACGCCGCGTGCTGCGGCCCGCTGCGGAGGGGCCATCACAGCTTGCCCAGCGCCTGGCGGGCAACCACCATCCGCTGGATCTGCTGGGTGCCCTCGTAGATCTGGGTGATCTTGGCGTCGCGCATCATGCGCTCCACCGGGTAGTCCTTGGTGTAGCCGTAGCCGCCGAACAGCTGGACGGCGTCGGTGGTCACCTGCATCGCCACGTCGCCGGCCTTGAGCTTGCTCATGGCGCTGGCGCGGGTGAGGTCGGCAGCGCCGCGGTCGGCCTTGGCGGCCGCGGCGTAGACCAGCTGGCGGGCCGCCTCGGTCTCGGTGACCATGTCGGCCAGCATGAACTGCACGCCCTGGAAGCGGCCCACGGGCTGACCGAACTGCTCGCGCTCCCTGACGTAGGCGGTGGCCGCGTCGATGGCGCCCTGGGCGATCCCCACCGCCTGGGCACCCACCACCAGCCGGGTGTGGTCGAACGCCTGCATGGCGTAGTAGAAGCCCTTGCCCTCCTCGCCGACCAGCCGGTCGGCGGGGATGCGGCACCCGTCGAAGTGCACCTGGCAGGTCGGCGAGCCCTTGATGCCGAGCTTGTCCTCGGCGCGGCCGACGCTGAACCCGGGGTCGTCGGCGTGCACGAGGAACGCGCTGACCCCGCGCGGTCCTGCCTCGGGATCGGTCTTGGCCAGCACCGTGTAGTGCGACGAGGGGCCGGCCATCGAGATCCACACCTTGGTGCCGTCCAGCACCCACGCATCGCCGTCGCGGACCGCTGTGGTGCGCATCGCCGCGGGGTCGCTGCCCGCGTCGGCCTCGCTGATGCAGTAGCTGATGAGCTCCTCCCCCGAGGCCAGCGGCGGCAGCCACGCCTGCTTCTGCTCCTCGCTGGCGGCGAGCAGCAGCGGCACGGTCCCGAGCTTCTGGACCAGGGGGATCACCGAGGAGGAGGCGCAGACCTTGGCGACCTCCTCCACGAGCACGCAGAAGGCGAGCGCGTCGCCGCCCGAGCCGCCGTACTCCTCGGGGATGTGCAGGCCGAGGAGCCCCGCCTCGGCCAGCGCCTCCTTGACGTCCCAAGGGAACGCGGCGTCAGCGTCGATCTCGGCGGCGCGCGGCGCGATCCGGTCGGCCGCCAGCTTGGCCACCACCTCCTGCAGGGTCCGGTGCTCCTCGGTGAGGCTGAACGGCTCGCTCATGGGGGCTCCTCGGCTGGCCGGGGTGGGGCCGCATCCTACCGAGCCCACCCGAGCGCACGGTCCCGCCGAGGCCGCCCCGCGACCATGACAGAAGTCGACCATCTGGCCAACGAACGTCCCAGATTCGAAGGGTCCGATGTCCACGAGTGCGATAGGATGTCCCGGCACGAGCCGAGAAAACCCTCTGAAGGAGCCGACCCATGCGCCGCATCACCCTGCTGCTGCTCGCACTCGCCGCGCTGACGCTGCTCGCCGCCGCCTGCGAGACCGAGGAGGCCGAGGAGGCCGACCCCGAGCCGGACGAGGAGGAGCCGGACGACGACGTCGAGGACTACGACCCCGCCGATCAGCCCGACGACGCGAGCGTGTCGTTCGTGACCCCGCAGGACGGCGACACCGTGGAGACCCCGGTGGCCATCGAGCTCGAGGCCGAGGGGTTCGAGCTGATGTCGGTCGACAACCCGCCCGCGGTCGGTGAGGGGCACCTGCACATCCTCGCCGAGGAGGACTGCTACCCCGATGGCGAGGTGATCCCCGGACCGAGCGATGATCTGGAGGACGCCAACGAGATCTGGCACTTCAGCGACGGACAGGCCGAGGACGAGATCGACCTCGACCCCGGCGAGTACGAGCTCTGCGCCCAGATCGGCGACTCGGGTCACATGGCCTACGGCCAGACCGACACCATCACCGTCACCGTCGAGTAGCCCGACCCTGGCGCTCCGGCACGGCGGCGCTCGACTCGGCCCACCGCCACCCGGCCCCGAGCGGTCCTAGACTGCTCGGGGCCGTCGCCTGTCGCAGCCCGTGGGAGGAGCCCTGATGTCCGCAGCCGTCACCGTCCGCCGCCCGGTCCTGGCCGATGCGATCCCGGGCGCCCTGCTGCGCGACGTCGCGCTGGTGGCCGCCGCGGTGCTGGTGGTCGCTGCCACCGCACAGATCCGCATCGAGCTGCCGTTCACGCCGGTGCCGCTGACGGGGCAGACGTTCGGCGTGCTCCTGGTCGGCGCAGCGCTGGGGCCGGCGCGCGGCGCGATCGCCCTGGTCGCCTACCTGCTGGTGTCGCTGGGCCTGCCGTTCTACGCCGGTGGCGAGTCCGGGGCGCAGGTCTGGTACGGCGCCAGCGCCGGCTACCTCGCCGCGTTCCCGATCGCCGCCGCGCTGATCGGGCGCATGGCGCGTGCGGGCCACGACCGCAGCGTCGTGGGCACGCTCGCCGCCTTCCTGCTCGCCAGCCTCGTGGTGCTCGCCGGTGGAGCGCTGTGGCTCCATCTCGGGCTTGGCATGCCCGCCGTGCAGGCGGTGCAGCAGGGTGTGGTCCCGTTCCTGGTCGGCGACCTGCTCAAGGCGCTGCTGGCCGCCGGACTCCTGCCGGGCGCCTGGCGGCTGCTCGGCCGCGCAGGCGATCACCCGCCCGCGCGAGGCTGACCGGCGCCCATGCGACCAGCGCGCGGCAGCCGCGAGGGCCAGGCGCTCGGCTCGCCCGGCCGGCGAGCCAGGCCCGGTTCCCGCGCGTGGTCGCGGAGGTAGGCGGTGCGTCCGCTCATCGTCAGCGGGATGACCGGTCCGGACCACGTCGAGCCGCCGCTGGTCCGCGACATCTCGCTGGCGGTCGAGCCCGGGCGCACCTGCGCGCTGGTGGGCCCCTCGGGCTCGGGCAAGACCACCATCATCCGGCTGGTCGCGGGGCTGGACGCGCTGACCGCGGGCGCGGTGCTGCTCGGCGACCAGCGCATCGACCGGCTGCCGACCGGCAAGCGCAACCTGGCGCTGGTCGACCAGGAGGCCACGCTGTACCGCCACCTCGACGTCGGGGAGAACCTCGCGTTCCCGCTGCGCATGCGTGGCATCGGCGCCTCCGAGCGCGGCGAGCGCGTGCGCGCCGAGAGCCGCGTGCACCGGCTGCGTGACCTGCTGAGCCGCAGACCGCGCAGCCTGTCCGCCGGCGAGCAGCAGCAGGCCGCCCTGGCCCGCGGCACCGTGCGGGTCCCAGAGCTGATGCTGCTCGACGAGCCCATGGCCAAGCTCGACGCGGGCCTGCGCAGCACGGTGCGCGCCGAGCTGGCGACCTACCTCGCCGGTCTGGAGGCGCCCACCCTGATGGCCACCAACGACCAGATCGATGCGCTCTCGCTGGGCGACGACCTCGGCGTGCTCCGTGAGGGTCGGCTGGTGCAGATCGGGCCGCCCCAGGTCGTCTACCACCGCCCCGACAGCCCCTTCGTGGCCGGGTTCCTCGGACTGCCCGGCGCGAACCTCGTCAGCGGCCGGGTGGCGATCGGCGGCCACAGCGCCTGGATCCGCATCGGCGAGGGGGCGTGGGAGTTCGCCCCGGCGCTGGGGCCGGTGCGCACGCTCGCCGACCGGCGCGTCACCGTGGCAGCCCGCGCCGAGCACCTGCGGCTCGGCGGCGCCGACGAGGCCAGCGTGCCCGGGCACGTGGCGCTGACCGAGGTGCTGGGCAGCGACGGGCTGGTGCACGTGCGCCTGGCCGGCGCCGCCGAGACGGTGGTCCTGCGCCGGGACCGACCCCTGCCCGCGCGCGGGGAGCGGGTCGCGGTAGCCGCCGATCCGGAGCAGCTCACGCTGTTTGAGCCCGAGCCCGACCCCGACGTCGGCGCGGTGCTCGCCCGCGGCGGCGAGAGCGGGGCCTGACCGCCAGGCCGCCGCGCACCGCACCCACGGACCGGAGACGCATCATGAGCCACGGGGCCAACCCGCCCGTCGACGAGACCGGGCGCTTCGAGCGCGACACGCGCTACCTCGACGACCGCATCCTCGACGACCCGGAGGCTGCCTGGCCGGTCGAGCCCGGCCGCTACCGCCTGGTGGTGGCGCGCGCCTGCCCGTGGGCGCACCGAGCGGTGATCGTGCGCCGGCTGCTCGGCCTCGAGGACGCGCTGTCGCTGGGCCTGGCCGGCCCGACGCACGACTGGCGCAGCTGGCGGTTCGACCTCGACCCCGGCGAGGTCGATCCGGTGCTGGGCATCCACCGCCTGCGCGAGGCGTTCCTGGCCCGCGACCCGCACTACGACCGCGGCATCACCGTGCCCGCGATCGTCGACGTGCCAAGCGGCCAGGTGGTCACCAACGACTTCCGCCAGATCACCGTCGACCTCGCCACGCAGTGGCAGCGCCACCACCGTGACGGCGCGCCTGACCTGTACCCGCCGCACCTGCGCGCGGCGATCGAGGAGATCAGCGAGCCGATCTACCGCGAGGTCAACAACGGTGTGTACGAGGCCGGGTTCGCCACGAGCCAGTCGGCCTACGAGCAGGCCCACCGGCAGCTGTTCGACCGCCTCGATGCCTTGGAGCAGCATCTGGCCACCCGGCGCTACCTGGTCGGCGACCACCTCACCGAGGCCGACATCCGGCTGTTCACCACGCTGGTGCGCTTCGATGCCGTCTACCACCTCCACTTCCGCTGCAACCGCAGCAAGCTCGCCGAGCTGCCGGTGCTGTGGGCCTACGCCCGCGACCTGTTCCAGACGCCCGGCTTCGGTGACACGACCGACTTCACCCAGATCAAGCAGCACTACTACCTGGTGCACACCGACCTGAACCCCTCGGGGATCATCCCCGCCGGGCCGTTGCTGGGGGGCTGGGCGCAGCCGCACCACCGCGAGCAGCTCGGCGGCACCCCGCTCGGCGAGGCCACCCCACCTGCGCCGCCGCCGCCCGCCGAGCGCGTGCCGACCGCGGACAACCCGGCGCTGTCGACGCTGGGCGGCCCGACCGCCGAGGGCTGACGCGGTGGGCATCGGCTAGCCTGCCGGCCATGCCACACGCACTGCTCGAGGGCTTCCAGCACTTCCGCACCCACGACCTGCCGCCGCGGCGCGAGCGCTACCGCCGCCTGGCGCAGGAGGGCCAGCGGCCGCCGGTGCTGTTCGTGGGGTGCAGCGACAGCCGCGTGATGCCCCAGCTGCTGACCGGCTCCGAGCCCGGCGACCTGTTCGTGGTCCGCACCGTGGGGGCCCTCGTCGGCCCGCCCGAGACCCCCGGCGAGACGACCCACGCGGCCGCCGAATACGCCGTGGCAGCGCTGGGCGTGCGCGACATCGTGGTGTGCGGGCACTCGCAGTGCGGCGCGATGGCCGCCGTGGACGCCGGCGCCCCCGAGGACATGACCCACCTGCGCCGCTGGCTGACCCACGCCGAGGACGCGGTCCTGCCCGCCGAGGAGCGCGCCACCCTGGCGGATGCCGAGGCGGCTCGGCGGCTCGAGCAGCGCGCGGTGCTGCTCGGGCTGGAGCGCCTGGCCGCCAACCCGATCGTGGCGGCGGCACGCCAGGAGGGCCGCGTGACGTTGCACGGCTGGCACCTGGACCTCGCCACCGAGGACGTCGCCGCCTTCGACGCCGCAACCGGCACGTTCCGCCCGCTCGAGGACGTCCTCGGCGACGCGGCGCCCGGGGCCTAGCCTCCGCGCCGCCGCCTCAGGCCGCGCCGCCGTGCCCCTCGGCCTCGGAGGCGAGGTGCTCGACGTCGCCGACCTGCACCACACGCTGGGCCTCGCCGTCGTCGAGCACCAGGGCGCCGTCGACGGTCAGGTCGGCGGCCCGCCCGCGCAGCTCGACCGCTCCGGGCAGCGTGACGCGCACCGGCTGCCCGAGGGTGGCGCAGCGGTCGCGATAGGCCGCTCGAACCGACTCGGGGTCGGCGGCCGCGTCGTCGAGGCGGTTGGTGAGCACCCCACAGAGGCCAGCCAGCAGACGCCACCGGTCGACGGGCCGGTCGGCGGCCTCGGACAGCGAGCGGATCGCCAGCGGCGCGTCCGGGCGGTCCAGCCCGCGCCAGTCGACGTTGATGCCGCAGCCGATGACCACCCAGCGCTCATCGGACTCGACCAGGATCCCCCCGGCCTTGCCCCAGGCGCCACCGCCGCGGCGCACCAGCAGGTCGTTGGGCCACTTCAGGGCCACCTCGGCGCCCTCGGCGTGCGCGCGGGCGGCCTCGGCCACCGCCACCCCGACGGTCAGCGGCAGCAGGCTCACCCGCGCCAGCGTCGAGCGGTCCAGCAGCAGCGACAGCATGAGGCTCGACCCGGGTGGTGCGCTCCAGCCGCGTCCCTGACGTCCACGACCGGCGGTTTGCTCGTCGGCCACGACCAGCAGCCCCGGAGGGCCCTGCTCGTCGCGGGCGGCGTCGAAGGCGCGGCGGTTGGTCGAGTCGATGCGCTCGTGCCACTCCACGGAGGTCACCAGGGAGGGGCCGTCCACCAGGGACGCGACGAGCGCCGAGGGGGGCGCCGAGGGCTGGTGCATCACGGGGGAGCCTAGAGGGCACCGGCGGGCCGTGTCCGCACCGTAGACTCCGCGGCGGCCACGTGGACGCGAGGAGGCCTGCTGGTGAGCGACGAACCCTCCCAGGAGACCAACGCCGAGAAGCTCGCCGAGCTGCACCGCCGCGAGGCGCTCGCCGAGCAGGGCGGCGGACAGGCCGCCATCGACGCCCAGCGCGCCAAGGGCAAGCTCACCGCCCGCGAGCGCCTCGACCTGCTGCTGGACGCCGGCTCGCTGGTGGAGCTCGACAAGCTCGCCACCCACCGGGCGCGCGGCTTCGGCCTCGAGGAGCAGCGGATCCCCGGCGACGGCGTGGTGACCGGCCACGGCACCATCGCCGGGCGGCGCGTGTGCGTGTTCAGCCACGACTTCACCGTGCTCGGCGGGTCGCTCGGCGAGGTCTTCGCCGAGAAGATCTGCAAGGTGATGGACCTCGCGGTGCGCATGGGCGTGCCGATCGTGGGCATCAACGACTCGGGTGGGGCGCGCATCCAGGAGGGCGTGGTCAGCCTGGGCGGCTACGGCGACATCTTCGCTCGCAACGTGGCGGCCTCGGGCGTCATCCCCCAGATCAGCCTGGTGCTGGGCCCGTGCGCCGGCGGGGCGGTGTACTCGCCGGCGATCACCGACTTCGTGCTCATGGCCGAGGGCACCGCCCGCATGTTCGTGACCGGCCCGCAGGTGGTGCGCAGCGTCACCGGCGAGGACGTCAGCGCCGAGGAGCTCGGCGGTGCCACCAGCCATGCGACCCGCTCGGGCGTGGCCCACGTGACCGCCCCCGACGAGGAGACCTGCCTGGCCGACGCCCGCGACCTGCTCGGCTACCTGCCCGACAACAACCTCGAGGAGCCCCCGGCGGGCCCGCCGGCCGACGATCCCGACCGCGAGGACCCCGACCTCGACGCGTTCCTGCCCGAGCACACCAACCAGCCCTACGACATGCGCGCGCTGACCGAGCGCGTCCTCGACCCGGGTGGGCTCTACGAGATCCACGCGTCGTGGGGCGACAACCTCGTGTGCGGGTTCGCCCGCTTGGACGGGCAGGCGGGGGGGGTGGTCGCCAACGACCCGCGGCACCTGGCCGGGGTCCTCGACGCGCGAGCGGCGGAGAAGGGCGCGCGGTTCGTGCGCACCTGCGACGCGTTCAACGTGCCGATCCTCACGTTCGTGGACGTGCCTGGCTTCCTGCCCGGCACCGAGCAGGAGTGGGGCGGGATCATCCGCCACGGCGCCAAGCTGCTGTACGCCTACTGCGAGGCGACGGTGCCCAAGCTGACCGTCATCGTGCGCAAGGCCTACGGGGGCGCCTACGACGTGATGGGCTCCAAGCACGGCGGTGCGGACCTGAACCTGGCCTGGCCCACCGCCGAGGTCGCGGTCATGGGCCCCCAGGGTGCGGTGAGCGTGCTGTACCGCCGCGAGCTGGAGCAGGCCGAGGACCCCGAGGCTCGCCGCGCCGAGCTGGTCGACCACTACGACCGGGAGCTGGCCAACCCCTGGCGGGCCGCCGAGCGGGGCTACGTCGACGCGGTGATCCCCCCGCGGGCCACCCGCCCCCAGCTGATCCACGGGCTGCGGTTCGCCCGCACCAAGCGCGAGGTGCCCCCGGCACGCAAGCACGGGAACATCCCACTGTGAGCGCCGAGGACAGGCCCACGACGGGCTCGGGGCTCGCCGAGGGGACCCGGGTGCGGGTGATGGCCGGGCGGCCCACACCAGCCGAGGTCGCCGCGCTGGTCGCCGCGCTCCATCACGACGGGGCCCGTCCGCGCCCCGCCCCCGCAGCGGCCCCGCCGAGCCGCTGGGCGCAGGCCGGCCGCCTCGAGCACGTCACCGGGACGCGGATCGTCGTGCCGGCCCACCTGCGCGGCGTGCGAGCGCCTTGGCGGTGATCGGCGGGGCGCGCCGCGTCGTGGACGCCGCCGCGGCTGCGGCTGGCTGCTAGCCCTCGACCTCCACGTCGAAGCGCATCGTCTGCTCGTGGCCGGGGATGTCGCAGATGAGGGTGAGCTCGTCGCCGTCCTCGAAGGTGTAGGTCCCGGTGGCCTGCTCGCCGCCGTCGAGGTCGTCGACGATCATGTCGCCGGTGTCCTCCACCGCGAGGTTGTGGACGGCGTTGCCCTGGTTGTCGAGCGTGAACTCGACCGTCCCCGCCGGCAGCGTGATCTGGTCGTCCATCTCCGGGAAGTCGTTGTCGACCGCCACGACCTCGACCGTCTCGACGACGTCCCCGTCGTCGGCGGCCTCCTCGTCGGCAGCCTCCTCGGCCTCAGCCTCAACGAGGTCGCCGGGCACCTGGTCCTCCTCGGCGATCTCGGGGTCCTGCTGCTCGCAGGCGCCGAGCAGCACCACGAGCACGGCGAGGGCGGCGAGGGTTGTCAGGCGCAGCATCGGGGCTCCTTGTGCGATCATTTCGTGAGGGCGGCGAGCCTGCTGCTCGAGCCCGGGCTCGACGCGAGCCAACAGGCGCGAGTCCAACCCGGCCACGCGATCCGAGCTCGGCCCAGGCGCAAGGGCCCGAGCCGTCAAGCCGAGCGTCCCTCCTGCCGTCCTAGTGTGCCGCGCGGCTCATGGCGCCGCGGCACCGGGAGCGCCGCCACGCCGTCTAGCATGCGGGCCGCTCGCGCCTGGCTGCGCGGCGTGAGCACACCGGCCCATGGGAGCGCTGCATGCTCGACGCCGTCCTGGTCGCCAACCGCGGCGAGATCGCGCTGCGCGTGCTCCGGGCCTGCCGGGAGCTGGGCCTGCGCGGGGTGGCGATCCACTCCGAGGCCGACCGGGGCGCGCCGTGGCTGGACGCCGCTGACGAGGTCCACCTCGTCGGCCCGGCGCCGGCCTCGCAGAGCTACCTGGCGATCGATCGGATCCTGGACGTGGCCGCGCGAGCGCGGGTCGACGCGATCCATCCGGGCTACGGGTTCCTGTCCGAGCGCGCCGACGCCGCCCGAGCCATCACCGAGGCCGGGCTGGTGTGGGTCGGACCGCCTGCTGCCGCGCTGGAGCGCATGGGCGACAAGCTCGCTGCCCGCGCGGTCGCCCAGGCGGCCGGAGCACCGGTGGTGGCCGGCACCGACGAGCCGCTGACCGACCCCGAGGCGGCCCGCGCCTTCGTGGACGCCCACGGCCTGCCGGTGGCGATCAAGGCCGCGTTCGGCGGCGGGGGGCGCGGCCTGCGCGTGGTGCATCAGCCCGAGGACCTGGCGCGCGAGCTCGACGCCGCGCGGCGGGAGGCCCAGGCGGCGTTCGGGCGCGACGAGGTCTACCTGGAGCGCTACCTCGCCCGCCCGCGCCACGTCGAGGTGCAGGTCCTGGCCGACGCGCACGGGCACGTCGTGGCTCTCGGTGATCGTGACTGCTCGGTGCAGCGCCACCACCAGAAGCTGCTGGAGGAGGCGCCGGCCCCCGATCTGCCCGCGCAGGTGCGCGAGGAGATGACCGCTGCGTCGGTGCGCATCGCCCGCGAGGTCGGCTACGTGGGCGCGGGGACCTGCGAGTTCCTGGTCGAGGGCACCGACTGCTCGTTCCTGGAGATGAACGCGCGCCTGCAGGTGGAGCATCCCGTCACTGAGCTGGTCACCGGGGTGGATCTGGTGCGCGCGCAGCTGCGCATCGCCGCGGGCGAGCCGCTGCCCTGGGACGCCGACGACGCGGCACCCGGCCATGCGGCACCCGGCCATGCGGTGCGCGGCCACGCGATCGAGGCGCGCATCAACGCCGAGGACCCCGCCCGCGGCTTCGCGCCCGCACCCGGGCGCGTGACGCGCTGGGAGCCACCGTCCGGGCCGGGGGTGCGCGTCGACGCGGGCGTCGCCTCGGGCTGGGAGGTCCCCGGCGACTACGACTCGCTGCTGGCCAAGATCATCGGCTACGGCGCCACGCGCGACGAGGCGCTGGCCACGCTGCGTCGCGCGCTGGGCGAGCTGCGGGTCGAGGGCGTGCCCACCACCACCGGCTTCCATCTGCTGGCCCTGGACCACCCCGACGTGCGCGCGGCCCGCGCCTCGACGGTCTCGGTGGAGCAGGAGTGGGACCTGTCGGGGCTGGTCGCGGCAGAGCCGCCCACGCCGGGCCTCGGGCCTGCCCGGCCCAGCCGCACCCTGACCGTGGAGGTCGATGGCAAGCGCATGGAGGTCGCCCTGTTCGAGCCCGAGGGCGCAGGGGAGGACCTCGGCGGCGGCGCGGGCTCCGGCGCCCCAGCGGCACCACGTCGCCACGGTCCGCCCCGTGGGGGCGGCGCCGACGAGGCGGTGCTGCCCGCGCCGCTGCAGGGGACCGTCGTCGCGCTGTCGGTGGCCGAGGGCAGCGCGGTCGAGACGGGCCAGCGGGTGGCGATGCTCGAGGCGATGAAGATGGAGAACGAGGTCACCGCCCACCGCAGCGGCGTGGTCACCGCGGTGCACGCCAGCGTCGGCCACGCCCTCGCCCGCGGCGACGCGCTGCTGACGATCGCGCGTGACCAGGCTGGGTGAGCGCCACGACGCGACTCACGCGCCCGTGCGCCCCTCGGCGCCCTCGGGGGCTGCGGGAGGCTCGAGCAGACGACGGTCGGGGCGCAGGTGGCGCACGATCCGCGACAGCGCGCGCTGCACCACCGCCGCCTCCTCATCCGAGAGGTGGCGGGCGAAGTGCTCGTGGACGCCGGCGAGGTGCACCGGGGCGGCCGACTCGAGCACGGCCTGCCCCTCCTCGGTGATGCAGGCGAGGGTCCCACGGCCGTCCGAGGGGCAGCGCGTGCGCGTCACGTAGCCGGCCCGCTCCAGGCGATCGACCAGCCGTGAGATCCCGCTCTGGGAGAGCACCAGGTAGCCGGCGAGCTGGTGCAGCCGCAGCCCGTCGGGGCGGGACTCGCTGAGCACCACCAGCGCGTCGTACCAGCTCAGGGGCAGGTCCAGCTGGTCCTCGAGCTCGGTGTCCAGCCGGTCGACGAGCGCGGCGTGGCTGTACAGGAACGCTTGCCACGCCGCCAATCGGGTGGCTTCGACCTCCCCCATCCGTGCCTCACGTTTGTGCGCCGACGACTGTCTGCTCTAGACTGCGATTCGCACAGCCTAGACCTCTTGCGAATGCGGGCGTGGTCGTGGGGTGACCCCTCCCCCCGCGGGCTGCGGTTCGCAACGGCCTCGGGCGTCGCTGGAGCGGATACCCCTCCCCGCTTCTGCGATGCCCGGGGCCGCTGTGCGTTCGGGGCCGGTCAGGGCGCGTCGGGGCTCATCAGCAACCGGGCGGTCTCCTGGACGCTGCCCGACAGCGACGGGTAGATCGAGAAGGCGTGGGCCACCTGGCTGACGGTCAGGCGGTTCTGGACCGCCACCGACAGCGGATGGATCAGGTCGCTGGCGCGCGCGGCCACGACCGAGCCGCCGAGCACCGTGCCCGAGCCGCGCATCGCGAGGACCTTGACGAACCCGTCGGTGATGTCGGCCATCTTCGCGCGCGGGTTGCCCGACAGTGGCAGCGTCTCGGTTCGCACCGGCACCTGTGCGTGCTCGGCCTGTGCGGCGGTCATGCCGACGGTGGCCACCTCGGGGTCGGTGAACACGCAAGCCGAGATGGTCTCGGTGCGCAGCGGCGCCACAGCATCGCCGAGCGCATGCCACATGGCGTTGCGGCCCTGCATGGCGGCGACGCTGGCGAGCATGATCCCGCCGGTCACATCACCCGCAGCGTAGATCGTGGGGATGTTGGTGCGGCTGACCCCGTCCACCGGGATGGTCCCGTCGTCGGCGACCTCGACGCCGGCCTCCGCCAGCCCGAGCCCCTCGGACTCGGGCACCTGCCCGACGCACCACAGCACGTGACTGCCCTCGAGCCACCACTCCGCGTCGTCGCTGCGCTGCCACACCTTGACGCGCACGCCGTCGGCGTCGCGCGCGGCGTCCACCGCGCGGCAGCCCCGATGGATCGTCATGCCGCGGCGCTCGAAGGCGTCCTCGATCACCGCGGCGGCGTCAGGATCCTCGCTGGGCAGGATCTGCTGACGGCTGGACACCAGATGGACCTCGCAGCCAAAGCGTGCGAACGCGCTCGCGTACTCCGCGCCCGTCGCACCGGAGCCCACCACGATCAGCCGCCGCGGGAGCTCGCGCAGCGAGAACAGCTCGCGCGAGGTGAACACGCGCTCGCCGTCCGGCACGGCGTAGTCGAGCAGACGCGGCCGCGAGCCCGTGGACAGCAGGATCACATCAGCGGTGAGCTCCGAGGTGGTGCCGTCGGGATGGGCCACCGCGAGGCTACGAGGGCCGGTCAGGCGCCCGCGCCCCTCCACGATGCGCACGCCGGCGCGCTCGACCTTCTTGCCGATGTCAGCGGACTGGTCGCCGGCCAGCGCGGCGATGCGGTCCATGACCGCCCCGAGATCCACGTGCGCCGACGCGTCGATCTCGGTGCGGCCCGTCCAGCGCACCCCGTGCTCGCGGGCGCGTCCCACCCAGTCGCGCGCCTCGGAGGAGACCACCAGCGCCTTGGAGGGCACGCAGTCCCACAGCACGGTGTTGCCCCCGAGCCCCTCCTCGCTGACCACGGTCACGTCGACACCGTGGTCGGCGGCCACGAGCGCGGCCTCGTAGCCGCCGGGCCCGCCACCGAGGATGACGATCCGCATGAGGTCCTCGCTTGCTCGCTTGGGGGTCGCCCACAGCGGAGCGTAGTGGCCCCGCGCACCCCGCGCCCGCCAGAGCCCGCGCCTGGCCGCTCGGACACTAGGCAAAGCCCCCACCTGTCCGGTCGGCCCGCATACGGCCGCGATCGTTGGCCCTCATCGCTCCGCGACGCGCACACTGATCCCAGACCCCCAACTACGGAGGACCATCATGAAGACCCCGCGCACGCTCACCCTGCTCGCTGCCCTGCTGCTGTCCCTCGGACTCGTCGCCTGCGACGCCGAAGTCGAGGAGGAGGAGCCCCTCGACGAGGACCCCGTCGAGGAGGACCTGGACATGGACGAGGACATGGACGAGGACGACGACCTCGACATGGACGAGGACGAGGACGTGGAGGAGGAGGACGAGGACCTCTAGGCCCTCGGTCTTCGCACCCTCGCGGCGGGCCACTCGGCCAGCACGGAGGGGTGACGGTGCGGCGGCAGCCCGCGGGCTGCCGCCGCACCGCTGTGTCGGCCACGGTGGCCGGTCTGGCATGCTGCGGCCATGCGCACCCTGGCGATCATGCGGCACGCCAAGTCCAGCTGGGACGACCCGAGCCTGGATGACCACGACCGGCCGTTGGGCGCGCGGGGCCGCGCGGACGCCCCGCGGGTGGCGACCCACCTGGCCGCCCGCGGCCTCGCGCCCGAGGTGGTGCTGTGCTCGTCGGCCCGCCGCACGCGCGAGACCCTCGAGCTGGTCGAGCCGGTCACCGCCGGTGCGGAGCAGCGCGTGGAGGAGCAGCTCTACGGCGCCACGGGCGCGGCGCTGCTCGAGCGGGTGCGCGCCCTGCCCGAGTCGGTGACCACCGCGCTGGTGATCGGCCACAACCCGGCCTGCCAGGACCTCGTCGTGGCGCTCGCCGGCGCCGGTGCGCGCGTGGACCAGGCGCGCACCAAGCTCCCCACCGCCGCGGTGGCGGTGCTGTCGGTGCCCACAGCCTGGCAGGCGCTATCCCGCGGCGAGGCCACCCTCACCGAGCTGGTGCTGCCCAAGGAGCTGCGCAGCGAGCCGCGGGCCGGCGGCCGCTAGGCCAACGGCCCGCACGCGCCGGGCCGGCGGCCGCTAGAACGTGTCGGCGGGCTGGTGCTGGCCGAACACGCCGCGGAGCACGTCGCAGACCTCACCGATGGTGGCGTGGACGCGCAGCGCCTCCTTCAGGGGCGGCAGCAGGTTGCGGTCGCTGCGGGCGACGGCCTCGACCTCGCCCAGCGCCGCGTCGACGGCGTCGCGGTCACGCTGTGCCCGCACGCGAGCGAGCCGGTCCTGCTGGGCGTCGACCGCGTCGGGGTCGGGGCGCTGCAGCTCGGGCTGGACGTCCTCGTCGATCCGGTGGCGGTTGACCCCGATGATCACGCGCTCGCCACGGTCGACCGCCCGGGCGATCTCGTAGGCGGTGCGCTCGATCTCGCGCTTCTGGTAGCCGTCCTCGACCGCAGCGACGGCCCCGCCGCGCTCGTCGATGTGCGCGATCTGGGCGCGCGCCGCCTCCTCGATCTGGTCGGTGAGCGACTCGATCAGCCACGAGCCGCCCAGGGGGTCGGCGGTGTCGGGCACGTCGGTCTCGTGGGCCAGCACCTGCTGGGTGCGCAGCGCCAGGCGCGCCGCCTTCTCGCTGGGCAGCGCCAGGGCCTCGTCGTAGGCGTTGGCGTGCAGCGACTGGGCGCCGCCGAGGGTCGCGGCGAGCGCCTGGAGCGTCACCCGGGAGAGGTTCACCTCGGCCTGCTGGGCGGTCAGCTCCACGCCGGCGGTCTGGGCGTGGAAGCGCAGCATCTGCCCGCGCGGGTCGGTGATCCCGACGCGGTCGCGCGCCAGCCGCGCCCACAGCCGGCGGGCCGCGCGGAACTTGGCGACCTCCTCGAGGAGGCTCTCGCGGGCGACGAAGAAGAACGACAGGCGCGGCGCGATCCGGTCGACCGACAGGCCACGGTCCGCGGCCGCCTCCAGGTAGGCCAGGGCGTTGGCCAGGGTGAAGGCGACCTCCTGGACGGCGTCGGCCCCGGCCTCGGCCATGTGGTAGCCCGACACCGAGATGGTGTTGAACCGCGGCAGCCGCGTCGCGCCGTAGGCGAACGTGTCGGTGATCAGCCGCAGCGACGGGGCGGGCGGGAAGATGTAGGTGCCCCGGGCGATGTACTCCTTGAGCACGTCGTTCTGGATGGTGCCGCGCAGGTGACCGGGATCCACGCCTTGCTCCTCCCCCACCAGCTCGTAGAGCAGCAGCAGGAGCGCGGCCGGCGCGTTGATCGTCATCGAGGTGGACACCTGATCCAGCGGGATCCCCTCGAACAGGGCGCGCATGTCGGCCAGCGAGTCGATCGCCACCCCGACCTTGCCGACCTCGCCGGCGGCCAGCGGGTGGTCGGAGTCGTAGCCCATCTGGGTGGGCAGGTCGAAGGCGACCGACAGCCCCGTCTGGCCCTGCTCCAGCAGGTAGCGGTAGCGCCGGTTGGACTCCTCGGCGGAGGCGAACCCGGCGTACTGGCGCATGGTCCACAGCCGCCCGCGGTACATGGAGGCGTAGATGCCTCGGGCGTAGGGGAACGTGCCGGGGTCGCCGAGGTCGCGCTGGTAGTCGAGGTCGGCGTCCTCGGGCCGGTAGACGGGCTGCAGGGGGAAGCCGGAGGCGCTCCGGCGCGCGTCGCTGTCCATGGCGGAACCCTTGCCGTGCGGGCCGGGCAGTCTATGGGACGGACGGCCCCCAAGAAGAAGGCTAACGTCCGCGAACTGCAGCACGGGGGTGCGCGCTCGGGGACGGCGCCGAGGCCGCTGGTAGGCTCACGACAACGAGTGACGAGCGGCCCACCACCCGACGTCGCGGTCCGAGGAGCAGCGAGCAATGACGACCAGCGCCACGCCTCCCTCTCGGTCGGTCGGCAACCAGCAGCCACCGAAGGTCCAACGTCGCGACAACGTGCTGACCGAGCTCTACCGCTCGGCGCTGGGCAAGAAGTACCTCATGGCGATCAGCGGCCTCGTGCTGATGGCCTACGTGCTGATCCACATGATCGGCAACTTCAAGCTGTTCGAGGGCGAGGCGTCGCTCAACGAGTACGCCATCTGGCTGCGCGAGCTCGGCGAGCCGCTGATCCCCGAGTACGGCGCCATCTGGGCCACCCGCGTCATCTTGATCCTGGCCTTCGGCGTGCACATCATCGCCGCCGCCCAGCTCACGCGGATGAACCAGATCTCCCGCGGTCGGAGCCGCTACGCCGAGCGGCACTACGCCGCCGTGGACTTCGCCGGCCGCACGATGCGCTGGACCGGCGTCATCGTCGGGCTGTTCGTGATCTACCACCTGGCCGACCTCACCTGGGGCGTGCAAGCGGTCAACCCCGAGTGGGAGTACCTGGAGGTCTACAACAACGTGGTCGCGAGCTTCGCGAACCCGGTGTCGGCGGCGGTCTACATCGTCGCCAACGCCGCGCTGGGGGTGCACCTCTATCACGGGGCGTGGAGCCTGTTCCAGTCGATGGGCTGGAACAGCCCGCGGTTCAACCACTGGCGGCGCTGGTTCGCCATCGGCTTCGCGCTGCTGATCGCCGTGGGCAACATCTCCATGCCCGTCGCCGTCCAGCTGGGTCTCGTCGGGTGATGCGGGTGCACGGCCCGGCTGGCGCCCAGGCGCTGCCGATCCCCGTCGGTCGAGGAGGCTGATCCGCCATGCAGCTCGACGCCAAGGTGCCCGAGGGTCCGGTCGAGGAGAAGTGGGACAACCACCGCTTCAACCTGAAGCTGGTGAACCCGAACAACAAGCGGCGCTTCTCCATCCTCGTGGTCGGCACCGGGCTGGCGGGGGCCTCGGCTGCTGCGAGCCTCGGCGAGCTCGGCTACGACGTGACCGTGCTGACCTACCACGACTCGCCGCGGCGGGCCCACTCGATCGCCGCTCAGGGCGGCATCAACGCGGCCAAGAACTACCGCAACGACGGCGACTCGATCTACCGGCTGTTCCACGACACGGTCAAGGGCGGCGACTACCGCTCCCGCGAGGCCAACGTCTACCGGCTGGCGCAGGTCTCGAACGCGATCATCGACCAGGCCACGGCCCAGGGCGTCCCCTTCGCACGCGAGTACGGAGGGCTGCTGGACAACCGGAGCTTTGGCGGGGCGCAGGTCTCGCGCACGTTCTACGCCCGCGGCCAGACCGGCCAGCAGCTGCTGCTCGGCGCCTACCAGGCGATGATGCGCCAGGTCCACGCGGGCACCGTCAGCCTGCACAACCGCATCGAGGTGCTCGACGTCGTGATCCACGACGGGCGGGCCCGCGGGGTCATCGCCCGCGACCTGCTGACCGGCGAGATCCTGCGGTACTCCGCCCACGCCGTGGTGCTGGCCACCGGCGGGTACTCCAACGCGTTCTTCCTGTCCACCAACGCCAAGATGTGCAACGCCACCGCCATCTGGCGCGCGCACCGCAAGGGCGCGCTGATGGCCAACCCCTGCTTCACCCAGATCCACCCGACGTGCCTGCCGCAGAGCGACGAGACCCAGTCGAAGCTGACGCTGATGAGCGAGTCGCTGCGCAACGACGGGCGCGTCTGGGTGCCCCAGTCCCACGACGAGGACCGCCATCCCGACGACATCCCCGAGAGCGAGCGCGACTACTACCTCGAGCGGATGTACCCGGCGTTCGGCAACCTCGTCCCCCGCGACATCGCCAGCCGCGCGGCCAAGCGCATGATCGACGAGAACCGTGGCGTGGGGCCGCTGAAGAACGGGGTGTACCTCGACTTCGCGGACGCGATCGCCCGTCTGGGCACCGACCGCGTCGCCGAGCGCTACGGCAACCTGTTCGACATCTACCAGCGCATCACCGGCGAGGACCCCTACAAGGTCCCGATGCGCATCTACCCGGCCCCGCACTACACGATGGGCGGGCTGTGGGTCGACTACAACCTGGAGACCACCATCCCCAGCCTGTACGCGATCGGGGAGGCGAACTTCTCCGACCACGGCGCCAACCGCCTGGGTGCCAGCGCGCTGATGCAGGGGCTGGCCGACGGCTACTTCGTGCTGCCCTACACCATCGGCGACGGGCTCGCCCCACGCCTGGGCGAGCAGCCGCTGCCCACCGACCACGAGGCCTTCGAGGAGGCGGCCGCACAGGTCCGAGGGCGCATCGAGGGGCTGCTGGCCGTCAACGGCTCGCGCACCGTGGACTGGTTCCACCGCCAGCTCGGCAGGATCCTGTGGGACCACTGCGGCATGAGCCGCAACCAGCCGGGGCTGGAGAAGGCGATCACCGAGATCAAGGCCCTGCGCGAGGAGTTCTACACCGACGTCAACGTGACCGGTCAGAACGAGGACTACAACCAGGCCCTCGAGAAGGCCGGACGCGTGCAGGACTTCTTCGAGCTCGGCGAGCTCATGTGCCGCGATGCCCTGTACCGCGAGGAGTCCTGCGGCGGCCACTTCCGCGAGGAGCACCAGACCGACGACGGGGAGGCGCTGCGCGATGACGACCGCTTCGCCCATGTGGCGGCCTGGGGCTGGAACGGGCACGGCGAGGAGCCGTCGCTGACCGTGGAGCCGCTCCAGTTCGAGCACGTGACGATCGCCACGCGCAGCTACAAGTAGCCAGCCCGAGCCGCGGAGCCACCAGCCATGGACCTCACCCTTCGGATCTGGCGACAGCCCCACCACGACGCCCCGGGCGACTTCGTGCGGTACCAGGTGACCGACGTGCCCCGGGAGGCGTCGTTCCTCGAGATGCTCGACCTGCTCAACGAGCAGCTCATGGCACGCAACGAGGAGCCGGTCGTCTTCGAGTCCGACTGCCGCGAGGGCATCTGCGGCACGTGCGGGGTGATGATCGACGGGCGACCGCACGGCCCGTGGCAGAACACCGCGACGTGCCAGCTGCACATGCGCGCCTACCGCGACGGCGACGAGATCACCGTCGAGCCCTGGCGCGCCGCCGGCTTCCCGGTGATCAAGGACCTCGCGGTCGACCGCAGCGCCTTCGACCGGATCATCGAGGCGGGCGGCTACATCAGCACCCCGACCGGCGCGGCGCCCGACGCGAACATGATCCCGGTCGACAAGGCCACCGCCGACCGCGCCTTCGAGGCGGCGGCCTGCATCGGCTGCGGCGCCTGCGTGGCCGCCTGCCCCAACGGCGCCGCGCAACTGTTCGCCGGCGCCAAGGTCGCCCAGCTCAACATGCTGCCCCAGGGCCAGCCCGAGCGGTACCAGCGCGCCACCGAGGTCGTGGACACCATGGAGGCGTTCTTCGGCTCGTGCACCAACCACGGCGAGTGCCAGGCGGCCTGCCCCAAGGACATCTCGGTGGACGTCATCGCCTGGCTCAACCGCGACTACCGCAAGGCCAAGCTGTCGGGCGCACGGGCCAGCTGACGCGGCCCGCGGCGGCCGGGAGCGTCGGGCTGGTCGTGCGTCAGCGCGCGGCCTCGATGAACAGCGCCGAGCGGTAGTAGCGCAGCTCGGCGATCGACTCGCGGATGTCGGCCAGGGCCCGGTGGTCGCCCTGCTTGGGCGGCGCGCCGGACAGGACCTCGGGGTGCCAGCGGCGCGCCAGCTCCTTGAGGGTGGACACGTCGACGTTGCGGTAGTGCAGGTGCGCCTCGAGCGCCGGCATGTGCAGCGTGAGGAAGGCCCGGTCGGCGTGCACGCTGTTGCCGGCCAGCGGCGCGGTCCGCGGCTCGGGCACGTGGCGACGCACGAAGTCCAGCAGCTGCTGCTCGGCCGCGGCCAGCGACAGCTCGGAGGCCGTCACCGCCTCGGTCAGCCCGCTGGCGGCGTGCATCCGCTCCACGACCTCGGGCATGCGCGCCAGCGCCGCCGGCGGCTGATGGATGACGAGGTCGGGACCCTCACGCACCTGGGTGAGGGTGCCATCGGTGATGATCACCGCGGCCTCGACGATCACGTCCTGCGCCGGGTCGAGGCCGGTCATCTCCAGGTCGATCCACACCAGCGGCTGGGCCAGCGGCGCGTCCTGCGCTGCCTGCGCCTGCTGCTGGGCGTGCTCCTGCGCCTCGCTCATGGCTCCTCCCCGATCATCGACAGCTCCAGCCAGCGCTCCTCCAGGCGGTCGTGCTCCTCGGTGACCTGCGCCAGCTCGGTGGCCACCTCCTGCTGGCGCGCGTGGTCGAGGTCGGCGCCGGCGAGCTCGGCGTGCAGCGCCTCCTTGCGGGCGGCGAGCTCCTCCAGGCGGGCCTCGGCCTCGGCGAGCTCGCGCTCCTCGCGGAAGGTGCGCTTGCGGGCACGCCCGCGCTGGGCGTCGCGACCGCTCTCGGCGCGGTCGGCGCTGGTCGTCGCGGCACGCTGGGTCCGCTCGGTGCGCCGCCGGTCGCGGGCCTGCTCCTGCTGGTCGCTGCGCCACTGCCGCCAGCCACCGGGGTGGTGACGCAGCGTCGCGCCCTCGACCGACACCACGTCGCCGCACACCCGGTCCAGCAGGAACCGGTCGTGGCTGGCCACCACCAACGCCCCCGGCCAGGTGTCGAGCAGCTCCTCGAGCACCGCGAGGGTGTCCAGGTCGAGGTCGTTGGTGGGCTCGTCGAGCAGCAGCACGTTCGGGGCGCGCGCCAGCACGCGCAGCAGCTCGAGGCGGCGGCGCTCGCCACCCGAGAGGTCGCCGACCACCGCGCGCTGCAGCGACGCGTCGAACAGGAACCGCTCCAGCAGCTCGCTGGCCGAGAGCCGCCGCTGCCCCGGGCCCAGCGAGACGCTGCGCACCTCCTCGTCGACGACGTCGTGCACCCGCGCGGTGAGCGCGAGATCGTCGGCGACCTGGCGGTAGAAGCCCACGCGCACCGTCTCGCCGGCGTCGCGGCGTCCCGCGGCGGGGGCGAGCTCGCCGGCCAGCAGCGCCAGCAGCGTGGTCTTGCCCGAGCCGTTGGGGCCGACGACCCCCATGCGCTCGCGTGGGTCGAGCCGCCAGTCCACCTCCGAGAGCACCCAGCGGTCCCCGAGCTGCACGCCGGCGCGGTGCAGCTCCACGACCTTGCTGCCCAGGCGTGGGGTGGGCAGCGCCAGCGATAGGCGTGACTCGTCGGGCTGGGCGTCGTCGGCGGCCTCGAGCGCGGCGTGGGCGCGCTGCACGCGAGCGCGTGACTTCGACGAGCGCGCCTTGGGGCCCTGGCGCAGGTAGGCGAGCTCCTCGCGGGCACGGTTGGCGGCGCGGCGGGCCTCGGCGGCTGCCTGCTCGCGGCGCTCCTCGCGCGCCTCGAGGTAGCTCGCGTAGCCGCCGCGGTGGGCGTGCAGCGCGCCGGCGTGCACCTCCACGACCCGGTTGGCCACCGCGTCGAGCAGGTAGCGGTCGTGGGTGACCAGCAGCAGCGCACCGCTCCAGCGAGCCAGGCGCGCTTCGAGCCACTCGACGGCGTCGACGTCGAGGTGGTTGGTGGGCTCGTCGAGCAGCAGCACCTCGGGCGGGTCGGCGAGGGCAGCGGCCAGCGCGATGCGCTTGCGCTCCCCTCCCGAGCGGCCGCGGATCGGGCGGTCGACCTCGGCCACGCCGAGGCGGTCCAGCGCGGCGCGGGCGGCGGCGTCCACCTCCCACCCGCCGTGCTGGCTCATCGCCTCCTCGGCGGCCTGGTAGGCGGCCAGCGCGTCGCGGTCATCGGGGCGCTCGGCCACCGCGCGGGTGGCGGCGGCCAACGAGCGTGCCGCCCGAGCGGCCGGCGTGTCCGCGGCGAGCACGACCTCGGACGGCGTGGCGGCATCGGGCAGCGTCGCCTCCTGCTCCAGCAGGTGGACCCGTGCCTGCCGGGCGTGGACCACCGAGCCGGCGTCGGGCTCCTCACGGCCGGCTGCGAGCATCAGCAGCGTGGACTTCCCCGACCCGTTCACGCCGACCACACCCACGCGGTCGCCCCGCTCGACGCCGAGCGTGGCGCCCTCGAGCACGACGCGGTCGCCGTAGACCTTGCGCACCTCGTGCAGGCCGAGCACGGTCATGGCGCGCCCGCCGCTCGACGAGGGCCGCCGCCGCTGCGCCTCACCGGAGCAGGCCGACGGCGTCGCGGACGGCCGCCATCGTCTCGGCGGCCACCGCGCGTGCCCGGTCGGCGCCCTCGTGCAGGGCCTGCTCGACCGTGCCCGGCTCGTCAGCGAGCTCGGCGCGCCGGTCGCGCACCGGGCGCAGGAACGCGTTGACGGCCTCGGCGACCTCGCCCTTGAACGTGCCGTATCCCGCCCCGGCGTAGCGCTGCTCGAGCGTGGGGATGTCCTCGCCGGTCACGGCGCTGAGGAGGTCGAGCAGGTTGGTGATCCCCGGCTTGTCGTCGCCGGCGCGGATCTCGGTGCCCGAGTCGGTCACCGCGCGCTTGATCTTCTTCTCGGTGGCCTTCTCGGTGTCGGACAGCAGCAACGTCCCGCTCTCGGGCAGCGACTTGGACATCTTGCGGTCGGCGTGCTGCAGGTCCATGACGCGCGCCCCGGCGGTGGGGAAGGTCGGGGTGGGCACGGTGAAGGTCTCGCCGAACCGGTGATTGAAGCGCTCGGCGATCGTCCGCGACAGCTCGAGGTGCTGGCGCTGGTCAGCGCCGATCGGCACCTCGTCGGCCTGGTAGAGCAGGATGTCGGCGGCCTGCAGCACCGGATAGGTGAGCAGGCCCGCGGAGACGCCCTGCTTGCCCTCGCCCTTCTCCTTGAACTGCGTCATGCGGTGCAGCTCGCCGTAGGAGGCCACGCACTGCAGGATCCAGGCCAGCTCGGTGTGCTCGCGCACGTGGGACTGCACGAACACCGTCGCGGTGCGCGGGTCGAGGCCGGCCGCCAGCAGCCACGTCGCGAGCTCGCGGGTGCCCTGGCGGAGCTCGTCGGCCTCGTAGGGCACCGTCATCGCATGCAGGTCGACGATGCAGAAGAAGTGGTTCGGGGCCTGCTGCTCCGCCCAGCGCCGGATCGCCCCGACGTAGTTGCCGAGGTGCAGGTCACCGGTCGGCTGGATGCCGCTGAGCACACGGGCCACGGATGTCCTCCTGACGGTCGTCGGGCGCGGGGAATGGTAGGCACCGCGCAGCCGCGGTGTCACGGCGGGCCGACGGGGCCGCTGATCGGGCGGGTCAGCGCGCGCCAGCACCGGAGGCGGCGGTGCGCCCGGCGGGACGCAGCACGCCGGCCAGGGCCACGAGCGTCAGTGCGGCCAGGGCTGCGAGGGCGAGGCTCGCCCGCAGGCCGGCGAGCTCGGCGATCCCGCCCACCGTGGGCGGCGCCATGATCGTGCCGCTGCGCGCGGCCACCGACGCCCAGGCGATCCCCTGGCCCGCGGCGACCCCGGGCAGGGTGCCCGCGGCCAGGAACATCGCCGGCACCACGGTCGCCAGCCCGAGGCCGACCAGGGCGAAGCCCAGCGCTGCCGTCGTCCAGGAGCCGGCGACGGCAGCCAGCGCGAGTCCGGCGCCGGCGACGAGCGCGCCAGAGCGGCTGGTGCGCACCGTGCCGAGGCGACGCACCACCGGGTCGCCGAGCGCCCGCCCGACCAGCTGCACCGCCGCATAGGCCACGAACCCGAGGCCCGCGATGCCCTGCGGGGCATCCAGCGTGCCGGCGAGGTGCACCGCCGCCCAGTCGGCGGGCACGCTCTCCAGGATCCCGAGCAGGCCGGCCACGCCCAGCAGGACACCGGCTGGGGCGAGCGCTGCGAGCCCCGCACCGAGCCGGGCTCGCAGCCCGCCGCGGCTAGTCGACGCGTCCGCGGCCGCGCCAGCGCCGCCCCGCGAGGCGGGCGCTCCTGCGTCCTCCGAGCCGGGCAGCAGCCCGCGTCCGGCCAGCGCCACGACGACCAGCAGCAGCGCGGCCACCGTCGGCAGGAACGTCGTGGCCCCTACGCCGAGACCGGCCGCGGCGCTGCTGGCAAGCGCACCGGCCAGCGCGCCGCCGCTCCAGCACGCGTGGAAGCCGTTGACGATCGAGCGGCCGTAGCGCTGCTGCACCGCGACCGCGTGGGTGTTCATGGCCGCGTCCATGGCCCCCTCGGTCACGCCGAGCAGTGCCAGAGCGCCTGCGAGCAGGGCCGGGCCACCCGCGAAGGGGACCAGCGCCAGCGACAGCGGCAGCGCGAGCGCGGCGGCCGCGGTCGCACCCCGCGAGCCGCGGCGTGCGAGCACCGGCCCCACGGCGAGGCTGGCCGCCAGCGCCCCGACCGGCAGGCCGACCAGCACCAGGCCCAGGCGGCCCTCGGACAGCCCGAGCGCTGCCTGCAGCTCGGGGATCCGCGGCAGCCACGCTCCCAACGCCGCACCGTTGGCAGCGAACATGAGCACCACCGCCAACCGAGCATGGCGGTCCGTGAGCCGGGCGCTGCGGTGCGCGCGGCGAGCGTGGTGGGGCGAGGAGCGCCGCATCATGCCACGCTAACCTCCCACCGCAGAGCGCAGGCACCGCAGAGCGCAGGCACCGCGCGCCGCGACGCCGCCCCACCGCCACGCGACCCTCGGAGCGCAGATGTCCCAGGCCCAGTCGCTGCCGTGGCCCCCGAGCCCGCTGACGTGGCCCGACGAGCCGCTGACCGACGCGGTGGTGGACCTGGACCGCCCCACCACCGATGACGTCGATCGGCTCGTGCTCGGGGCTGGGGACCCCGAGACGGCGCGCTGGATCCCGGTGCCCCACCCCTACACCGAAGCCGACGCCCGCGAGTTCCTCGCGCTGGTCGAGGAGTCAGCACAGGAGGGGCGCATGCTGACCTTCGCGCTGCGGCGCACCGGGCAGGCGCCGCTGTGCGGCTCGGTGGGCCTGCATCTGGAGAGCCGCTTCGGGGAGGGCGAGATCGGCTTCTGGATCGCGCCCGACGCACGCGGCGAGGGCCTGGCCTGGCGCGGGGTGCGCCTGGTGGCGCGCTACGCGGTGTCGGCTCTGGGCTGCCATCGCCTCGAGCTGCTCACCCATCCCGAGAACACCGCCTCGCAGGCGGTGTGCGAGCGCGCCGGCGCGCTGCGCGAGGGCGTGCGGCGGGCCGGGATCATGCGCGAGGACCACGGCCCCTTCGACGCGGTGGTCTACTCGCTGTTGCCCGAGGACCTCGACGTGGCCTCCTGACGGGCACGCTCGGCGAGCTCGCGCACCGCGTCGGGGTTGGCCAGGGTCGTGACGTCGCCGAGCTCGCGCCCCTCGGCGATGTCGGTGAGCAGGCGCCGCATGATCTTGCCCGAGCGCGTCTTGGGCAGGTCGGGCGCGAGGTGGACCTCGGCGGGTCGCGCGAGCTTGCCGATCCGGTCGGCGACGTGGGCCCGGAGCTCGTCGACGAGGTCGCTGCGCTCCTGCGCGTCGTGGGCCAGCGTCACGAACGCCACGATGGCCTGTCCGGTCAACGCGTCGGCGCGGCCGGCCACAGCCGCCTCGGCGACGCTGGGATGGTCCACCAGCGCGCTCTCGACCTCGGTGGTGGAGATGCGGTGGCCGGAGACGTTCATCACCTCGTCCACGCGGCCGAGCAGCCAGATGTCGCCGTCCGCGTCGAGCTTGGCGCCGTCGCCGGCGAAGTAGACCTCCTCGCCGAAGCGCGACCAGTAGGTGTCGCGGTAGCGCTGGTCGTCGCCCCAGATGGTGCGCAGCATCCCCGGCCACGGGCGCTGCAGGGTGAGGTAGCCGCCCTGGCCGGGCTCCACAGGCGTGCCCTCGTTGTCGACCACCACCGGCTTGATCCCCGGGAAGGGCTGCTGGGCCGCGCCCGGCTTGGTGTGGGTCAGCCCCGGCAGCGGAGTGATCATGATCGCGCCGGTCTCGGTCTGCCACCAGGTGTCCACGATCGGGCAGCGCCCGCCGCCGATGTGGCGGTGGTACCAGCGCCACGCCTCGGGGTTGATCGGCTCGCCGACGGTGCCGAGCAGGCGCAGGCTGGACAGGTCGTGGGCGGCCGGGTGCTCGGGGCCCGCCCGCATGAACGAGCGGATCGCCGTGGGCGCGGTGTAGAGGATCGTCGCTCGGTGGCGGGCGATCATCTCCCACAGGCGGTCGGGCGCAGGGTGGTCAGGGGCGCCCTCGTAGAGCAGCGACGTGACCCGGTTGGCCAGCGGCCCGTACACGATGTAGCTGTGACCGGTGACCCAACCGATGTCGGCAGCGCACCAGTAGACGTCATGGTCGGGCTTGAGGTCGAACACGAGGCGGGCGGTGGCCGCCACCTGGGTGAGGTAGCCGCCGGTGGTGTGGGTGATGCCCTTGGGCTTGCCGGTCGTGCCCGAGGTGTAGAGGATGAACAGCACGTCCTCGGCGTCCATCGGCTCGGGCGGGCAGTCGGCGCTCTGGGTCGGCACGAGATCGTGGTACCAGTGGTCGCGGCCCTCCTGCATGGCCACCGGCTCGCCGGTGCGGCGCACCACCAGGCACGTGTCGACCACGTCGGTGCGGGCCATCGCCTCGTCGGCGGCCTCCTTGAGGGGCACGACCCGGCCCTTGCGGTAGGAGCCGTCGGCGGTGATCAGCCCCCGCGAGCCCGCATCCTCGATCCGGTCCACCAGCGACTGCGCGCTGAAGCCGGCGAAGACCACCGAGTGGATCGCGCCGATGCGGGCGCAGGCCAGCATCGCGACCGGCAGCTCGGGAACCATCGGCAGGTAGATGTTGACGCGGTCGCCGCGGCGCACGCCGAGCGCGCGCAGCGCGTTGGCGCAGCGGGCCACCTCGTCGCGCAGCTCGGCGTAGGTCAGCGCGCGCGCGTCGCCGGGCTCACCCTCCCAGTGGAAGGCCACCTGCTCGCCGTGGCCAGCCTCCACGTGGCGGTCCAGGCAGTTGTCGGCGACGTTGAGCTGCCCGCCGACGAACCACTGCGCGTGCGGCGGCGTCCAGTCGAGCACCCGCTGCCAGGGCGCCAGCCACCGCAGGTTGCCGGCCTGCTCGGCCCCCCACCCCTGCCAGTCCTCGTCGGCGCGGCGCAGCACGTCAGCATCACGCACGTGTGCGTCGGCGACGAAGTCCTCGGGGGGTGCGACGCGCTCGTCCTCGGTGGCGAGGCTGGCGATCGCAGGCTCAGGACCGGTGCCCATGTCGACCCTCCCTGGTCACAGCGCCATCCGGTGCGTTCGGCGCTCCGGCTCGTGCCGGCCAAGGCTAGGGAAGCGTCGTCTCGACGCAAGGGGTCACCCGGCGTGGGCCCGCGGCACCGCGCGCCCCGGCATCAGCCTGACAGGCCGGGTGTCACTGCTCGTCCTCCTCGAGGGTGAGGCCCTCGAGCTCATCGCGGACGGTGTCGCGGTCGTGCGGGCTCACCCGCTCCTCGCCGGCCGGACGCTCGCGCGCGAGACGGCGAACCTCCTCGGGGTCGATGCCCTCGTCGGCGAGGGCCCGCAGCTCCTCGTCGGACAGCTCGACCTCCGGGGAGAGCTGGATGCGCCGGCGTGCGGCCTCGCCCGGTGTCCGCGCGCGTGTCCGCCGACGGGGCTCGGCGCTCTGCGGCGGGTTGCGGCGCTTGCGGTTCATGGGGCCCTCCCTCGGGTTCTGCCGCAGGCTGGCGGCTGACCGTCACCAGTGTGGACGTTGCGCGGCCGCGCCGCCGATCGCCGCGGCGTGAGCCGAGGCCGGTGGCGCGGCCGCGTGGGCGGCGACCCGCCGGTGCGGGTCGCCGCAGCCTCTCACACGAGGTCGTTGATGTCGGCCTGCTTCTCCTTGACCGCCTCGGCGGCGTTGCGCAGCTCGGTGAGCTCCTCGTCGGCGAGGTCGATCTCGACGACCTCCTGGATGCCGCCGCGCCCGAGCTTGGCGGGCACGCCGAGGTAGACCCCGGAGATCCCGTACTCGCCGTCGACCCAGGCGCACACCGGCTGCATCGCACCGGAGTCGTCAGCGATCGCGTTGACCATGGCGACCGCGGCCGAGGACGGCGCGAAGTAGGCCGAGCCGGTCTTGAGCAGCGCGACGACCTCGCCGCCGCCGCCGCGGGTGCCCTTGACGATCTCGTCGATGTCGTCCTGGCCGAGCACCTCGCGCAGCGGCGTGCCGTTGACGGTGACGCGAGAGGGCACCGGCACCATGGTGTCGCCGTGGCTGCCGAGGGTGATCGCCTCGACCTCGGTGGGCGAGACCCCCGCCTTCTCGGCGGTCTTGTCGGCGAACCGCGCGCTGTCGAGCATGCCGGCCTGGCCGATGACGCGCTCGGTGGGGAAGCCCGAGACGCGCTGGAACAGCGCGGTCATCTCGTCCAGCGGGTTGGACACCACGATCACGACGGCCTCGGGGGAGGTGCGGGCGACCTCCTCGGCGATGCCGCCGACGATCTTGGCGTTGTCGGTGAGCAGGTCCATGCGGCTCATGCCGGGCTTGCGCGGCTTGCCGGCGGTGACGATGACGATGTCGCTGCCGGCGGTGGGCTCGTAGTCGTTCGTGCCGACGATGTCGGTGTCGAAGCCCTCGACCCAGCGGGACTGCTTCATGTCCAGCGCCAGACCCTGCGGCAGGCCCTCGACGATGTCGACCATCACGATCTCGTCGAACCTGTTCGAGAGGGCCAGCAGGTGCGCGGTGGTGGAGCCGTAGTTCCCGGCTCCGACGACGGTGACCTTCATGGTGGCAGCTCCTTGCTCAGTCGGCGGCGCGATGCGGGGGCGTGCAGTGCTCGGTGCCCCGCTCGACCTGGCAGCCTAGACGAGCGACCCGCCCGCTCGGCAACGGAGCACGGCCCGCGCCAGCGGGACCAACGTCGTGGCCGCCGGCGCGGCCGGCGCCGCCTCGGGCAGCTACAGCGAGGCCAGCCCGTGCTGGCGGGCGGCCGCGCGCACGGTGCTGTCCAGCAGCATCGTCACCGTCATCGGGCCCACCCCGCCGGGCACCGGGGTGATCGCACCGGCGACCTCGGCGACCTCGTCGAACGCCACGTCGCCATAGAGGCTGTTGTCCGGCGCGCGATGGATGCCCACGTCGATGACGGTCGCTCCGGGCCGCACCATCTCGGCGGTCAGGGCCCGCGGCGCGCCCGCTGCCACGATGACCACGTCGGCGCGCCGGGTGTGCGCGGCCAGGTCGCGGGTGCGGGTGTGGCAGGCGGTGACGGTCGCGTCGGTGCCGCGCAGCCCGAGGAGGGTGGCCAGGGGCCGACCGACGAGCTGGGAGCGTCCGATGACCACCACGTCGGCGCCGTGCAGATCCACCTCGGCGTGGTCGAGCAGCGCCTTGACGCCCAGCGGGGTCGCGGGCACGTGCAGGGGGTCGCCGCGCAGCAGGCGGCCGCCGTTGACGGGGTGGAGCCCGTCGACGTCCTTCTCGGGATCGACGCGCTCCTGGGCGGCGACCGGGTCGAGGTGGTCGGGCAGCGGCAGCTGCACGATGATCCCGCTGACCTGCGGGTCGGCGCCGAGCCGGTCGAGCTCGGCGTGCAGCTCCTCCTGGCTGGTCTCGGCGGGCAGCCGCGCCCCGTGCGAGGTGATGCCGACCTTGGCGCAGGCCCGCTCCTTGGCGCCGACGTAGACGTGGCTCGGCCCGTCGTCGCCCACCAGGACCGCGGCCAGGCCGGGCGTGGCGCCGTGCTCGGCGAGCCGGGCGGCCTCGGTGGCGATGCGCTCGCGCTCGGCGGCGGCCAGTGCCTTGCCGTCGATGATCGTGGCCGTCATGGCCCGCCCTCCCTCGTCATGGCCCGCCCTCCCGATGGATGCTGCGGGGTCCGGTGCGCTGCGCAGTATGCCCTCGCCGAGCCCCGGCGTGGCCGGCGACCTCGCTAGCGGGAGCCGTCGGCGTCGCCGGTCGAGCCCTCCTCGTCGGTGCGGCGCGCGCCCTCGCCGCCCTCCTGCGACGAGCCCGACCCAGGGCCACTGGTGCCGGTCGCGCCGGTGCCGGGTGCACCGGTGCTGGGTGCGCCGCCAGCCGCGCCGGTGGCCGGGGCGGCGGCCTCGGCCTCGGGGAGGGGGTAGCGGGTCAGCAGGGCCAGCACCAGCAGCCCCACGCCCGAGAGCACGATCAGCGCCAGGGGCTCTTGCCGATCGGCGAAGCCGAAGACGAACGGCGCGAGCACCAGGAACAGGGCCACCAAGTAGTCGGCGGTGGCGTGCGCGCGTGCCGGCAGCACCGCCGCGATGCTCGCCAGGCCGGGGGTGAGCAGCTGCAGCAGCACGATCGCCACGCCGGCGCCGATGAGCAGCGGCAGCAACGGCGCGTCGAGCATGCCGAACAGGAACGGCGCCAGGATCAGGAACAGGCCCAGCGCGTACTCGAGCAGCTCGTGCAGTGCCCAGGGGATCAGCCGCGCGGCGGACATGGCGCCACCTTTCCTCGTCAGGTCCTCGACCCGCAGGTTGACGCTCGCCGGCGCAGCCGGCAAGCCGTCGCGGTCCCCGAGCGGGCAGCGGCCGCGGCGCCTCCCGTTCGTCAGTGGCGGAAGTGGCGCCGGCCGGTGCGCACCATGGGCGCGCCGCGCTCGTCGCAGGCAGCGACGGTCTCCTCGTCGCGCACGCTGCCGCCGGGCTGGATGAGGGCGCGCACGCCTGCGTCGAGCGCGGCGTCGGGGCCGTCGCGGAAGGGGAAGAAGGCATCGCTGGCCAGCACCGCGCCCTCCGCGCGCCCCTGCGACTTCTCGACGGCCAGGCGCACGCTGTCCACGCGCGACATCTGGCCGGCCCCCACACCGACCACCGCGCCGTCGCGCACCAGCACGATCGCGTTGGACTTGGTGTGCTTGCACACCGTCCAGGCGAACCGCAGGTCGGCGAGCGTCGCGGTGTCGGGCTCCGCCTGCGTGGGCACCTCCCAGGCCACGGGATCGTCAGGGGCGAGGTCGGCGTCCTGGACGACCAGCCCCCCGCTGACCGTGCGCACATCGCGTGCTCCGGGCGGGGCGGAGGTGCGGGTGACCTCGAGCAGGCGCAGGTTGCGCTTGCGCTGCAGGACCGCCAGCGCCGCGTCGCTGAAGCCGGGCGCGATCACCACCTCGGTGAAGACCTCGGCGACCTGCTGCGCGGTGGCCTCGTCGACGGTGCGGTTGCAGGCGACGATCCCGCCGAAGGCGCTCACGGGGTCGCCGGCCAGGGCGGCCGGGTAGGCCGCGGCCAGGCTGTCGGCGGTGGCGCACCCGGCCGGGTTGGTGTGCTTGATGATCGCCACGGCGGGCTCGGCGAGGTCGCTGACCAGGCGCCAGGCCGCGTCGGCGTCCAGGAGGTTCGTGGCGCTGGGATCCTTGCCGTGCAGCTGGCGAGCCGAGCCCACGCCCCACGGCTGCGGGTCGGCGTAGACGGCGGCGCCCTGGTGGGGGTTCTCGCCGTAGCGCAGGTCGAGCTGCTTGTCGCGCGCCTCGGCGAGCAGCGGGGGGAACGCCTGGTCGCGGTGGAGCCAGCCCGCGATGGCGGCGTCGTAGGCGGCCACGCGCGCGAACGCCTGCTCGGCGAGGGAGCGGCGCGTGTCGGCGGTGAGCCCGCCCTGCGCGTCGAGCTCGGCGAGCACGTCCTCGTAGGCCTCGGGGCGCACCACGACGCCGCAGTGGGCGTGGTTCTTGGCCGCAGCGCGCACCAGGGTCGGCCCGCCGATGTCGATGTGCTCGATGGCGGTGTCCGCGTCGGCCTCGGCCGCCACGGCCTCCTCGAACCGGTAGAGGTTGGCCACGACGAGGTCGAACACCCCAAGCCCGTGCTCGGCGAGCGTGGCCAGGTGGGCCTCCTGCGACCGGTCGGCGAGCAGCCCCGCGTGGATCGCCGGGTGCAGGGTCTTCACGCGCCCGTCGAGGATCTCGGGGAAGCCGGTGACCTCGGCGACGTCGGAGACGGCCACGCCGGCCTGGCGGATCGTCGCTGCGGTGGAGCCGGTGGACACCAGCGCCACCCCGCGAGCTGCGAGCCCGCGGGCGAGCTCGGCGAGACCGGTCTTGTCGGCGACGCTGACCAGGGCGCGGCGCACCGGCAGCACGGCGTCGGGGGCATGGTGCAGGTCGGGCTCGTGCGCGCTCATGGCGGTCCTCGGCGATCCTCGGCGGGTCGGCAGGGTCGGGCAGGGTCGGGCAGGGTCGGGCAGGGTCGGACGCGGTCACACGGGATCGGGCGGGGCCTCGCCGGGGTCGCCGGGGTCGGCGGGGTCGGCGAGCACGTGGACGAGGCGGCCGTCCACCCGCAACCGCCCACCGAGCTGCCAGGCGACCGCCTGCGGCAGCAGGGCGTGCTCGACCCGCTGGATGCGCGCGTGCAGCGACGCGACCGTGTCCTCGGGGTCCACCGCGACCGCCTGCTGGGCCACGATCGGGCCGGCGTCGACCTCCTCGGCGGCGAAGTGGACGGTGGCGCCGCTGAGCTTCACGCCGTGAGCCAGGGCGTCGGCGACGGCGTGAGCGCCGGGGAAGGCCGGCAGCAGCGACGGGTGCACGTTGAGCATCGGCCAGCGCGCCACGAACGCCCCGGAGAGGATCCGCATGAAGCCGGCCAGGACCACCACGTCGGGCGCGTAGGCGGCCACGGCCCGTGCCAGGGCCGCCTCCCAGGCAGCGCGATCCGCGTGCGCCGCACGCGGGACGACCTCGCTGGGGATGCCAGCAGCGGCCATCCGGTCGCGCACCCCCGCCTCGGGGCGATCGGTGATCGCAGCGGCCACCGGCAGCGGCGGGTCGGCATCGAGCAGCGCCTGGACGTTGGAGCCCGAGCCGCTGGCCAGGGCCACGACGCGGCCACGGTGGGCGGGCTCGTGGCTCATCGACGCTCCTGGGATCCCGGCGGGCCGTGGCTCGGCGCGCCGAGCGGCGCGGGGACGGGCGTGCGCGTGCGATGCTGCCCGTTGCGGCGGGTCACGGCAAGCCGTTCGGCCGGCCACGGCAAGCCGGCCGGGTGCACCCGTGCAGCAGGGCGAGCAGGCGCCGGCGTGCCGCACCCCCGCAGCGGGTACGCTTCCTGGTGTCCTGCGCCGCAGCGCGCCCCCAAGCCGCGCTGCGGCTCCTCGGCAAGGCTGCG
>PWER01000023.1 GCA_003553565.1 Nitriliruptoria bacterium | reverse complement strand
GGCGCGCGTGGCGATCGTGGTGCCTCCCGAGCCGCCCATGCCGAGCACGGCATCGCAGCGGCCCTCCTGATGCAGGCGGCCCACGACCGCGGCGGCGCCCTCGGCCATCGTGGTCATCGCCTGGCCGCGGTCACCGGCCTCGGTCAGCGCCGCGACGGTCGAGCCACCGGCGCGGGCCACCTCGTCGTTGCTGACGTCGGCGGGGATCGCCGGCTCCCCCACCCCGGCATCGACGAGCAGCGGGGTGGCCCCATGCGCGCGCAGCCGGTCGCGGACGAACGCGAACTCCTCGCCCTTTGTGTCCAGCGTCCCGATCAGGACCACGGTTGCCATGTCGCCTCCTTTCGTCGGCGCGAAGGCGTGGCGCCACCGCCTCCGCGGCGTGGTCACGCGCGCACTGCGGGGCAGTGCGTCCCGTCGGCGGTGAGCATACGACCAGCCACACCAAGCGTGGAGCACCGATCTTTGGAGATCGCACGGCCCCTCGGCTGTCACGCCGCGATCACGGTCGGTGGCCGATCCTTGCGTGCGTCTGGCCGCCCGTCGAGGGTGGTGGCGGTCCGTGACCGCCCCGACGTGGTGGCGGTCCGTTACCGCGCCGACAGGGCGCCGACAGGGAGGGACAGCCAACGATGTCCGCGCTCGCACCGCTGCTGGCAACCGCCACGGGGCCGGGCGACGGCGCCGTGCTGCCGCTGGCGTTCATCGCCGTGTTCGCCGTCGTGGCCCTCGCGGCGTTCGTGCGCGATCGCCGCCGCCGCAAGAAGCGCGACGCCTACGCGGCCGAGCAGGGATGGGAGCTGGTCGACAAGCAGCAGGCCACCCGCGAGCTGATGCCACTGCTGCCGACCTCGTCCGGGTCGTTCCGCGAGCGCGTCACCTGGGCGGCGCGCGTGCCCTACGAGGGCGAGGGCGACTGCGTGGTGTGCGACTACCGCTACTCCTACCGCTCGGGCAGCGGCAGGAACCGCAAGACCAAGACGCAGCGCAAGGCCGCAGCGGTGGTGTTCGCCGCCGCGCCGCTGCCGGCGCTGGAGCTACGACGCAAGGGCCTGTTCGGCGCCATCCGCGAGGCGCTGTCGAGCCGGGCGATCGAGGTGGAGTCCGCCGACTTCAACAAGCGCTTCCTGGTGCTGGCCAAGGATCAGCAGGCTGCGGTGGCGGTGCTCGACGCGCGCACCCAGGAGCGCCTGCTGGCGCTCGACCCCGAGGATGTCCAGGTCAAGTGGCGCTCGATCGTGGTGGTCGACAAGGCGCAGCGGGCCGGCGGGGACACGCCGCAGCACGCGACGCTGCTCGAGGTGTGCGAGGCGGTCGAGGAGGGCGTGCCCGACTGGGTGCGCCACGACCTGTCCGAGGAGTCCCTCGCCCCCGACTGGGACACCAAGGAGCTCGATCCCGCGTAGGGTTACAGCCGGGCGTCACCGCACCGAGGAGGAGCGCCGATGGAGTGGCTGATCGCCGCGCTGCTGGCTGCCGTGGTCGTGTTCTGGGTGGTCGCCTACAACAGGTTCGTGAGGCTGCGCACCGCCGTGCGGTCGTCGTGGTCGGGCATCGACGTGGAGCTCAAGCGCCGCGCCGACCTGATCCCCAACCTCGTCGAGACCGTCAAGGGCTACGCCACTCACGAGCAGGACACGCTCGCCCGGGTCGTCGAGGCGCGCGACAAGGCCGAGCGGGTGCGCGCCGAGCAGGACTCTGCCGAGGCGCGCTCGGCGGTCGAGGGCGAGGTCTCCCAGGCGCTGACCAACGTCAACGCGCTGTCGGAGTCCTACCCCGACCTCAAGGCCGACCGCAGCTTCCTCGCGCTGCAGCAGGAGCTTGCCACCACCGAGGACCGCATCGCCGCCGCGCGCCGGCTGTTCAACAGCAACGTCAAGCAGTGGAACCGGCTGGGCCAGACGATCCCCTACCGCTTCGCCCGCCCGAGCACCTGGGATCTGCACGCCTACTTCGAGGCCGAGCCCGCCGACCGAGCCAACGTCGACCTCGACCTCTCCTAGAGCCCACCCGATGACCGCCGAGGACGCGGTGCTGGACCGCCGGGCCACACCGCACGGCGAGGTCGCGCTGCGCCGCGTCGGCCCGCACTGGGAGATCATCGTCAACGGCGTGTCGTGCATGTCCACCGCCTGGGGTGGGCGCTCCGAGGCGCGTCTGGTCGCCGCGACGCTCACTGCCAGCGGACGCGGGCGGCGCGTGTTGCTCGGCGGGCTGGGCCTGGGGTGCTCGCTGCGCGCGGCGCTGGCGGTGCCCACCGTGGCCGAGGTGGTGGTCGTCGAGCGCGAGCCGGCGGTGGTCGACTGGCATCGCGGCCTGCTGCGTGAGCTGTCCGAGGCAGCGCTGGACGATCCGCGGGTGCAGGTGGTGGTGGCCGATCTCGTCGACCTCGTCGCCGCGGGGCGGGTGGCAGGCGCGTTCGATGCGGTGTGCGTGGATGTCGACAACGGCCCGCACCGCACCGTGAGCCCCCGCAACCGCTGGCTGTACGGCCGCGAGGGCGTGGACCGGCTGGCGGCGCTGCTGGCCGGCGACGGTGCGCTGGGCGTGTGGAGCGCCCATCCCGCACCCGACCTCGCCGCGGTGCTGGCGACGCGCTTCGCGCGGGTGCACTCCGAGCTGGTGCCGGTGCCGCGCGGCCAGCCCGACCTCGTCCTGGTGGGATCCCAGCGGCGACGCGGTGTGGCGGGCTGAACCGCTCCCCCTGGCTGGGCCGCCCCGGTCCCGGTGTGTCGGCAGACGGTCGGTTGCTCACGTTCGCGCGACACAGCACCCGGGCAGCTACTGCGTCGGGTGTGGGGACTGCACCCAGTCGGCGGGTGTGCACCCAGTCCTGGGTCCGGACGGCGACTGGGTGCAGCAGGCGCCACCAGACGGTGCGATCCGCACCCAGTCCACGCGCGCGATCGGTACTGGGTGCGATCCGGCACCCGCCACCCCACGCCGCCGCGGACCGGGTGCATGAGCGACCACCACAGGGCCAATCTGCACCCAGTCGACGGCCGTGACCGCGACCGGGTGCAGACCGGCACACCAGCGTCCCCTTGTGCACCCAGTCCACCGCCGCCGCGACCACCGGGTGCAACGACGACCACCAAGCGGCACGAGATGCACCCAATGGAGGCGCCACGCGGCGCCGGCGGCCGGCAGGGAAGTCCCCTCCCTAGGGAGGTCCCCTCCCAGCCATCCGACGAGGGCAGCGTCCACCGACACGACCGAGGTCGACGATCAGGGAGCCACGAGCGACGAGGTCGGGTCAGCCCCAGCTTTGTGACGCGGGCGAGCCTGATGCCAGCCGGCCGGCCTGCCGTCGCTGCTGCGAAGGCATGGCTCCAGGAGACGAGAAGCGGGCCCTGACGAGCTTGCGCCGATCAGCGCCGTCCATCAGCCGAGCAGGCGCGATTTCGCGGCCTGGAACTCGACGTCGCTGAGGGCGCCGCTCTGGTGCAGTGCCGCGAGCCGCTCGAGCTCCTCGCTCGCACTGGGCGCAGCCTGCCCGCCCTGCTGTTGCGCCTGCATCATGCCGCGACGCAGATCCTCGTCCTCTTGCTGCTGTTGCCAGCGAAGCCCCTCCTCGAGGGCCACCAGCAGCTCGTGGAACTGCTTTGCCTTGCGTGGAGAGGTCTGGAAGGTGGCGTTGCCGACGCCGACCTTGCCGCTGAGGGAACGGCCCGTGACGCTCCCATGCGGCGCCCAGTCATGGGACCTCATGAACGGAGGGGACGTCTGCACCCAACGCACGCCGACGGTCGTGGCCATCAGGTAGCCAGCCTTGATGCCGCTGTTGGCGGTGATCGTGGCGATCACGCGCTCGTCGCGGTCGGGCATGACCTTGCCGAGCAGGTCCGACCCATGACGCGGCATGGTCCCAAACAGGGGCGAGCCGGTGACCGTGCTCCAGTAGGGATTGGACTCGTCCAGGCTGGCGACGCGATCAGGGACCCCCGCCTTCGCAGCGGGGACCGCTCGAGGCTTGGCCGAGCGCCCGACCTTGATCGCGATCCCCACGGGGATGACAATGAACATGACGAAGAGGAAGAACCCATCCATGCTGCAGCATCCTTCATCCGGGGATGTGCCACGCGCCGAGGCCCTGCCGGCATCGCGCCTAGCACGCCATCGCGCCCATCAGCGACGGTCGGTGGCACCCAAGCACGACCACCAAGGAAGAGACAACGCTTGGACCCCGCTGTGGCGCAACTTCGCACAACCTCGCACAGGCCCGGAGGGCTGCCCGCGGTCGAGACCGGGGGTCACGGGGGCGGGTCGCAGGGCTGGTCGTAAGCGCGGTCGGGAAGGTGGCGCTCCCACTCCTCGGCGGTGATCGGCTCGCCAGGGTTGGCGCAGAGCCGCGCAGTCGCCTGCTCGGCGTCGAGCCGCCACAGGTGGACCAGCCCATCGGCGTCGCCGGCGACGAGCGCGGGACGGTCGGGCGCGAACGCGACCGAGTACGCCGCGGCCCCGCCGGTGTCGAGCATCGCGTAGCGCTCGGCCGTGCCGTCTCCCTCGACCGTCCACACCCACGCGGTGCCATCGACCGCAGCGGCAGCGAGCCAGCCGCCACTCGCATCGAAGGCGAGATCGAACACCCGACCGGGTGGACCCACCAGCGCCCCGCCAACGGCATGCGGATCGGCGGGGTCACCGACGTCCCAGAACTGGACGCGGCCGTCGGTGCCCGCCGCAGCCAGCAGCGGCTGGTCGGGGTGGAAGGCGACGGCATAGGCGTCGCTGCCGAGCACGTCGAGGCGAGCGCGCAACTGGATCGCGTCGACGGGATCGTCGCGGTCGTCGTCGACGCCGTACACGTAGACGTGGCCGTCGGCGCTGGCGAGCGCGAGCAGCTCGCCGGTCCGGCTCCAGTCGAGGTTGAACAGGCCCTCGGCCGCGTCGTCGAGCTCGATGCTGGGCTCGTGTGGCGAGGGCTGGCCCGCTGGCGGGAGGCCATCGTCGAGCCGCCACAGGTGCGCGTGGTCGCGGATGGTGGCGACCCAGTCGCCGTCGGGGTGGAACGCCAGCCGCTCGATGCGCTCGTCCGCGCCGGTCAAGTGCGCGTCGAGCCGTTGCGGCGCCCGCGGGTCGGCGGCGTCGTAGAGCAGCACGTCGCCGCCGCGGCGCCCCTGGGCGACCACCTCGCCGTCACCGGTGACCGCACCGGTGCCCGAGAACCGCTCGACCCCTTCCTGGGAGGCCTCCAGGATCGGCCCGCCGCTCATGGCGCCATCGGACACCTCCCAGCGGCCGGTGTCATCAGTGCTGAACCCGAACAGGTGCCCACGCTCGTCGAACTGCAGGTTCCAGGCGCCAGCCTCCAGCGCCGAGCTTGCGACATCGTCGAGCTGCCAGCGTCGCAGCGTCCCGTCGACGGCCGTGGACAGCAGCGTCGCGTCGTCGGCGAAGGCCAGGCCGGTCACCGCTGCCGGGTGGTCGAGCGTCGCGATGGGCGCGCCGGTCTCGGTCGCGTGGACCCGCACCGTGCCGTTGGAGCTGCCGGCCGCCAGACGCGAGCCGTCGTCGGTGACGGCCACCGCGTTCGCCCACGTGGTGAACCCCGGGTCCTCGAGGTCGACGGGCGTCGGGTCACCGCTCTCGGCCACCTTCCAGGCCGCGAGCTCCCCGCCGCGGGTGGCCGCAGCGAGCAGCGGCACGTCGGCCTCGGCGGCCAGCGCGACGTCCAGCACGTCGTCGTCGCCGACCTCCAGCTCGGCCAGCGGCGCGCCGTCGGCCTCTCCCTCGGCCCAGAGCTGGACGACGCCCTCCTCCGCGCCGAACGCGAGCAGCCCCGCCGGGCTCGTCGCGACCGACCACACGACCGGGTCCCAGGCGACCTCGGGACGCGCGGACGGCTCGGCCGGATCGCTGACGTCGAACCGCAGCACCCCGGGGCCCGCGCCGGCCAGGGTCAGCGTGTCGCCGTCGTCGGCGTACGCGAGCTCCTGCACCGCGTCGTCGAGGCCGTCCAGTGGCCCAGCCAGCGGGGCCGGGTCGCTCGGGTCGTCGACGTCCCACAGCGTCACCTCCCCCGCTGCGTCCCCCACCGCCAGCGTCTGCGCGTCCGGCGCGAGCGCCAGCGCGAAGATCGCGACGTCGGGGGCGTCGAGGCTCAGCGCCCCCGCGGGCTCCAGGCCGCCATCCGGGGCGGCGGTGAGCAGCCGCACGCTGGCCTGCGAGGAGTCGCTGACCGCCACGACGCCCTCGGCCGCGCCCACCGCGAGCGCGGAGCTGCCCGGCCCACCCAACCAGCGTTGGCCGCTTGGCCCCGCGGCAGCATTCAGCACCGCCGAGCGGGCCTGCTCGGTGGGCGCCACCGCATGGGCCGCCACTGCGATGTGAGCGGCCAGCAGCGGGTCGGCATCGGTCAACCGCTCGGCAGTGATCGCCGCCTGCCGCGACAGCGCCTCGTCCCGTGCGGTCAAGGCGGTCGAGCGCGCATCGATGGCCACCCACACCAACACGATCGCGGCCGCCGCCGCGACCACGCTGGCCACCGCCAGGCGGCGCAGGCCGCGGCGCCGCTGGCGCTCCCGGACCACCTCGGCGTCCGCGTGCGCGATGCTGGCGTCCAGGAACGCGCGCTCGCGGTCGTTGAGCGCGAGGCCCCCGCCCTTGGCATCGTCGGCCCACGCGCGCAGCTCGGCCAGCAGCGCGCCGCGCGCCAACGCCGAGGCGTCGCGACCGCTGTCGACCCACATGCGAGCGGCCTCGGCGGCGCGACGCTGCACCCGCAGCTCCTCGAGCGCCTGGTCGATCCACCCGGCGAGCCGCGGCCATGCGGTCAGCACCGCGTCATGCGCGATCTGCACCCGCTGGGAGCCCGCGGTCAGCAGCCGCGCGTCCACGAACCGGTCCAGCACCGCGCTCAGCGCCTCCTCGCCGCCTCGCGCCAGCCCATCCAGCTCCTCGTAGGTGACCGCGCGGCGAGTGACCAGCCGTGGCTCATCCACGTGGACCAGCCGCAGCAGCACCTGCCGGGCGACCTCACGCTCGCGCGCGTCCAGCGTGGCCAGCACCGCCTCCGCCGAGCGCTCCACCGCCCCATCCACGCCGCCGGTGGCCAGATAGTCCGCCACGGTGATCCGCGCTCCCGACGAGCGCGCCCACGCCTCGGCCAGCGCGTGCGACAGCAACGGCAGCGAGCCGACCTGCGCCTCCCCGCCGGCCCGACCGCTCGGCCCGAACGTCCCCACCAGCAGCTCGACCAGCTCCTCGTCGACGCTGGCGCCCACCGCCCGCGCTGGCTCGACGATCGCCTGGCTCAGCTCGCTGGCCCCCATGGGCGGCACGACGACCTGCCCGCACTCCAGGGCCGCCCCCAGCGCTGGCGAGGCGGCCAGCTCGCCCAGCGCATCCGCTCGCAGCGTGGCCACCACGCTGGCACCGCCGTCGTCGCGGTCGGTGAGCGCCGCGATCTCCTCGAGCACTCGGTCACGCTCCTGCCCCGTCAGGCCGGTGAGGACGTCCTCCAGCGCGTCCATCAGCACCACCCGCGGGGACCCGGTGGGCCGCTCGTGCTCGGCGTCCGGGATCTGCGCCGCCAACCCGTCGCTGGCGATGTCGGCCGGCGTGGCCAGCACCGTTCGGCGTCCGGCCTCCACCAGCCGCGGCCACACGCCAGCCCGCAGCACCGACGACTTGCCGACTCCCGAGGCGCCCACCATCAGCACGAGCCGCGGGCACCGCGCGGCTCCCTCGACCTGTGCCAGCCGCTCCAGCACCCGATCGACCACGCGCGCCCGACCGAAGAACAGCGAGCGGTCCTCCCAGCCGAATGCCTCCAGCCCCCGGTACGGCGCGCGCCCCTCCGGCTCGCCCTCGCCGCGCAGCCGCCCCACGACCTCCAGCCACGGCGTGGGATCCTCCACCCCGAGCTCGGTCAGCATCGCCGCGAAGACCGACGTCTGGGCCGGGAACGGCAGGTTCTTCGCGCGACACCAGCCACTGACCGTCGACGGGCTGCTGCCGATCCTGTCGGCGAGCTCCCGCAGGCTGAGCCCCGAGCGTCGCCGCAGCTCGCTCACGCGCTCGCCCAGCTCCGCGCGAGTCGAGACCTCCAGGCGCACGCTCATCCGACCACCGCCTCACCGGCCCCGGGCCGGAGCGCTCGGCGTCCCTGGCGCGCGAGGCGCCTGTCTCGAACGCCACCCGCACCGGGGGAGCTCGCGACGCCAGCCTGCTGCCACGCGCTCGCAACAGAGTCTGCCAGCGGTCGCAGGCCGAGCGGAAGGGGCAGATCAGCGCGCGAGGCCGGGCACCACGGAGCGTCCGCACTCGCGCTGCGCGAAGGACTCGACGCGCTCGGCGGGCAGGATGAGGTCCAGGCTGGTCGCCAAGGCGGTGGCGAGCATCGCCAAGGGATCGTCGATGTGCGCCATGCCCTGGTCCTCGGCGAGGTCCAGCGACTCGCTGATGCGCTCCATGTCCTCGCGGATCTCGTCGGGTGCGGTCGCCTCGAGCTCCTCGACGTAGCCCTGCAGCTCCTCGCGCACCGCCAGCACCGTGCGTCCCGCATCCATGGCCCCCTCGGGCTCCTCGGCGAGCAGACCCTCGAAGCGCTCGTGGCCCGAGGCCACCGCGTCACAGAACGCCTCGGTCGATCGACCGCCGTCGCAGGCGGTCACCAGGAGGGCCAGGAGGAGCACCACCAGGAGCAGGCCGTTGCGTGGCGTCGCTCCGAGGAGCCCCGGTCGTCGACCTCGTCGCCCGCGCCCGGTCGCGTCGCGCTCACTCATCGTCGCGGCTCCTTTGCGCAGCCTCCGAGCTCGACGCCGCCGCTGGACCCGTCCCCGGGCCTGTCGCCCCCGCCGGACCGGCCTCCGGGTGCGTCGGCCCGGCCGGACGGGCCTCGGGGTCGGTCGCCCCCTCCTTGAGCGCTCCCAGCAGGGCGAACATCTGGTCCGCCCGAGTCTGATCCGCCCGGTCGAACCGACCACCGACCACCAGGAAGCGCTCACTGCCCAGCTGCAGCTGGGCGCCCACGCAGCCGAGCGGCACGGGATGGCTCGCCTCGGCGTGATCCCGCAGCCGACGTTGGATCCAGCGCACCGACGTGGTCGTGGCGACCAGGTGCCCCTCCCCGTTCAGCGGCGTGCCGACGCGACGGACCGGCACGGCGGCGTAGACGCGCTCGCCGTCCTCGAGCAGTCCAGCCCCCGCGAGCGCCCCGACGTTGGGCGGCGCGGTGCCCAGCAGCGGCGAGCGAGCCAGCGGTCTGCGATCCGTCACCTCGCCAGGCGCCACCACGAGGTCGGGGCGGTCCGCCCGATGACGTGGCACCACCACCGGGGAGGTGAAGGCGCGGTAGAGGTAGAAGAGGAGGGAGGCCCCCAGGCCGATTGCGACGACCCGCAGCATGTGCGTGCCGAAGCCCTCGAAGGCGCTCGCGAGCGTGGACTCCAATTCCATGACGGCTCCCTCCGAGCGGACGAGCGGAACGGACGAGCGGACGAGCAGAGCGGCCGACCGGCGGAGGATCAGAGCCGCTGCACAGCCCATCCCGGGGGTTCAGGCGCGCTCATGCCTGCGTGCGGACCGAGGGATCCTTCGCCCGGAGCCGCTCGGCGAACCGCTTGCGGCGCTGCCGCACCGCGACGATGCCGACCAACGCGCCGAGCGTGCCCCGCCAGGCGCCATCCATGAGCCCGGGAGAGTCCGGATGCACGCCGATCAGCACGTCATGCGCGCCGTCCACCGTCTGGCGCACGTGGCAGACGATGCAGGGGTGACGGCTCGACCCTGGCTCCGCCTGGAGGACGCGCAGCGGGTCCGAGGCCTCGGGGTCCAGCGGTGCCTTGGGGCCGGGCGTCGAGCGCCACGTGAGCACCGGCGTGGTCAACCCATCGTCGCGCACGCGTCGCCATCGCCCCGACGTCACGGCGTCGGTGAAGGCGTGCTCGATGCTGCGCACGCCCGCGTTGGTCAGGAAGCGGTCGGGCGTGATCGCGGGCTCCATCACCCGCCCCAGCCCGGCCGCCAGCGCTCGCTCTGCGCCCCAGACCACCGCGGCGATGGCCGCGAGGAACAGCAAGCCCGTCAGGATCTCCATCACAGCCCCCGTCCATCAGCGTGATCAGCGTGGCGACGATCGCCTAGAACGGCAGCGCGTCCAGCGGCGGCAGCACACCGGCGGCCTCCGGGCACGCGTCCCGACTCGCCTCCATGACCTCCCCGAGCCCGATGTCGGCCTCTTGGGCCTCGCTCACGATCTCGCCAGCCTCCTGTGCTCCCGCCATGAAGCCGACGTCGCCCTCCATCATCCGCTCCCCCAGATCGCACGCGTCCTCGGCGATGCTCTCGGGAGACGGCCCGCACGCCGTCAGAACGAGGCCGAGGGTCGCGACCAACGCGAGCGCGCGGCCAGCGGATCCGGACGGTCGCTGCGCAGTCGCACCGCTCATCGGTGCCTCCTTGCCGTTCATTGGTAGCTCCTTGCTCGCGTGACGCTCGTGTCGCGTGACGCTCGTGCTCGACCTCACTGACCTTGCGATCGCCGCCCGCTTGCCCGCGGTGCATCGCGAGGACCACCCCGATCGGAGCGATGCCAAGACGACAGCAGGGGCGACGACGTGGCACAAGGGAGTGCCGGCAACCTCGCACAACTTCGCACGGCCCCGCGCTCGCCGACCCGATCCCGAGGCTGCTCGCGTGTCGGAGGACGCGGCGGCGGTGACCGGCACGCACCCGGTGCTGGGGCCCGTCGACTATTGGGTGCAGGAGGGGCCACCCAGCGGTGCGATCTGCACCCAGTCCGCGCGCGCGGTCGGTACTGGGTGCGATCCGGCACCCGCGACCCCCGCGCCTCGGCGCACTGGGTGCATCAGCGACCACCACACAGTCGAGATGCACCCGGTCCGCGCGCGGCACCGAGACCGGGTGCAGATCGGCCCACCAGCGTGACCCTGTGCACCCAGTCCACCGCCGCCGCGACCACCGGGTGCAGCAGCAACCACCACGCGGCACGGATGCACCCAGTCGGGGGCGCCGCCCCGGGCCGCTCGGCGGCGCGCCAAGACGCGGTGGCCCTGTGCGTCGCGGCGCTGGTGGCCAACGCCACAGCCGTGCGGGCGCCGAGCCCCGACGTCCCCGTGGTGACGGGACCGTCGGCGCTGGCGGTGCACCACAGCCCCGGGGTG
>PWER01000083.1 GCA_003553565.1 Nitriliruptoria bacterium | reverse complement strand
TGCTGATCGACGGCGACGGGTTCTTCGCGCTGCAGGACGGCGACGGGGTCGGCTACACCCGCTCGGGTGCCTTCACGCTCGACGAGGACGGCACGCTGGTCAGCTCCAACGGCGGCCAGCTGCTCGGCTGGAACGCCGACGATGATGGCGAGGTCGACACCGACGGCGAGCCGGGTGCGCTCCAGGTGCCCTCCGGCGACACGATCGCCCCCTCGGCGACCGGCGAGATCCGCCTGGGTGGCAACCTCGACGATGACGCAGAGGCAGGCGAGGGGGAAGAGGATCCCGACTCCTTCACCACCTCGATCACCATCTATGACGACGACGGCAGCGCCCATGAGGTGACGCTGCGGTTCGAGCGCGGCGACGGTGACCCTGAGTGGACCGTGCACGCCCGAGGTGACCTCGAGGACGAGGAGGTCGAGGTCGGTGGGCTGCAGCGCGAGGACGGCGACATCAGCTGGGGCACCGGTGGCGACTTCGACGCCAGCCAGATCTTCACCGGCATCGATGACGAGCAGACCGTCACCGTCGACGCCGACGGCCTGAGCCAGGCGGCCGGCAGCAACACTGCCGAGGCCCGCGGGCAGGACGGCTACCAGGTCGGATTCCTGCGCGGGTTCGAGATCGGGTCCGACGGCACGATCACCGGGCGGTACTCCAACGGCGAGTCGTTGCCCATCGGGCGGGTGGCGATCGCCACCTTCGCCAATCCCGAGGGGCTCGAGCGCCAGGGCGAGTCGATGTACGCCGCCACCGTCAACTCCGGCGAGCCGATCATCGGCGCCCCCGGCGAGGGGGAGGGCGGGTCGCTGACCCCCGGCGCGCTGGAGATGAGCAACGTGGACCTCGCCGAGGAGTTCACCAACCTCATCATCGCCCAGCGTGGGTTCCAGGCGAACTCCCGCTCGATCACCACCAGCGACGAGATGCTCCAGGAGCTGATCCAGATGAAGCGCTAGCCGCTAGGCGCGGCGGGCACCTCGGGGCCGAGGCGGGACAGCGGCCCCGGGGCGCGCCCGAACCGGCCCTTAACAGCAGGCCGGTGCCCGCCGACCGGGACACCGACGCGACGGATCGCGTGGCACGAGCACACGGAGGCGCTCGATGATTCAGCTGCATCGGCTTCGGGGGGAGCGATTCCTCCTCAACCCCGACCTGATCGAGGTCATCGAGTCGACCCCCGACACCGTCGTGACCCTCGTCGATGGCCGCAAGACCGTGGTCTCGGAGTCGCCCGAGGAGGTGGCCCAGCGCGTGGTGCGCTTCCGCGCGGCGGTCCTCGCGGCCTCCGACGCGCTGCGCGAGGAGCCCGGGCGTCGACGCGCGGAGCTGACCGTGCTGACCGCTCCCGAGCCTGAGCAGGAGTAGCCGATGGATCCGCTGCTGCTGGGCGGGCTGCTGCTGGTCATCGGCGCGCTGGTGTTCTCGATGGTCGTGGAGGGCCATGCGCTGGCCCCGCTGCTGTCCTCGGGCGCACTGCTGCTGGTGCTCGGCGCCACCTTCGGGGTGACGCTGATGAGCATCCAGCTGTCGGACCTCAAGCGCGTGCCCGGCGCGGCGATGGTCGCGCTGCGCGGCAAGAGCCCCAGCAGCGAGGACCACATGGGCACGCTCATCACCTGCGCCGAGGTAGCGCGCAAGGAGGGCGTGCTGGCGCTGGAGCGCCGCCTCGACGACATCGACGACGAGTTCGTCAAGGAGGGCCTCCAGCTGGTGGTGGACGGCACCGACGGCGAGCAGGTCCGCCAGCGCCTCGACGCGTTCCTCGAGGGCATCGAGCAGCGCCATCGCAGCGGCCAGCGGTTCTTCAAGACGCTGGGGGGCTACTCGCCGACGGTGGGCATGATCGGCACCGTCATCGGCCTGGTGAACATGCTGGGCGAGCTGGAGGACCCCGAGCAGCTGGGCCTGGGCATGGCCCTGGCGCTGCTGACGACCCTGTACGGCGTCACCTTCGCCAACCTGCTGTTCCTGCCGTTCGCCTCCAAGCTCGAGCGCCTCCACGAGATGGAGATCCGCTCCCGCGAGATCGCCGTGGACGGGATCCTCGCGATCCAGGCGGGCGCGAGCCCGCGGCTGCTGGTCGAGCGCATGGAGGGCCACCTGCCGCCCGAGCGCCGCCTGGGCTTCGACGAGCGCATGGCCGCGGCCCGTGAGGAGGCGGCGGCATGAGGAGCGGTTCGGACAAGAAGCCCGAGGACGCCAACCGGTGGCTGACCACCTACAGCGACCTGGTGACGCTGCTGCTCGCGTTCTTCGTGCTGCTGTTCACCATGAGCGAGATCGACGCCACCAAGTTCCGCGAGCTGCTCCAGGGCCTCGCCGCGCCGTTCGGCAACACCGGCCAGCAGGCCGACATCCTCGACGGCGGTGAGACGATCACCTCCGACGACATGCTCGAGGAGACCCCGGCGATGGAGATCATCGAGGAGATCAACCGCGACGACGAGGATGAAGACGAGGACGACGACGAGGACGAGGACGAGGCTGAGGACGAGGGCGAGACCCTCGACGAGTTCGAGGAGCTGCGCCAGCAGATCCAGGATGCCCTGGATGCCGCCGACGTCGCGCATCACGCTGAGATGGAGGTCGACCCGCGGGGGCTGGTGATCTCCATCGGCACCGACGAGGTGCTGTTCGAGACCGGCTCGGCGGAGATCGCGCCGCTGGGGGAGGAGATCATCGCCACGGTCGCCCCACCGCTTGCCGACATCGGCAACGAGGTGCACGTGGAGGGCCACACCGACACCCAGCCCATCCACCGCCCCGACTACGACAACTGGAACCTGTCGGCGGACCGGGCGCTGGCGGTGCTGCGCGAGCTCATGGACGAGCACGAGCTGGCGCCGCCACGCCTGGCCGCGATCGGCTTTGGCGAGCACCGCCCGACCGACACCAACGAGAGCGCCGAAGGACGTCAGCGCAACCGGCGCGTGGAGATCCTCGTGGTCTCCGAGGAGGCTCTCCATGGCGACTGACCCGACCACCGTCGACGAGGAGGTCGAGGAGCGCGGTCGCTGGTCCACCAGCCCGCTGCGCCTGGCGCTCATCGTCGCGCTCACCCTGCTGGTGGGCGGGGGGCTGCTGGCCGCGGCGTGGTGGTGGCTGTCCGACGGTGACGCGCTGGCCGACGAGGAGCCCGAGGAGCCCGAGGAGGGCGAGATCGTCGAGCTGGAGGCGATGACCGTCGGGCTGGCCGACGGCGGCCACGCCCGCGTGGGCATCGCCCTGGTGCTGGCCGAGGGCTACGACCACGACGACATCAGCCAGGAGCTGCCGCTGCTCAACGACGCGGCGCTGTCGCGGGTTGCCGAGTTCGAGAGCGAGGACCTCACCAGCCCCGAGGGGATGGACCAGCTGCGCCAGCGCCTCGCCGAGGACGCGGCCGACATCTACAACGGACAGGAAGGGGAGAAGGACGAGGAGCCGGTGGTGCTGCGGGTGGTGTTCACCGAGCTGGTCGTGCAGTAGCGCGCGTCCGGGTGGGCCGCGGCGGGGCGAGCTCTTCAGCGGTGCGGGCGGTGGCCGACAGGCGTGTCCGACCCGCCCAGACCGCCCCACTCGGGAGGACGCCAGGTGGCAGCCACCGAGCTCGCAGCCTCGCCGGCGACGAGTGCCGCGCCCGCGGACGCCGCCCGCTATGAGCCCTACGACTTCCGCGGCACCGCCAAGTTCGGTCGCGAGCAGGTGCGGGCCCTGCAGGTCGCCCACGAGGCGTTCGCGCGGCGCGTGGCCAGCGTCCTCGGCGCGCAGCTGCGCGGCCTGGTGCAGGTCGACCCGATGGGCATCGAGCAGGTCACCTTCGACGACTACGTGCGCTCCACGCCCACCCCGGCGGTGCTCGGCGTGGTCGACTGCGACCCGCTGCCCGCCCCGGTGGTGCTCGACCTCGACATCAGTCTGGCGCTGTCGGTGGTCGACCGGATGCTGGGCGGCGACGGGCGGCCCACCGAGGTGCGCCGCCCCACCGACCTGGAGACCCATCTGCTCGGCGATGTGCTCGGCGGGCCGATGCAGGCGCTGGCCTCGACCCTGGAGGCCTACACCGTCGTCCAGCCGCAGCTGACCGCGCTGGAGCACAACCCCCAGCTGCTGCAGATCGCCGGGCCCGCCGACCTCGCCCTGGTGCTCACCTTCCGGGTCGCCATCGTGCAGGGCGCCCAGGCCGAGGGCGTGCTCACGCTGTGCTATCCGATCGCCGCGCTCGAGCCGATCGTCGAGCAGCTCTCCCGCGGCTCGGGCCAGACCGAGCTGACCGAGGGACCCTCGCCGCTGGCGCCGCTGCTGGCCGAGACCCGCGTCGATGTGCGCGTGCGCCTGGGCGCAGCACAGGTCAGCGCCGCGGCACTGGCGGCCCTGCAGCCCGGCGACGTCATCCGCCTGGACGCCGAGCCCGACGAGCCGGCGGTGGCAAGCGTCGGCGACCGCCAGGTGGCGCTAGGCCACATCGGGCGCCGCGGCCGGCGCCTGGCGCTGCTGGTGCGCGCCGCCCGTCCCGACCTCGTCTCGGTCGCCGAGACCCCCGCAGAGCCCCGCTCCGGAGGACGCGATGAGTGACCCCTCGACCCACGGCCACGTCGCCGCCGCCGAGTTCCCCGAGCTCGCCCCGTCCGGGCCGAACGGCGCCCCGCGCGGCGACCTCGACCTGCTCGCCGACGTGCCGCTCGAGGTGACCGTCGAGCTCGGCCGGGTCCGCATGACGGTCCGCGAGCTGCTCGCGCTCCAGCAGGGCTCGGTGGTCGAGCTCGACCGCGTGGCCGGCGCGCCCGTCGACGTGCTGGTCAACGGCAGCGCCGTGGCCCGCGGCGAGGTCGTGGTCGTCGACGAGGAGCTCGGCGTGCGCCTCACCGAGATCATCAGCCGCAACCCGATGGGGGGAGCGACGCAGTGAGCACCGCCGAGGCGATCATGCGGCTGCTGCCGGCGCTGCTGGTGCTGCTCGGCGTGCTGTGGGCAGCACGCCGCTTCGGGCGCCGCGCCGGCGGGGGCTCGCTGGGCATGACGGTGCTGGAGCGCACCATGCTCGGCCGCAGCTCGCAGCTGGTCGCGGTGCGCGTCGACGGCAGGGTGCTGCTGCTCGGCGTCACCGATCGCGCGGTCAACCTCGTCGGCGAGCTGCCCTCGGGCAGCGACCCTTCCGATCCCGGCGGCGCGCTCGCCGCCATGACCGGTGCCGCCACCGTCGACGGCACCGACCTGGCCGCGCTGGCCTCCAGCGACGGCCGTCCCACCACTGTCCGAGACGCGGAGACGGATCGGGCGCGCATGCGCCCCGCGTCGACGAGCCGGCCATGGACTGGCCTGATCTCCCGCCTGCGCTGGGCCACCAGCAGGGTGGTGCCCGCCGAGCGCGAGCTGCACCGAGCCGGTGCGCCCGCTGCGCTGCACGCGCAGCTGGACCGCTGGCCCCAGCTCGCCCCGCCGACCCCCGCGACCCCGCGGGGCGGCGCTGCGGCGCGCCTCACCCGTGCTCGTGAGCACCCGGGGCTGCGGGACCTGCTGGTCCATGGCAGCGGGTAGGCGCCGGCTCGTCGCGCTGCTTGCGCTGGCCGCGCTGACCCTGCTGGTCGGCGCGGTGCTTGCGCCGGCCGCCCACGCCCAACCCGTCGTGCCCGCCCCCGGCGACGGGCCCGGCGTCCCCGAGAGCGACGTCACCGTCGACGACGTCGACGACGTCGACGGCGTGCCCGACGTGATCATCGACCTTGACGGCGAGGAGGACGCGGGCGTCTCCCGGGCGGTCGCGCTCATCCTGCTGCTGACCATCGGGTCGATGGCGCCCGGGCTGCTGTTGCTGATGACGTGCTTCACGCGCTTTGCGATCGTCCTGGCGATCACCAAGCAGGCGCTCGGGCTGCAGACCGTGCCCCCGCCGCAGGTGCTGGTCGGCATGGCGCTGTTCCTCACGTTCTTCGTGATGCAGCCGATCTTCGGCGAGATCAACGAGTCCGCGCTGCAGCCGCTGCTGGCCGGCGAGATCGATCAGGGCACCGCGGTGGCCTCGGCGTTCGAGCCGCTGCGCGAGTTCATGCTGGCCCAGACCCGCGACGCCGACCTGCAGATGTTCGTCGACCTGTCGGGCACCGAGCAGCCCGACAGCCCCGAGGAGCTCGGCGCCTCGGTGCTCATCCCCGCGTTCGTGCTCAGCGAGCTGCGCACCGCGTTCATCATCGGCTTCGTCATCTACGTGCCGTTCCTCATCATCGACCTGGTCACCGCCGCGGTGCTGATGAGCATGGGCATGGTCATGCTCCCGCCGATCTTCATCTCGCTGCCGCTCAAGCTCCTCATGTTCGTCCTGGTGGACGGCTGGTCGCTGCTGGTGGGCCAGGTCGTCGCCTCGGTGAACGCTGTCTGACCGCTCCAGGAGGCCACCCATGTCCGACGCCTACGTGATCGACGTCCTCGCTGGCGCGCTGCAGACCGCCGCCTGGATCGCCGGCCCGATCCTGATCGCCAGCCTGGCGATCGGCGTGTTCGTGTCGATCCTGCAGACGGTGCTGCAGATCCAGGAGCAGACCCTGACGTTCGTGCCCAAGCTCGGCGGGATCGCCCTGGTGGTGCTGGTCGCCGGCGGCTGGATGCTGCAGGTGCTCACCGACTGGGTCGACGAGCTGTGGCGCACCATCCCCGGCCTGACGTGAGCCCCGCCCACGTGCCGGCACAAGGCCCGGGCCAAGGCCCGGCCCCGGGCCCGGCCCCGACGCTCGTGCCCTGACCATGGAGCTGTCCCTCGACCCGGCGGCGCTGTCCGGCTTCCTGCTGGCGGTCATCCGCGTGTCCGCCTTCGTGGTGGTCAGCCCGCTGCTGTCGCCGCTGCTGCCGTGGGTGGCCAAGCTCGGAGTCAGCGTCGCGGTCGGGCTGGCGCTGGCCGAGCCGCTGGCGGCCACCCCCGGCCTGGCCGAGCTGATCGGCTGGGGCCTGGTCAACGCCGTGCTCGGCGGGATCCTCGGCTACATGTCGGGGATCCTGGTGTATCTGTTCAGCATCGCCGGCGGCCTGCTGGACGTGCAGGGCGGGTTGATGGCCGGGCGCATCGTCGACCCGGCGTTCGGGGCGGAGTCCACCGCGTTCAACCGCCTGTTCAGCAACGGCGCGGTGGCGCTGTTCATCGCCGGGGGCGGCTACATCGTGCTGGTGCGGGGGCTTGCGACCAGCGTGGACGTGGTGGCGCTGGACGGCGCGCTGACCCTTGCCACCGAGGCGCTGACCACCCAGGCGATCGAGCTGTCAGCACGGGTGTTCCTGCTGGGCTTCGAGCTGGCCCTGCCGGTGTCGGCGGCGCTGTTCCTGACCGAGATCACCCTGGGGCTCGCCAGCCGCTTCGCGCCCCAGATGAACGTGTTCCTGGTGGGGCTGCCGCTGAAGAACCTCGTGGTGATCTTGGCGGCCTCCACCAGCGTGCTGGCCTTCTCCGGCGCCGGGCCCGACCTGATCGTGGCCACCGAGGAGGTCATGGTCGACGTGCTGCGCGCGCTCGCGCCAGGCTCGTAGGCCACCCCGGTCGCAGCGCCGCGCTCGCCCCGATCGCACCGCTTCAGTCCCTGACCGATCGGCCGACACCCACAGCGAGGCGCACGGATCGCGCCCTGGACCGAGACGCCACGGAACGGCCGCCACCCCCAGACCCGATGGGGAGCCAGTGAGCGGCAAGGACGGCAAGACCGAGAAGCCGACCCCCAAGCGCTTGCGCGACGCGCAGCGCGAGGGTCAGACACCCAAGAGCCGCGAGGTCGGCGCTGCCACCTCGCTCATCGGTGCGCTGTTCGCGCTGCAGGTCTTCGCCCCGAGCGCCGCCGAGTCGTTCGCCGCGCGCGCCCGCTGGCTGTTCCTCACCGGCACCGGCGGTGACGAGCTGCCCGCCGACGCGCTGGTCGCCTCCATGTGGGACATGACCACCAGCGTGCTGGTGCCCTTCCTGCTGGTCGCGGTGGCGGTCGGCCTGGCCGGCGGGTTCCTGCAGGTGGGCTTCAAGCCCGCGCCCAAGGCGATCAAGCCCCAGGCCAAGCGCCTCAACCCCAAGCGCGGCGCCCAGAAGTTCAAGCCCTCGCAGATGGGCTGGGAGCTGGCCCGCAACCTCGTCAAGATCGGCTTGCTGGCGCTGCTGCTGTGGGTCCCGCTGCAGGAGTGGCTCAACGACGTCGCCGGGCGCATGTCGCTGGAGGCCGGTGTCAGCGAGCTCGCCGACACCGTTCTGCTGCTGCTCGGCCTGGCCGCGGTGCTCGCGCTGATCGTGGCCGCCGCCGACTTCGCCTGGACCAAGCGCAACCACATCAAGCAGCTGATGATGCGCCGCGACGAGGTCAAGCGCGAGGCCAAGGACCAGGAGGGCGACCCGCAGCTCAAGCAGCGCCGCCGCCAGAAGGCCGCCGACCTGTCGCGCAACCGCATGATCGCCAGCGCCGCCGAGGCCGACGCGGTGGTCACCAACCCCACCCACTTCGCGGTGGCGCTGCGCTACGAGGCGGGCGAGCCAGCCCCGCGCATCATCGCCAAGGCGATGGACGACGCGGCGCTGGAGCTCGGCAAGGAGGCGCGGCGCCACGGGGGGCCCGTCTACGAGAACCCGCCGCTGGCGCGCGGGCTCTACCGCCGCTGCCACATCGGCGACTACGTCCCCGAGGCGCTGTTCGAGGCCGTGGCCGCCGTCCTCGCCGCCGCCTACCGCCGCACCGGGAAGGCCGTGGCATGAGCGGCATGCGCTTCACCCACGTGGCCATCCCGCTGGCCATCGTCACCGCGGTGGTCACGATGGTCGTGCCGATCCCGCCGCAGCTGCTGGACACGCTGCTGGCCGCCAACATCACCCTCGCGGTGCTGGTGCTGCTGGCGGTGCTGCTGCTACGCGACTCCGTCGAGCTGTCGATCTTCCCCTCGCTGCTGCTGGTCACCACGCTGTTCCGCCTGGCGCTGAACGTCTCGTCGACGCGGCTGATCCTGCTGGACGCCTACGCCGGGCGCGTCATCGACACCTTCGGCGGCTTCGTGGTCGGCGGGTCGATCGTGGTGGGCCTGGTGGTCTTCCTGATCCTGATCATCATCCAGTTCGCGGTGATCACCGCCGGCGCGGGGCGCGTGGCCGAGGTCGGCGCCCGGTTCACCCTCGATGCGATGCCCGGCAAGCAGATGGCCATCGACGCCGACCTGTCGGCCGGGCTCATCGACGAGCACGAGGCCAAGCGCCGCCGCGAGCGCATCGCCCAGGAGGCCGACTTCCACGGCGCGATGGACGGTGCCAGCAAGTTCGTCAAGGGCGATGCGATCGCCGGCATCGTCATCGTGCTGATCAACCTCATCGGCGGGCTGGCGATCGGCGTGGGCGAGCTCGGCATGACCGCCGGTGAGGCCGCCAACACCTACTCGCTGCTGACCGTCGGCGACGGCCTGGTCAGCCAGATCCCCGCGCTGCTGCTGTCGCTGTCCACCGGCATGCTCGTCACGCGGGTGCAGAGCGACGAGAGCTTCGGCCCCGAGCTCGCCGAGCAGATCTTCGGCAACCCCAAGGCCCTGCGCGTGGCCGGTGGGGTCATCGGCGCGCTCGGGCTGCTGCCGGGGCTGCCCACCGTCATCTTCGGTGGCCTCGCCGCGGTGCTGCTGCTGCTCTCGGTCCGCGCCGACCGCAAGGCCGCCGAGCCCGCCCAGGACGACCAGCAGGCCCAGAGCCAGCAGGCCTCGGTGGAGAGCACCAGCGACGACCCCGAGGCGCTCGTGGCGCGCATGAAGGTCGAGCCGCTCGAGCTGCACCTGTCCTACGACGTGCTCGACCTGATCGACGCGGGCGCCGGCGGCGACCTGCTCGAGCGCGTGCGCGCACTGCGCCAGCAGATCGCCATGGAGCTCGGCGTGGTCATGCCCTATGTGCGCACCCGCGACGACGTGACCCTGCCCCAGGCCACCTACCGGATCATGCTCCACGGCGTCGAGGTCGGCCGCGGCGAGGCGCCGCGCGACCGGGCGCTGGCGCTGCCCGCCGGCGACGGCAGCGAGCTGCGCCAGCTCGGCGGCACCGAGACCACCGAGCCGGTGTTCGGCCTGACCGCCTACTGGATCACCAGCGACGCGCGCCCCTCGGCGGCGGCCACCGGCGCCACCGTGGTGGACCGCTCCTCGGTGATCGTCACCCACCTCGCCGAGATCGTGCGGTCCAACGCGCCCACCCTGCTCACCCGCCAGCAGGTGCAGCTGCTGCTGGAGGGGCTGCGCGCCGACGAGCCGCTGCTGGCCGACGAGGTCGGCGACCAGGTCCCCCTGCCGCTGCTGCACCAGGTGCTGCGCGAGCTGCTGTCGGAGCGCGTGCCGGTGCGCGACCTCGCCCGCATCGTCGAGGCGATCTCCAGCAAGGTGGGCGAGACCAAGAAGGTCGAGACGCTCACCTCGGCCGCACGGGTGGCGCTGGGTGGCGTGGTCACCAGCCAGGTCGCCAGGCAGGGGACGCTGGCCGCGGTCACCCTCGATCCGAGCCTGGAGGCCTCATTCCACGAGGCCGTGCGCGACCTCGACGGCCAGCTGCACCTGGCCATCGACCCCAACCGGCTGCAGGCCCTGCACGAACAGGCCCGCGCCGCGATCGAGCAGGCCGGACGCTCCGGCCATCAGGTCGCGGTGGTGTGCAGCCAGATGCTGCGTCGCCCGCTGAAGCGCGCGCTGGGCAGCGGCGGCATCGACATCCCCGTGCTCGCCTACCCGGAGCTGCCCGACCACATCACCGTCGTCCCCTCGGGAGTGATCGACCGTGCACCAGCCAAGCAGTGAGGACACCGCCCGCCACGACGGTCAGGTCGTCGTCGAAGCCCCCACCGCGGAGGCAGCGTTGGCGCAGGTGGCCGAGCGCATCGGCGAGCACGCCCAGATCATCCACGCCGAGCGCGTGGTGCGCGGTGGCGTCGCCGGGCTGTTCGGCAAGCAGATGGTGCAGCTGACCGCGATACCCGGTGACCAGCCGCGCAAGCATGCCAGCGACCAGGCGGCCCCGCAGGCCGAGGCCGCGGCTGGGCCACCCCAGAGCTCACAGGCCGAGGCTCCGGCGGCGGCAACGCCGCCGCCGGGCGCAGCCGCCGCCTCCTCACCCGCTCCGGCTCCGGCGGGGGAGGAGGCCGGCGGGATCTCCTCGGTGCTGCGCCAGCTCGCCAGCGACGCCGACCGCACCGAGGAGGACTTCGGCGCGGCGCTGCGCCGCCACCTCGACGGCCTCGGCGACTCCGAGCCCGCCACGGCGGCCAACGGGCACGCGACG
>PWER01000191.1 GCA_003553565.1 Nitriliruptoria bacterium | reverse complement strand
TCTCCCGCCGTCGGCGCGAACGCGCACCGTGACAGGGTTGCCGAGCATCTGCGGTTCCACGCGTGCCAGCGCGCACAATGCGTCCCCGCGACGGAAGGAGGCGAGGTGGCAAGCCCGCGGTCGACTGCGGTGCGCCGGCCGGCAGCGGCGGAGCCGTTGCTGGCGGACCTGCCCGCTCACCACGCGGGCTGGCTGGATGACCTGCCGCCCTGCCCGGCCGAGGCCGAGGTCACCGTGGCGCGCTCGCGCGGCGCCATGGCCCACGCCCCGAGCGACGCGCTGCGTGCGCTGGGCTACGTCCCCGTCGGCACCCTCCCTCGCGAGACGGCGGTGGTGCAGCTGTCGATCCCGCGGGAGGTCCTGGCCGCGCACCCGACGTGGTGGACGGCTGTGCTCGCCACTGCCGTGGCGGTGTGGGACACCGCGCTGGGCCCGGTCGCCCTGGCGCGCGCAGGCGACCTGTGCGTCCACCGCGACCGCGTGAGCGACTAGCGCTCGGTGCGCTCGCCGACCTCGACCCCGCCGTTGGCGCAGGTCTCCTCGGATTCGGTGGCCTCGAACGTGGCGAGGCCGGCACCCGCGATCGGGGCGCGATCATCGGTGTCGGCGTACTGGGCTCCCTCGGGGGCGACCATGTGCAGCGAGGAGGCCCACCGCTTCTGGAGCACGATGCGCGTGCCGTCGTCGTCAGCGAGGAACTCAAGGGTGTCCATGAGGGTGCGCATGAGGTACAGGCCCCGTCCCGCCTCGCTGTCGCTGTCGGGGCAGGCGGTCTCCACGTCGAACCCTGGCCCGACGTCCACGACCTCGACCGCGCAGCCGGCCGCATCGACCGACACGGCCACGCTGTAGACCTGCGAGCCCGAGGCATGACGCACGACGTTGCCGCAGGCCTCGCTGACGACCAGCGCCACGTCCTCGACGTCCTCGCGGGGGGCGCCCAGCTCGAGCAGGACCGAGGAGGCGGCCGCGCGCAGCACCGGCACGTAGCGCGCGTCGCGCGGCAGCGTCAGCCGCAGGATCACGCGCATGAGGCCCGGTCACCTCCCTCGTCGCAGGAACGTCGCTGATGCGGTGTGGTCTTCGTCTCATCGGGGATCGTTCCCGACGCCGCCCTCGCAAACCTCGTGCCCAAGGAGCCCGCCCGTGCCGTCGACGCTGCGCATCGCCTCGTTCAACCTGCTGCACGGCATCGACCTGTCCAGCGGGGCGGTGGACCTGGATCGAGCCGCGGAGGCGGCGGCAGCGCTGGACGCTGACGTGCTGGCCGTGCAGGAGGCGGACCGCGACCAGCCCCGCTCCGGGGAGCGTCACCAGGTCGCGGAGCTCGCCGAGCGCCTGGGTGGCGACTGGCGGTTCGCACCGGCGCTGCTGGGCGATCCGGGGAGCTCCTGGCGCGCCCTCGGCAACGACGACCCCGGCGGGCCGGCCTACGGGGTGGGCATCATCTCGCGTGTGCCCGTGCAGGCGGCGCATCGCCTGGTCCTGCCCGGGGGCGGCGACGGCCACCGGTCCCCCAACGCCTCGCTGGCCAACCCGGGCTATGACCGCGAGCCTCGAGTGGGGCTGCGCCTCGACCTTGAGGTCGACGGTCGAGCGCTGGCGATGACCACCACGCACCTGTCCTACCTGCCCTGGCGCGGATTGGCGCAGCTGCGCGCGGTCGCGCGCAAGGCCGCCGACGGCGCGCAGGCGGCGATCTTGATCGGTGACCTGAACCTGCCCCGCTGGCTGTCCCGCCCGGCCACGCTCGGCTGGACCAACCCGAGGGGGCTGCCCACCTACCCTTCCTGGCGTCCGCGCGTGCAGCCCGATCAGGTCATGGTCCGCGGCGCGGTGGCGATCGAGCGGGTGCGCACCGTGAGCCGCACCACCAGCGACCACCTGCCGGTGGTGGCCGACCTGCGGCTGGCATGACCGGAGGTCACACTCGACCGCGCCCCGAGCCAGGAGCCGTGATGGCCGAGGATCCCCCGCCGCTGGTGTCCACCGACTGGGTGGAGCGCCACCACCGCCACCCCGAGGTGGTCGTGGCAGAGGTCGACGAGGACACCTGGGCCTACCGGGAGCGAGGCCATGTACCCGGCGCGGTGCCACTGCACTGGCGTGACGAGCTGCGTCACCGCGAGCGGCTCGCCCCGGTCGCAGCCGCGGACTTCGCAGCCCTCATGGACCGCAAGGGCATCCGCCGCGACGACCACGTGGTGGTCTACGGCGGCAGCAACAACTGGTTCGCGGCCTACGGCTACTGGGTGCTGCGCCTGCACCGCCATCCGCGGGTGAGCCTGATGGACGGCGGCCGCCTGGCCTGGGAGCAGGAGCAGCGCCCGCTGGAGCGCGGGCCCGGCGCGCGCGAGCCCACCCACGGCTACCCGGTTCCGACCAGCCGACCCGCGCTGCACGTCGACCGTGACGAGGTGCTCGCCCGCTTCGTCGCAGCCCCCGAGGGCACCGCGCTGGTGGATGTGCGCACACCCGCGGAGTTCCGCGGCGAGCTGACCGCCCCACCCCACCTCCCCGAGGAGTCCGCCCAGGTGGCCGGTCACATCCCCGGGGCGGTGAACATCCCCTGGGAGGAGGCCATCGACCCTGACACCGGGCGCTTCCACGACCGCGAGCATCTGGCGCGGCGCTACGCCGAGGCCGGCGCGACCCCTGACCGCGAGATCGTGACCTACTGCCGCATCGGGGAGCGCAGCGCCCACACCTGGTTCGTGCTCCACGAGCTCCTCGGCTACCCCACGGTCCGCAACTACGACGGTTCGTGGGCCGAGTACGGCAGCCTGGTCGATGTGCCGATCGCCCGCGGCCCCGGCTGATCGCGGTGGCCCCCGGCGCGTGAGCCCGGCACGAGCCCGACATCCGAGGCGGCTATCCTGCCCGCATGGAACCGCTGGACCTCGCCCGCGCCGCTGCGGATCCTGACCGCCTCGCGGTGCTCGGCGCGGTGGCGCACCGGGCCCGCGGTGCCGGCGACATCGCCGCCCACACCGGGCTGCCCGACCGCCAGGTGCTCGCGATCCTCGGGGCGCTGCGCCAGCAGGGTCTGGTCACCGCCGAGGATGACGGCTACGCGCTGGACCAGAGCACGCTGCGCGAGGCCGCTGCGTCGCTGCCCCAGGACGCGCCGCCTGACGAGCGGATCGGGCACGGCATGACCAGCGACGAGCGGCGCATCCTCGCGCGGTTCTTCCGGGGGCAGACCCTGGTGGAGCTGCCTGCCACGCGCTCCAAGCGCCTGGTGGTGCTGGAGCGGCTGGCACTGGAGTTCGAGCCCGGTACGCGCTATCCCGAGCCCGAGGTGAACGCGATCCTGCACCGGTTCAACGCCGACACGGCGGTGCTGCGGCGCGCGCTGGTCGACGAGGGCTTCATGGACCGCGCCGAGGGCGAGTACTGGCGCGCCGGGGGACGCGTGGATGTGTGAGCCCGCCTGCCGCGGGGCCGCGCAGCCCCAAGAGAGGAACCACCGTGACCGCATCGTCGGCCGACGAGCCCACCACGCCACACACCCGCTCCTGGTCAGCGCCCGGCGAGGGACACCTCGGCGCCCTGGTGCTGCACGGGCTGACCGGCAACCCCGGCGGGGTCCTGCCGGTCGCGCGCCACCTGACAGAAGCGGGCGCCGCCGTCGAGGTGCCGCTGCTGCCCGGCCACGGCACCGCCTGGCGCGACCTGACCCGCGTGGGCTGGCGCGACTGGGCGCGGACCGCGCGCACCTCCCTGGCGGTGCTGCGCGCGCGCAGCGAGCGTCAGGTCGTGGTGGGGCTGTCGATGGGCGGCGCGCTGACGCTGCTGCTCGCCGAGACCGAGCCGGACCTCGCGGGCATCGCGCTGATCAACCCGGCGGTGACCTTCGACGACCCGCGACGGCGCATCCTGCCGTTGGCACGTCGGCTCGGCGTGTCAGTCGGCGCGATCGGCGACGACATCGCCCAGCACGGCCGCTACGAGGGCGCCTACCCGCGGGTGCCGGCCGCGGCGATCGCCGAGCTGGCGGCGCTGCAGGACCGTGTGCGCGCAGACCTCGACCAGATCCGATGCCCGGTGCTGCTGCTGACCAGCGTCCACGATCACGTGGTGCCGCCCCGCGACAGCGACCTCGTGGCGCACGGGGTGGCCAGCGACCATGTCGAGCAGGTGGCCCTGCAGCGCAGCTACCACGTCGCCACGCTGGACCACGACGGGGCGCTGGTGGCCGAGCAGATCGCGCGGTTCGCCGCCCGCGTGGCCGGTCCGGACGCACACGCGACGCCACCGGTCGGGAACCAGCCGTGACCGGCGCCGCTGCACGCGCACGCACCGGTCGGCACCATGCCACGCACGCCATGCTGCAGTTCGAGGTGTTCACGAGCGTCCCTCGCCCACCCGAGACGGTGTGGGCGGTGGTCGGCGATCTGCGGTCGCTGCCACGGTGGACCGATGTCGAGCACGTCGAGGACGCGCCAGCGGCGCCACCCGAGCGCGGCGCCCGCTTCGACACCGTCACCCGTGAGCTGCGCCTGAGCTGGGTGGTCCTGACCAGCGACACGCACCTGCTCGAGGTCAAGGCCGATGACACCCCCTGCGGGCGGCTGGGGCTCGGGGTGAGCGTGGCCCCAGACGGGCCCGGGTCTCGCCTGGTGCTGGCGGGGCTGCTCGATCCCTCCTGCTCGACCCTGCGGGCCCGCACCGTGGAGGTTCCGCGCCTGCGACGCCGCCTGGACCGGTGGGCCGCCCGCGCCACCGCGACGGTCACCGGCTGAGGCCGGGCACCTCCGGCTCGGCCCGCCTCGAGCGCGTCGAGGCCAGGTAGACGCCGAGCAGCACCAGCGGCGCGGCCGCCCAGAAGCCCTGCGCCGGCAGCTCGGCGAGCAGCACCGCCGCCAGCAGCGTCGCGCCGACGGGCTCGGCCAGCACCGTGACCGACACGGTCGTGGCCGACACGCGGGACAGCAGGGCGTTGAACAGCGTGTGGCCCAGCAGCTGCGGCCCCAGCACCAGCCCGGCGATGGCCCACCAGGTCACCGCGTCGTAGCCGGCCAAGGGCACCTCGAGCGCCAGGACCGCCGCCAGCAGCACGACCGCCGCCGCCAGGTACACGCCGGTGGCATAGCGCGCGGCCGAGACGCGGCGGCGCACCGAGCGCCCGATCAGCAGATAGCCCGACACGGTGATCGCCCCGCCGAAGGCCATCGCGTCCCCGAGCAGCGGCGCCGACGCGGGAGGCTCCCCGCCCGCGTCGGCGAGCGCGACGCCGATCGCCCCGGCCATCGCCGCCGCCATGCCGCCCCACACGCGGCGGGTGGGCGGCTCGGCCAGCAGCACCGCGCCGCCCAGGCCCACGAACACCGGTGACATGGTCACCAGCACCGTGGACGAGGCCACCGTGGTCAGCTCCAGCGACCCGATGAACAGCGCGAAGTGGACCGCCAGGAACGCGCCGGCCGCGGCCATCGCGGCGAGGTCGCCGCGCGCTGGCGCGGTGCGCCGCTCGGCGAGCGCGAACGGCGCCAGCGCCGCGGCGCCCAGGATGCTGCGCCAGAACGCCAGCGCCAGCGGATGCGCCTCGGCGACGCGGATCAGGATCGCCGAGAACGACACGGCGATCACGGCGACCACCAGGCCGGTGGGCACCAGGGCGGGATGGGCCAGCGCGCGCGCTCGCCAGCTCGTCGCAGCGGACACGCGGGCACTGTAGGCCCAACGCGACCGGTGAGCGGGCACGTTGAAGGCTCCGCTGGGCGGGGTAGCCTACGCCCGGCGAAGGTCACCTCCCGTTCGGTGAGGCTCCTGCGCGACGCGCCTGCTGCCCGGAAAGGTCGAGAGACCCCAACGGGTGCCAACAGGCCCGGTCGAACGAAGGCTGGGCAGAACGCAGGCCGGCACCGACGATGCCACGGCGTGCAGTGCCAAAGCTCGACGACTGGGAGGGTCGCGGACCGCGCACGCACGCGGTCACGCGCCGGCGTCGTTGCGGCCTCCCGAGCGGTCGGGAGGCCGTTCGCATGTCCGGGACCACGGCGTGAGCGAAGGAGGTGAGGACGTGCCGGAAGACGGCGAGAGACCGAGTCGACAACGGCTCACCCCGTCGCCCGCGCGGTGCGCGCTGATCGCGCCGACGCCGGCACGGTCCCGCCCCGCATGACTCTCCTCTCGCGGCGGCGGTGGGAGCGCGCGATCGCGTTCCGCCTGCTGGCCAAGGACCACGCCGTCGAGGTGTTCGAGGCGCTGCCCCGCGACCACCAGCAGTCGCTGATCAAGGCGCTGGGCTCGGAGGACGCCGCCGCGATCCTCGAGCGGCTCGAGGCCGACGAGGGCGCTCGGCTGCTCGACGAGCTCCCCGCCGCGATCGCCAAGCGCCTGCTCGGCGAGCTGCCAGCCGAGGACATCACCACCGTCTACGTCACCGACGCCCGGCGGCGGCTGGTCGGCATGACGACGCTGCCGGCGCTGATCAAGGCCGAGCCGACCGATGTGGTCGCCGATCACCTGGCCACCACCGAGGTGCACGTGCCGGCCACCGCCAAGCGCGCCGATGCCGCGCGGCTGCTTGCGCAGTACGACCTCGCCGCCATCCCGGTGGTCGACGACGAGCGCCGGCTCATCGGGTCGATCACCTACGACGACGCCATCGACGTGCTCGAGGCCGACAGCTCCCAGACCATGTACGCGATGGCGGGGCTGTCGGGCGCCGCCCAGGAGCGCGAGTTCTTCCGCAGCGAGCACCTGACCAAGGGCTCGATCCTGTACCCGGTGCGCGGGCGGGTGCCGTTCCTGCTGGTGGCGCTGGCCGGCGGTCTCATCGTCGGCGGCCTGATCGAGTTCTGGGAGGAGGCGCTGGCCACCTTGACGGTGCTGGCGTTCTTCATCCCGGCGATCATGGACATGGGCGGCAACGTGGGCACCCAGTCCTCGACGATCTTCGCGCGCGGCCTGGCGCTGGGGCACATCGACCCCAAGCGGTTCGGCCCACAGCTCGCCCGCGAGGTCGCCGTCGGGGCGTCGATGGCGGCGCCGCTCGGTCTGGTCGGCGGGGCGATCGCCTGGGCCTGGCAGGGGATCCCCGAGCTCGGGCTGGTGGTCGGCGTGTCGCTGTTCGCCGGCCTGACGATCGCAGCGATGCTGGGCTTCCTGCTGCCGTGGGCGCTGTACAAGCTCGGGTTCGACCACGCGCCCGGCGCTGACCCGTTCATCACCACCATCAAGGACTTCACGGCTCTGGCGATCTACTTCGCGCTGGCCGTGGCGCTCATCCCCGGCGTGGGCTGAGAGCCCCTGGGGCGCCGGGGCCGGGGGGTGCCGCGCCGCCCCGGCGCCCTAGGCTTGGGGGCATGACGCCCGGCGCTGGAGACCACTCCGACGACCTGCCCGCCTCCGAGCGGCTGCGTCAGGACGCCCACGCCGAGCGGCGGGCGCCGATCTGCCGCTGGTGCGGCGTGACCGCGCTGCCTGGCGCGGCGGTGGGGCTGGCGGTCGACTTCGCCTGCGACAACCCTGACTGCCCCGCCGTCGGCGAGCGGGTGCGCTGACCCCGCACCGCTCCCCCGCCGGCTGCCTCCCGCGCTTCCCGTTGCCTGACCCTCGCAGACCCCTCGCAGACCTGGAGCCACCCATGACCACCATCACCGCCGACCTGACCGAGAAGACCGCCGTGCGCGTGTCCAACGGCCGCCACGTCTGGCACGGCGACGAGCCCCACGACGCCGGCGGCGACGACGGCGCGCCCAACCCCTACGAGCTGCTGCTGGGCGCGCTGGCCGCCTGCACCTGCATCACCGTGTCGCTGTACTGCCAGCACAAGGGGTGGGCGCTGGACAACGTCAGCGTCGAGTACACCCACGACCGCGTCCACGCTGACGACTGCGAGGACTGCGACGAGGATTCGACCGGGCACCTGGACCGGGTCCGCAGCCGCATCTTCATCGATGGTGACTTCGACGACGCCCAGCGCGAGCGCCTCAAGCAGGTCGCGGTGCGCTGCCCGGTGCACAAGACCCTCGACAAGGGCATCACCTTCGGCGAGGAGCAGGTCCTGGTCGGCTGACCGCGCCCGCGCCGGCACGCCTAGAGCGGCGCGGCCCGGCTGTGCACCACCAGCAGGCTCGCGGTGAACGTGTGCACGTGGTTGCGCCCGCCCACCGGGCCGACCTCGCCGGCAGCGAAGCAGCCCGCGAGCGCCACGTCGCCGAGGGCCTCGCGCACCAGCCCGGCGTCGTGGTCGGGTGCGGCGAACAGCGCGCTGCCGCGCGCGGTGCAGGTGAACAGCAGCGCCGCGTGGGGCGGGTGCTCCCACGCCGAGGCCAGCGTGCGCCGCAGGTCGCGGTCAGCGGTGTCGGCGTCGCGCACGTGGAGCTGCACCGTCTGACCGAGCTGCACGCGCTCGCCGATCGCCACCGCCCCGCGCTCGCGGTCGGCACCGACCACCGGGCGCACGAGGAAGTCGCCGACGCCGTGGTGGTCGCGGAACTCCTCGACGGCCAGGCCGATGAGCAGGCCCTCCTGGAGGCGCTGGCGGTCGGCGGGGTCGGCCTCGGCGGTGACCTGGCGGATGCGCTCCATGGCGGGCTCGCCGCCGAGCTCGGCGATGACGTTGCGCTCGCCACGGGTGACGGTGAACGGCTCACCGATCGGCTTGCAGCCCTGCGACACCAGCGGGGTGAGCGCCACCGCACCGCCGAGCGCCACCGCAACCGCCCCGTCGGTGAGCACTTCCCCATCCAGCAGCAGCCGCGCGTCGCTGGCCTGGGTGGAGCCGCTGGACAGCGCGCCGCTCACCGGCATCCCCGGGTGGAGGTGATCGACCCACCGCGTGAACGCCTCGGTGGGGAAGGTCGAGGGGTCGGCGAGCAGCACGAGCCCGGCGGTGTCCTCGGGCGGCGCCGCCCACGAGGTCGGCGCGTCGGCAAGCCCGGCAGGCGGATACCGCAACGGCGTGACGACCGCGCCGGGCAGGATCGCGGCCCACACCACGACGCTGTCGGACGATTCGAGCTCGGCGCCGCCTGCGATGACGCCCGCGCTGACCACCCCGAGCAGCACCTGCGGGCCCAGCGCGTCGGCCACCGCGGCGCGCACGCGCTCGGCGTGGCGGGCGTAGCCGCTGCCGAGGAACACCACCGCGAGGGTGACCGGGCCACCGCCGACCTGGGCGCGCACGTCGGCGAGCGCCGCGGTGACAGCCGCATCGGGGTCGCCCCCAACGCCCGCCCCAGCGCCTGCCGCGACCCCGCTGTGCTCCGCCATGGGCACAGACTGACACGCGGTCGGTGCCGGGGCCGCCGCACCAACGCGGGGACGGTCGCGGGGCAGGGCGCCGCGGCGCCGCGCCGCCGGGCCGTGGTCAGATCGCCGGCGTGCGCAGCGCGTCGGAGGCGTCCAGCATCGCCCAGCGACCGTCGGGGCGGCGCTTGGCGTGCTGCAGGGCGAGGTCGGCGCTGCCCAGCAGGGAGTCGGCGCCGTCGAGCGGGTCGCCGACGGTGATCCCGACGCTCGCGGTGAGCTCTACCGCCGCGTCACCGAGCACCAGCGCGGGCGCGAGGGCCGTGCGCAGCCGCTGGGCGATGCCCAGGGCCTCGCTGGGCTGATCGAGGTCCTCGGCCACGATGACGAAGGTGTCCCCGCCCAGCCGGGCGATCGTGTCACCGGGCGAGAGGGCGTCGCTGAGCCGCTCGGCGATCATCGCCAGCACCTGGTCGGCGGCCTGCTCCCCGAGCCGCTCGTTGACATCGGAGAAGTCGTCGACGTCCAGCGCCAGCACGGCCAGGCACCCTCCAGTGCGCTCGTGGCGACGCAGGGCGTGGTCGAGGCGGTCCCACAGCAGCGTGCGGTTGGGCAGGCCGGTGAGCTCATCGTGCAGCGAGCGCTGGGTCAGCTCGGCGTGGGCCTCGTCGTGCTCGATCGCCACGCCCAGCAGCTCGGCCACCGCGTGCAGGAACCACTCCTCGTCGTGGTCGAGGTCGCGATCGGGTCCGAGCTCGACCACCAGCATGCGCCGCACCGCCCCGCGCGCGCGGATCGGCACGGCGATGCCGCCCTCGTCGCGGCGCACGTCGCGCGCGTCGCGGTCGTGGCGCGCCTGGGTCCGCGCGATGTGGCACGCGGCCGCCGACAGGGTCCGCCGGACCACGCGGGTCGCGGTCTTCTGCAGCGTCTCCACGCTGCGCGGCCGCTGGTGGTCGGGGTCGCCGGTGGCGCGCCGCGCATCGTGCACCACCGTGGCCTGGACCTCCCGGTGCAGGCGGTCGAGGGCCCGCAGCAGGCGCAGCTCCTCTTCGAGCGCGTGCTGGCTGTGGCGCAGCGACACCCGGGCGTTGATGCCCGCGACCGCCTCCTGCTGGAGGATCGCCACGGCGCGGGCACGCTCGTTGGCGTCGTGGAGCTCGCTGTAGCTCTCGCTGGGCACCACCTGCTCGTGGACGCTGCACACCCGCTGGAACGTCTCGCCGCTGTGCTCGCCCTCGAAGGCGCGCATCGGGTAGGCGCACAGCAGCGGGAGGCCCAGGGCGGCGCGCCGGTCCTCGGCGAGCTGCTCGAGGGCCAGCGCCGCCTCGTCCTCGCCGTCCTCCACCAGCAGCGCCGACATCTCACCGAACACCCGGACCCCCGCTGCGTCAGCCGCGACGCGGTCGAGGACCTCGTCGATGATCGCCGCGAAGCGCTCGGGGTCGGGTCGGCGGTCGCGCAGGACGCTGGCCAGCGCCTCGGAGGCGTCGACCATGATCAGGTGCGCGTCGCGCCGCAGCTGCGCCACGTCGAAGCCGGCCTCGGTCAGGCCGTGCTCGAGGCGCTGGCGGTGGGCGCGCGTGGCGATCGCGATGACCGCCTGGCCGGCTTGCAGGCCCTCGGACAGGAAGCGGACCACCGAGTCGATCAGGAAGCGGTCGCCCTCGTAGAACAGCACGCCGTGTGGTGCCTCGTCGACCGCTGGCAGGAACGCCGTGCGGTCGGCGGGCGGCTGCTGCTCGAGGCTGCGACGTGCCATGCTCTCCCCCTCCGGTCTCCCCTCCATCATGGTCTTGACACTCGCTGGGAGGCCCGCAGCAAGTCTACCCACCGCACGCACGCCTGCTTCACGTTTCGCACTCCGAAGGCTCAAGTGTGAAGCATTGCTGTTCATACCGGGTGGACGGGGCTCACCGGCACGCCGGAGGCGCTGCGCCGCGCGCCCCATGCGTGCCGTCGTCGAGGCGGATGGAGGCGGATGGGCAGGTGCCCGATCGGCCCACCTCGCGGCGATCCCTGGCGCTGCCCGGGCGCAGTGCCACGTCAGTGTCAGCCTACGAGCGCGGTCGGGTCAACGGGTCACCGCAGCTCGCCATAATCGTGCGCTCACCGCATGGCATGGGAGGTGCCGACCAGCCGCCACGCAGCCCGGC
>PWER01000129.1 GCA_003553565.1 Nitriliruptoria bacterium | reverse complement strand
CTAGGTCGTGCCCAGCAGCCGGTCACCGAAGTCGCCGAGGCCCGGGACGATGAACCCGTTGTCGTCCAGGCCCTCGTCGAGGCCGGCGACCACCACGCGCGCGTCGGGGTGCTGCTCGCCGAGCCGCGCGATCCCCTCGGGTGCGGCCACGACGCTGACCACCACCAGGCGTGCGGCGCCCGCATCGGCGCACAGCCGCAGCGCGTGCGACGCCGACCCGCCGGTGGCCAGCATCGGCTCGAGCACCAGCACCGTGGCATCGACCAGCGGCGGGAGCTGGGCGACGTAGGGCAGAGGCACCAGCTGCTCCTCGTCGCGGCGCACACCCACCACGCCGACATCAGCCTCGGGAGCCAGGGTCGTGACGGGCTCCAGCAGGCCGAGTCCGGCGCGCAGCACCGGCACCGCCACGATGCCGCCCTCGAGCTCGGTGCCCGGCGCCTCGCCCAGCGGGGTGCGCACCGAGCGCGGGCGGGCGGGCACCGCTCGCAGCGCCTCCATCGCCAGCAGCGCGCCCAGGCGCCGCGTGCTGGCGCGGAACACCTCGGCCTCGGTGTCGGCCGAGCGCAGCCGCGACAGCAGCGTGGCTCCCAGCGGATGGTCGAGCACGGTCACGCGGTCCATGGCCGCAGGATGCTAGCTCGCCGCGCTCGCCGCGCTCGCCACGCTCGCCGCGCTGCAGCTCCGCCGCAGCGGTAGGGTCGGCGCGTATCGCGTGCTCGGCCGGCGCCATCAGTAGCATGCCTTTGCCACCGACCCCTGGAGCCCCTGTGCGACGCGCGAAGATCGTGGCCACCATCGGCCCGGCACTCGACGACCGCGACCGCCTGAAGGCGGCCCTGCAGGCCGGGGTGGACGTGGTCCGCCTCAACTTCTCCCACGGCGACCACGAGACGCACGCGCGTCGCCTGGCGATGGTCCGCGAGGTCGCCGACGAGCTCGGCCTCAACGTCGGCAGCCTCGCCGACCTGCAGGGGCCCAAGATCCGCCTGGGCATGCTGCCCGACGAGGGCGTGTCGTTGACCCCTGGAGGCGAGGTCACCCTCGTGCCCGGTCACGAGGAGCTCGACGGCTACGTCGACGCCGAGGGCTCCCCGCGCCTGCCGGTGGTCTACGAGGGGCTGGCCGACGACGTGCATCCCGGCGGGCTGATCCTGGTCGATGACGGCTCGATCCGCCTGGTGGTGGCCGGCGTGGTCGACGGTGAGGTGCGCGCCCGCGTCATGGCCGGCACGCACGCCAAGAGCCGCAAGGGCGTCAACCTCCCCGGCATCAGGGTCAGCGCACCTAGCCTCACCGACAAGGACCTCGAGGACCTCCAGTTCGCCGTCGAGATGGAGTGCGACTGGATCGCGCTGTCGTTCGTGCGCCGCCCCGAGGACGTGCGGTCAGCCCAGGAGCACGTCGCTGCGCTCGGCGGGCAGGCGCCGGTGATAGCCAAGCTCGAGCGCGAGGAGGCCATCGACGATCTCCACGAGGTGGTGCTGGCCTCCGACGCGGTCATGGTCGCGCGCGGCGACCTCGGCGTGGAGATCGGCGCCGAGCGGGTGCCGGCGCTGCAGAAGGAGATCATCCACAAGGCCAACGAGGAGGCGCGCCCGGTCATCACCGCGACCGAGATGCTGGAGAGCATGATCGAGTCGCCGCGCCCCACGCGCGCCGAGGCCAACGACGTGGCCAACGCCGTCTTCGACGGCACCGACGCGGTGATGCTCTCGGCGGAGACCGCGGCCGGGCGCTACCCGGTCGAGGCGGTCCGCACCATGGCCCGGATCGTCGAGGAGGCCGAGTCGACCCCGGCGCTGCTGCACCCCTACCGCCCCCATCAGGCCGAGCGGCGCGTGGCCCGCGTGGTCGCCGGCGCGGCCTGCCGGGTGGCCGATGACGTCGGTGCCGTGGCGATCGCGGTGTACACCCTGACCGGCAGCTCGCTCCAGATGATCAGCACGTTCCGTCCCCCGACCACCGTGGTGGGCCTGACGCCGGACGCGCGGACCCTGCGCCGAGCGTCGCTGCTGTGGGGCGCCGAGGCGCTGTCGGTGCCGGTCAAGCACGAGTCGGCCCAGCTGATCGAGAGCGCGGAGCACACCCTGGTCGCGCAGGGCCACGCCCGCGAGGGCGACCGCATCGTTGTGGTGTCGGGAGTGCCCGGAGTGGGCGGCAGCACCAACCGGATCATGGTGCACACCATCGGCGATCCCCACGACACCTGACCACCGGTCGCGCCTGCGGCTGTGCTGGAGCGGCGCCACAACCGCGCCGCAGCCGTGCCACAGCCGCGCCGAGGCCGGTCCCCGAGCACGGCTTCGGACCATCGGTACCGTCGCAATGGACCATATGGCGATGCGCTCCCGCGGGGGATCTGAAACCATTGCGTCCGCGGCCCCCCGCGGCCTGCGCCGACTTCGCACGGGGCCTCGGGTGATCGCGGGCATTGCGCGCCCTGACCGCCGACGCGCGCGACGCTCCACGAACGCGGCGCTATGTAAGGAGGACCACGCATGGT
>PWER01000006.1 GCA_003553565.1 Nitriliruptoria bacterium | reverse complement strand
TGACATCGCAGCGTCATCACGACAGAGGCAGGTCATGAGCCTCGGCGGCTCGCAAGCGTCCCGACCGCGTCCCGGGACAACGGAGTCCTCACCCCCTGCCTTGTTCCGCGTCTGAGTCCGTGCAACAGATCGCGTGAGAAACTCCCCACCAGTGGGAGGGTCGTGTGCCCTCTTGGAGGTGGGAGCGTATGGCATCCGAGCAGCAGTCGGCTCGTGGTGGTGGCCGCAAGCGACGGCTGACACCGCAGGAGAAGTATCAGGTGTATCTGGAGGTCGTCTCGGGTGGGGCGACCCAGCGCGAGGTCGCCGACCGGTGGGGCATCGACCGGTCGACGGTGGTCCACATCTGCAAGCTCGCCAAGCGCGGGGCGCTGGACACGCTCGCGGCGTCGCGGCCGGGCCGGCCGGGCAAGAGCGCTGAGCAGGCCGCACTGGAGGACGCGCAGGCCGAGATCGCCCGGTTGCGGGAGACGCTGGCCGAGCAGGCCGTGGAGTTGCACCTGTACCGGGGAAAAGGGCGTTGGGACTGACCGCCGGCCCGGTCCCGGCCCGAGTGGATGGCGAGGTCAAGGCCGGCCTGCTCGACCTCGTCGATCACGCGGTGACGCAGGGCTGGTCAGCCAAGCGCGCCTGCAGCGTGCTCGAGGTCGAGCCCGCCCGGGTGAGTCGCTGGCAGGCACGCCGCGCCGCGCGCGTCTCGCTCGAGGACGCTCCTGGCGGGCCGGGCGAGGCGTTGCATGCGATCCTGCCCGGCGAGCGCCAGGCGATCATCGCGCTGTATGAACAGTGGGGCGACATCGACCGCGGCACCCGCAAGCTCGCCCACCGCGGCTCGCGGCTGGACTGGGTGCACGCCTCGGAGTCCACGGTGCTGCGGGTGCTGCGCGCCGAGGGGCTGGTGCTGGCCCCGCCACGACCCCGCGAACCGGTAGGCCCCAAGCAGCCGTGGCCTGACTGGGTCGAGTACCGGCCCTGCCAAGTCTGGGCGCATGACTTCACCGCCTTCCCCCGCGCACGCCGCGACGCGCTCGCGGTGCTCGATCTAGTCAGCCGCAAGTGGCTCGCCACCCTGCTGGTGGCCCACCAGCGCGGCGAGTCCGAGCACATCGCCGCGATCTACACCCACGCGCTGGAACGCGAGGGGCTGCTCGCCGAGGCAGAGCGCCGCCAGATCGCCCCCAACGACTCCGAGGCGCTGCCGATCCTGCTCGCCGTCTCCGATGGCGGCCCGCAGATGGTCTCTGGCACCACCCGCGAGTGGATGGCGCTGCACTCGCTGGCGCTGCACATCGGCCGGCCCGGCACCCCCACCGACCAGGCCCACATCGAGAGCCTGTTCGGCCACATCAAGACCGAATGGCCCGAACTCGACGCCATCACCGACCCCGACGAGCTCGAGACCAGCCTCGAAGCCGTCCGCCACGACTACAACACCGTCCGGCTGCACGCCGGCCTTGGCTACGTCACCCCCGACGACGAACACCAAGGAAGAGGAGACCAAGTCCGCAAACACCGACGAGAAGGCCTCGAGCAGGCGCGCCGCGCCCGCATCACCTATCGTCGCAACCAGACCGACCAACAGACCTAACCCCTGTGGGGAGTTTCACCCGCCACCTGTTGCATTCGGTCAGACGCACCTCACGGCGCCGTCGCTACCATCGCGCGTCGGTTCGCGCCGGAGGCAACGCGATGGAGGGGCTCGATGGCGCGCTGGATGGGCCGCAACGCCGTCTTCGTCGCGTCCGGGGCGCTGATCCTCGCGATCGTCGCGTGGGGCGCGCTGGCGCCCCACTACATGACGCAGGCGCTCGAGTCCGCCATGGACGCGATGATCCAGCAGGCCGGCTGGTTCTACGTGGTCAGCACGGCGGTCTTCCTCGGGTTCTGCATCTTCCTCGGCGCCGGCCCCTACCGGCACATGAAGCTCGGCCGCCGCGACGAGCAGCCCGAGTACGCCTACTTCACCTGGCTCGGCCTGCTCTTCGCGGCGGGCATGGGCGTCGGGCTCGTCTTCTGGGGCGTCGGCGAGCCGCTGTCGCACCTGCACGACCCGCCTCCCGGCGACCTCGAGCCCGGCACCCAGGCCGCCGCCGAGCACGGTCTGCTGCTCGGCGTCTTCCATTGGGGCGTGCATCCCTGGAGCATCTACGCGATCGTCGCGCTGGGCCTGGCGTTCGCGAAGTTCCGCAAGGGGCTGCCCGCGCGCGTGAGCTCGGCGTACTACCGCGTCATCGGCGGGCGCATCGACGACTGGCCCGGCAAGACCATCGACGTGGTGGTCATCGTGGCGACCACCGCCGGCATCGCGACCTCGTTCGGCCTGAGCACGCTGCAGGTCGGCAGCGGCCTGTCCCAGGTGTTCGGCCTCACGACCGGCGACCTGCTGCACCTGGCCATCATCGTGGTCGTCACCGTGATCTTCCTGGCCTCGGCGGTGTCGGGCCTGAACCGCGGGCTGCGGCTGCTGAGCATCGGCAACCTCGGGCTGGCCGGCGTGCTGCTGGTCGCGGTGATCGTGCTCGGCCCGACCGTGTTCATCCTGGAGCACGCCATCAAGACCCTCGGCGAGTACCTCGCCTCCCTGCCGACCTTGAGCCTCCTGACCACGCCCTACACCGACAACGCGTGGATGGGTGACTGGACCCTCTTCTACTGGGCCTGGATCATCTCCTGGAGCCCCTTCGTGGGGACCTTCATCGCGCGCGTGTCGCGGGGCCGCTCGCTGCAGGAGTTCATGCTGGGCGTCCTCGTGGTGCCCGCGGGCATCTCGGTGCTGTGGTTCGCCGCGTTCGGCGGCGCCGGCATCCACCTCGAGCTCGAGCGCGGCGCCGACATCGCCGCCACCACCGCCGAGACCCCCGAGGCCGGGCTGTTCCTCGTCCTCGAGCAGCTGCCCGGCGGCCTGGCGCTCAGCGTCGCCGCGCTCGTGCTGATCTCGATCTTCTTCATCACGTCGGCCAACTCCGCGACCTACGTGCTCGGGGTGTTCTCCTCCGGCGGCGACCTCGATCCCCCGCGCAGGACCCTGGTCGTGTGGGGCCTGCTCATCGCCGCGATCGCTGCGGTGCTGCTGCTCAGCGGCGGGCTCGACGGGCTGCAGGCCACCGCGATGCTCACCGCGCTGCCCTTCACCGCGCTGATGCTGCTGATCATGGTCGCGGTCTACCGCTCCCTGCGTCGCGAGGGCATCGAGACCTACCGCGTCCCCGAGAAGGACACCTGGTAGCCGGGCGACCGAGGCCCGTGCTCGCCGCCGTGCGGCCGACGCGCGTACCCGCCACCGCCCCGCCGGAGCGCGTGCCCGCCACCGCCCCGCCGGGGATCATGGGGGCGTGATGGTGGTCGACCTCCTGATCATCGCGGTGATCCTCGGCGCCGCCGGGGCGGCGCTGGCCGCACCCCGCGAGCGGACGGCGGTGCGCGCCTTCCTCGTGCTCGCGGTCGGGGTGGCCGCTGGGACGGCCGCGCTGGGCGCCTGGGGCGTGTCCGGCGTGGAGCTGCTGCTCGGCGCCCTCGCGACGTGGTGGGTGCTGTGCCTGGCCCTGCCGACCGCGAGGCCGACGACCGCGTCCGACGACGCCGCGCTCACAGACGAGCGGCCACGAGGGCGGCCAGGAGCGTGAGCAGGAGCACCCCTGCGACGAGGCCGGTCCGCCGCCAGGCGCCGAGCAGCGCCTCCCCGACGTCGACGGCGTGGGTGACCGAGCGGCCAGCGTGACGGCTCACCGCCGCGAGCCGCGGGGCCGCCACCGAGCGCACCGCGCCAGGGCCGGGCCACGCCGCGCCCGCGCGCCGCGCGGCCGCGCCCAGGGGGACGAGCAGGTCGCCGGCGGGCACGACGGCGCGCGCCGGCCACCGCACCACGGCGAGGGTGCCCAGGCCGATCGCCATGGGCCACAGCGCCTCGACCCACGCGCCGAAGGCGAGGACGTCGGTGGGCGCGGGCGCGGCGGTGCGCGGCAGCAGCAGCCACGGCGCGGCCACGGCTCCGGCCAGCACGAGCCCCCACGCCGACCACACCCGGGCCGACGCGCCGCCCGCGCCCGGAGCCGCCGACCCGCCACCGGCCCCAGCACCAGCCGTGCGCTGCTTGGCAGCGAGCAGCAGCACCACGCGGCCCAGCAGCAGCGCGGTCGCAGCCCCGGTGCCGGGCACCACGAGCTGCTCGAGCTCGGTGCCGAGCGGCGGACCGAGGGTGCGCGTGGCCTCCTTGAGCCCCTCCTTGACGAGCATGCCCCCACCGAGCGGCGCGCCGGCGAGCACCAGCGCCGCGACGGCCTGGCCGGCCAGCAGCACCCGACCGGGTCGACGGCGACCCTCGCTGGCGGCTACGCCCGTGCCGAGGAACAGCGTGGCCTTGGCGAAGCCGTGGACGACCACGAACAGCGCCGCGGTCCCCGTGGCGACCACGGCCGCCTCGGGGACCGCGGCACCCGCACCGACCGCGAGCGCGACCAGGCCGATCTGGCTGACGCTGGAGTAGGCGAGCATGGTCTTGGGCTCGTGCTGCAGCGCGCCGAGCACCGCGGCGACGAACACCCCGAGCAGGCCGAGCGTCATCGCGATGCCGCCGAGCACGGGCATGGCGATCTCGCCGAGCGGCAGCAGCCGCACCCAGCCGACGACCCCCGCCTTGATCAGGCAGCCCGACAGCACCGCGCTGGCCGGCACGGGCGCGGCAGGGTGCGCCAGCGGCAGCCACGAGTGCAGCCCGAGCAGGCCCGCCTTGACCCCGAACCCGGCGAGCAGCAGCCCCGCGGCAGGGTGCGGCGACGCGCCGAGGCCAGCGGCGACGTCGGCGAGCGCGAGGCTGTCGGCCTGGGCCGCGGCGAGCGCCAGGCCGGCCAGCAGCAGCGCCTCGCCGAGCACCGCGAAGGCGAGGTAGGCGCGCGCGGCGTGCCAGGCAGTGGCGGTCCGCTCGTGGGCCACGAGCGCGTAGCCGGCGTAGGTCAGCACCGCGAAGCCGGCGTAGAAGGTGACGAGGTCGGCGGCGAGCAGCACCGTGAGGTTGCCGCCCAGCGCGGCGAGGAAGGCCACGACGAACCGCGGTCGTCCCACGTCGGTCACGAGCCCAGGCGCCGCCAGCCCGGCGGCGACCCACACCACGGCGGTCATCGCGAGCAGCGGCCGGGCGAGGTCGTCGTTGGCCAGCCGCGTCTCGAGCAGCAGCCACGGCAGGTCGACCGCGCCGGTCGCCTCGGGGATCGCGAGCGCCAGCGCGGGCAGCGGCGCGACCCACAGCCAGCCGGCCAGGCGCGCGGCGACGCGCGGCGCCACGGCGACCACCGAACCGGCCAGCGGCACCGCGACCGCCACGATCACCGCGGCCGACAAGGGCGCGGACGACAGGACGGTGGCGCTCACGCCGGCGAGGTCCGGCGCGGTCATGGCCGACCCCCGACCTCGGCTCCTTGCTCCCCCACCAGCACCGCCTCGGCGACGAGCTCGGCCCACGACAGCGGGCTGAACGGCGCGCCGGCAAGCAGCCCGGCGCCGAGGGTCAGGGCCGCCGTGGCCACGAGCGGCACCAGCAGCGTCGGTGCCGCCTCCCAGCGGCGCGCGCTGGCCTGCCACGCCTGCGCGGGCGTGGCGAACCAGCCGGTGTGCAGGATCGGCAGCACGTAGGCGGCGGTCAGCAGCGTCGAGGCGCCGAGCAGCACCGGCGCCCACCACGCGCCGTCCTGGGCGCCCCCGAGCGCCAGGTGCCACTTGGTCACGAAGCCGGCGAGGGGCGGCACGCCGATCATGGCCAGCCCCGCCACGGTCGCCCCGCCCATGGCCACGGGCATGCGCCGGCCGACGCCGGCGAGCTCGCTGACGCGGCTGACGCCGAGCTCCTGCTCGACGCTGCCGGCGAAGTAGAACAGCGTCACCTTCATGATCCCCTGGTGGACGAGGTGCACCAGGCCGCCGACCAGCGCGACGACGCCGCCCAGCGCCACCCCGAGCGTGACGAGCGCGACCTGCCCGATGGTCGAATACGCCAGCCGCGCCTTCAGGCCATCGGCACCGATGGCGCGGGCCGAGCCGAGCAGCAGGGTGATGGCGGCGAGGGCGGCGAGCGGGCCGAGCAGCCCGAGGTCCTCGGCCGTGTCGAGGCCATACAGGTCGACCACGACCCGCACGATCCCGTAGGCCCCCGCCTTGACGACCGCAACCGCGTGCAGCAGGGCGCTCACCGGCGCGGGCGCGACCATCGCCCGTGGCAGCCAGCCGTGCAGCGGCATGAGCGCGGCCTTGACGCCCATGCCGGCCACGAGCAGCGCGAACACGCCTCGCAGGGTGAGGGCGTGGTCGTCGGCGTGGTCGGCCAGCACCCCGCCGCTGACGAGCTCCACCGGCCCGACGCTGACGTGCAGCCACACCGCGGCGAGGAACAGCGTGCTGCCCCCGGCCACGGCGTAGGCGAGGTAGGCGCGGCCGCCGGCGAGGGCCTTGGTGTCGCCCTTGTGGACCACCAGCGGATAGGTCGACAGGGTGAGCAGCTCGAAGAAGACCAGGAACGTGAACAGGTTGCCGGCCAGCCCCACCCCCATCGTCGCGGCGACCGACAGGTTGAAGAACCCGAAGAAGCGGGCCTGGTGGGCGTCGCCGCGCAGGTAGCCGATCGCGTAGACCGTGGTGAGCAGCCACAGCACCGCCGACAGCGTCAGGAACAGCAGGGGGATCTCCTCGACCCGCAGCACGAGGTCGAGGTCGGGCAGCACGGCGTAGCGCAGCTCGAACGTGAGGCCCTGGGCGACGCCGAGCAGGGCCACGGCCATCAGCGCGACCTTGCTGATCGCGCCGAACAGGGTGAGCACGTTGCGGGCCAGCGCCCGGTGCTCAGGCAGCGCGAGGACCACCACGGCCGGCAGCAGCGAGGTGGCCAGCAGCAGCAAGGGCAGGGCGGCCTCGGCGGTCATGTCGCGCCTCCTGCCACGGCGGGGGCGCCGACCTCGAGCAGCGCGAGCACCTCGACCGCGCGGAAGCCGAGCAGCACCGTCACCAGCGCCAGGCCGAGGGCGGGCAGCGCGAGCGCGGGGGCCGCGGGGTCAGGTGCCGGCTCGGAGCGCATGAACGCCAGGCGCAGCACGCGGATCAGGTAGGCCGCGGTGAGGCCGCCACCAGCGAGCACGACCGCGGCGATCCACCACTGCCCGCCGGCCACCGCCGCCGACAGCAGGTACCACTTGCCGACGAACCCGCCGGTCGGCGGCAGCCCGACCAAGTTGACCCCGGCCAGCGCGAACGCGAAGACCGCCACGGGGGCGCGCGCCGCCGCGCCGCGCAGGCGCACGAGGCGGTCCGCGCCGGCGGCGTGCACCAGCGCGCCGGCGGCCATCAGCATCGCAGCCTTGGCCGAGGAGTGGGTGATCGCGTAGTAGATGCCGCCGTGCCATCCGAACCAGCCGGCGGGGTCGGGCTCGGCCTGTCCCGCGAGGATGGCGGGGATGAGCCACAGGTAGCCCATCTGCGACAGCGTCGAGTAGACGACCAGGCCCTTGACGCTGCGCTGCGTCAGGGCGGCGACGCCGCCCCAGAGGATCGCCGCGGCCCCGGCCACGCCCAGCACCACCCCGGCCGCCGCCGTCACGAGCTGCGGCAGCGCCTGGAACCACAGCACGACCACGACGTAGAAGTAGACCTTCAGCACCAGCGCCGACAGCAGGGGGCTGGCCGGCGCCGGCGCCTGCGCATGGGCGTCCGGCAACCAGAAGTGCAATGGGAACAGCGCCGCGGTGGCCAAGAGCCCTAGCGTCATCAGGCCAAGGGCGACGCCGGCGGCAAGCGAGGGCTCGGCCTGCCCGGGCAGCTCGGCCAGCGCGAGGGTGCCGGTGGCGGCGTACAGCAGCGCAGCGCCGACGAGGAACACCAGCGAGCCGGCCACGGCCACGACGAGGTAGCGCCGCGCCGACCGGAGCGCGCGGCCGCCGCCGAGGGCCACGAGCGCAGCTGCGGCGACGCCGACGAGCTCGAACGCCACGTACAGCGCGAACAGGTGCCCGAGGATGAACACGCCGTTCATCGCGGCGGTCAGCAGCAGCCACCAGGGCCAGAAGGCGCCTGGCAGCGGTGCGGCGCGGCGATAGCCGGCCGCGTAGGCCGCGCCGACCACCCCCACGACCGCGGCGACGACGACCAGCAGCGCCGCGAGCCCGTCGGCCCGCAGGTCGAGCGCGAGGCCGCCCGCGTCGAGCAGGCGGTGCCTGGCGGCGGGCCCGGGGGCGACCTCGGCCACGAGCACGAGCGCGAGCGCGAGCAGCACCAGGCTGGTGACCACGCCGAGGGCCGCCGCGGCCTGCTCGCGCCGCAGGCGCACCAGCGCGCCGGTGATGCCCGCTGCGGCCAGCGGGAGGGCGAGCAGCCACGGCAGGGCGCTCACGGGTCGGCCCCGCCGCGGCCAGCGTCGTGGTCGGGATGCCGCAGCAGCCGCACGGCGAAGGCGGTGACGCCGAGCATGACGACGACGCCGGCCGCGGCCATCGTCCGCGCCTCCCGGGGATCAGGGGCCGCGCCGACCTCGCCGACGGCCACGAGCAGCACCGTCGCGCCGGCGGCGACGACGTTGAGCGCCACCACCTGACGCAGTGCGGTCGCTGCGGTCACGACCCGCCAGAGCCCCGCGGCGATCAGCGCCGCGGCGGTGAGCAGCCAGAGGGTCGCGACGGTCATGGTCGTCAGGCGCTCGGGCTGGGAGCGGTGTCGGGGTCGGCGGGCGGCGTCAGCCGCGAACGGTCAGCCTCTCCGCCCCCGCCGCCCTGCACACGTGACCGCGCGCCGCGCGGCGCGCTCGCCTCCTGCCGCTCGGCGGTGTGGGCAGTTCGGCCGGTATCCCGGCCGAACTGCCCACACCTTCGCGGGCGGCGCTCCCCTCCTCAAGGGTGTGGGCGGTTGGGCCGGTATCCCGGCCCAACCGCCCACACCTGCAGGTGGCACGGCCTGCGATTCGGGTCCAATGGGCAGACTTGGCTCGTGTAGGCTGACATCGCAGCGTCATCACGACAGAGGCAGGTCATGAGCCTCGGCGGCTCGCAAGCGTCCCGACCGCGTCCCGGGACAACGGAGTCCTCACCCCCTGCCTCGGGTCGGTTGTGGGGCATCGACATGGCGCGTGCCCTGGCGGTGCTGGGCATGCTCGCGGTGCACGTCGGGCCGACCGGAGAGGACGGCGTTGCCGGCACGGTCTACGCGCTGCCCCACGGGCGCGCCTCGGTGCTGTTCGTCCTGCTCGCGGGCGTGGGGATCGCGCTGCTGGCTCGCTCGCGGCGGACCTCGAGGGGCGAGGCGCGGGCGCGGCTGGCGTGGCGTGCCGCCCTGCTGCTGCCTGCAGGCCTGGCGCTGCAGATGCTCGACCACGGCGCGCTGGTCATCCTCGCGCAGTACGCGGTCCTCTTCGCGGTGGCCACCCTGCTGCTCGATGCCAGCGACCGCCTCCTGCTGTGGCTGGCTGCTGTGCTCGCGCTGCTGGGACCTGCGGTCCACGCGGTGGGTCGATCGGTCGCGCCGGCGACGTTCGAGCGCAGCGGCGCCGCCCTCACCGACCCGCCCAGCACCATCGCGGTCGAGCTGCTGGCGACCGGTGGCTACCCGCTGATCGTGTGGGCCGCGCCGTTCCTGCTCGGGATGTGGGTGGGGCGACGGATGCTCGCCGACCGGCACGTGCAGCACCGCCTGCTGTGGGGCGGGATCGTGGTCGGCGTGGCGGCGTGGGGCGCATCGAGCCTGCTGACGGGACTCCTCGGGGAGCCGGCCGGGGCAGGCGACCCGCGGGTGCTCATCAACGGCAGCGCGCACAGCAACATGCCGCTGTGGCTGCTGTCGTCGACCGGGCTGGCCGTCGCAGCGCTCGGAGGATGCCTGCTCGCAGTGCGCCGCCTGGGACGGGCGGCCTGGCCGCTGGTGGCCATCGGGCAGTTCGCGGTGACGATCTACGTGGGCCACCTCGTGGCACTGCACCTGGCGCCAGACACGCTGACCAGCGACGAGGTCGCCAGCGCGGTGCTCCTCCTCGCTGGCTTCACGATCGTGGCGGGCAGCCTCGCGGTGCTGTGGCGCGCCCTCTTCGCGTACGGGCCGCTCGAGGCGCTGCTGCACCTGCCGTGGCTGGTGCGACGGTCACGCGCGCGCGAGGACGCTCAGGCGGCGTCGAGCACGCTGATCACGGGGACCCAGCGTCCCAGTCGGCCTCGCGCCGTGCATCGCGCCCGCCGATGACCTCGTCGTCGCCGACCTCGAGGGCCTGCACCGAGCCGAAGTACAGCGCCGGCTGCGCTTCGAGGGCCTCGTAGCCCCGGCCAGCGAGGTCGTCGGCGACCGCATCGTCGAGCGGCTCCTCGAGCTGCAGCCGACTGCCCTCGAGGTGGTACCGCGGGGCTGCGACGGCCTCCTCCAGGGGCTCGTCGTGCAGCGCCCAGCGGATGAGCACCTGGGTGAGCACGTTGGGGATCCGCTCGCCCCCGGGGGTGCCGATCCCAAGCACCGGCCGGCCGTCGTCGTCCAGCACCATCGCTGGCAGGCTCCAGCTCACCGACCGTCGACCTGGCTCGGGCACGTTCGCCTCGCCCTCGCCGATCGAGAACCGTGCGAGCTGGTCGTTGACGAAGTAGCCCGAGGCGTACTGACCCGAGCCCCAGAAGTTGGTCAGCGTGTTCGTCATCGAGACGACCTGCCCGTCGGCGTCGACGACGGTCACGTGCGTGGTGTTCGGGTCGATGCCATCGCGGGGCGCGGCGGGATCCAAGGGCAGCAGCCCGTCTGCGGGCGTCATCTCCGCGATCGCCTCGTTGCGGCCCGCATCGGTGTGCTCATCGGTGGGCACGTCGACGAACTCGGGATCGCCGAGGTCCCACTGGATGTGCGAGCGCGCCGCGCGCCACGCCATCGCCACGGTGTGGATGGCGTCCGCCGAGGCGGGATCGAGCTCACCGACCCCGGCGGACTCGGCGATCTGCAGCTGCTGGACGAGGGTCGAGCCCGGCAGGGGCGGCGCGGCTCCCACGACCTCGTACCCGGCGAACGCGCCGGACGGAGGCTCGGAGCGCTGCACGTCGTAGGCCTCGAGCGAGCCGGTGTCGATGCCGGCGACCGAGCCGGCCAGCTCCTCGCCGAGGGCCCCCTCGTAGAAGGCCGAGGCGCCGTCATCCCGCAGCCCACGCAGGGTCGACGCGAGCTCCTCCTGCACCAGCGGCTCCCCAGCACCGAGTGGCTGGCCCTCGGGAAACAGGTGGTCGAGCTCTTCGATCGGGAGCCGACCACTGGCCCGCTCGAGGCGCTCGGCGAGCAGCGTGCTCGTCTCGGCCTCCTCGGCCAGCGCCACCGCCGGCTCGAGGAGCTCCTCCCAGGAGAGCTCGCCGTACTCCTCGTGCAGCGCCTCCATGCCAGCCACGAACCCCGGGATGCCCGCGCCGCTGTCGGGCACCTGGCCGTCCTGCGCGACGACCTCGCGGTAGTCGTAGGCCTGGGGCGCATCGTCGGGGGCGGCCACGAGCGTCTGCCCGCCGCCACCGATGCCCGAGGCGAACGGCTCCACCACCGACACGGCATACGCGGCGGCGATCGCAGCGTCGAC
>PWER01000008.1 GCA_003553565.1 Nitriliruptoria bacterium | reverse complement strand
GGTGAGGACGTCGTTCAGTCCATGCCCATGGCTGACTTTCAGGGGGCCGTCGACCCGGCGAAGCGGGCCGCGCAGAACGTCGACCACTTCACCGTCAGTCAGTGGCAGTCCATGCTCTCGGACGGGAGCCGGAACAACCTCGTATGGAACAACTGCGTGCATGTCGACCAACGGTACATCGGCTGTGTCGTCTGGTATCAGTGCGCTGCCGACAGCGATGGCATCTGCACCTCCCCGTCCGATGGCGGCGAGTCGAGCAACCCGCCCGGCAGCTCCGGTGATGCGTGCGAGCCGATCAGCCCCGCAGCGCCAACCCCGGATCCCAGCCGGATCCAGACCGACGGCTCGGTCGAGATAGATCCCCGCGTGAGGGGGCTTGCCGGCATGGACACGGCGGTGTGGGTGTCCTCGGACGCCACCTCGACCTTCTCGTGGACCCAGACGGGCACCCCTGGACTCACCTCGGACTGTGAGCAGATCCCAGCACCGACCCGCCAGTTCTCGGCGAGCGTGGACCAGTGGCGCATCACGATCGAGGGGGAGGGTGACTCCTGGTCATGGTCTGGCAGCGACCGCGGGTCGCGCGCGGATCCGCTCGGCAGCCTCGTCTTCGACCGCACCGGTGACTACACCATCTCGTTGGAGGCGCTGATCACCGGCGATGTGAGCCTGACCGCGCTCGTGGCCGAGCGCTCCTACGAGGTCATCGAGGTCCGCGCCCGCCTCGAGCCCTGACCCGAGACCGAGCGCGTCCACAAGGCGCACCGCGAGCGGCCACCGGCCCCGCGATGCACCTGTGTAGCCTGCCGGGCGACACGTCGACGCCTGCGAGGACACCATCACGATGACCGAGGACGCCACGATCCTCCTCGCCCATGGCCCCAACCTGTCGCAGCTGGGGCGACGCGATCCGACCATCTACGGCACGGCCACGCTGGACGATGCCGACGCCGCCGCCCGCGCGGTGCATCCGCAGCTGGACCGCTTCCAGTCCGAGCACGAGGGCGAGCTCGTCCACCGCCTCCACCGCGCCCGCGACGACGGCACCAGCGCGGTGATCCTCAACCCGGGTGCGCTGACGCACTACAGCTACGCGTTGCGCGATGCGGTGGAGATGCTGGGCATACCGGTGGTCGAGGTGCACCTGTCCCAGACCCACGCGCGCGAGCCGTTTCGGCGCCACTCGGTGATCTCTCCAGCGGCCGACATCACCATCACCGGCGCCGGGATCCTCGGCTATCGACTCGCAGCGATGGCCTGTCGCGACCGCCTCGGCCTCGACGCCGTGCCCTCGGCATGAGCACGCCACCTGCCCACGATCACGCCGCTCGGCGCGCCCGGCTGGCCGATCGTCTGCCCGAGGCCGGACTCGACGCGCTGCTGGTCACCGACCTCACCAACCTGCGGTATCTGACCGGCTTCACCGGCAGCGCCGGTCGGTTGCTGGTGCGAGCCCACGGCAGTCACACGCTGATCACCGATGGGCGCTACCGCGACCAGGCCGAGGCCGAGGTCCCCGACCTGCCGCGCATCATCACCCGCGGTGACGACTGGGTCGACGAGACGATCGCCGGTACCGACCGCGTGGGCCTCGAGGCCCACCGCGTCCCCTGGGCCACCGCGCGCAGCCTCCAGGAGCGGCTCGCGCCTGCCGAGGCCGTGCCCGCGGGCCAGCTCGTCGAGGAGCTCCGCGCCATCAAGGACTCCTCGGAGATCGCGGCGCTCGAGCGTGCCTGCGCGCTCACCGCGCAGACGTGGGAGGCGGTGCTCGCCTGGATCCAGCCTGGGGTGACCGAGCGTGAGGTCGCCCGCTTCGCCGAGCGCACCATGGTCGACCTCGGCGCGGACGCGCCGGCGTTCCCCCCGACCGTGGCCGGCGGCCCCAACGGCGCGCGGCCCCACCACAAGGACGGGCGGCGGGCCCTGGTCGAGGGCGACCTGATCACCGTCGACATGGGCGCCAGGGTCGATGGCTACTGCGCGGACATGACACGCCTCGTGTCGCTGGGCGAGCCAGGGCCCGAGCTCGGTGAGGTCGTCGAGGTGGTCGCCGCTGCCCAGGCGGCTGCCGTGGCTGCGGTCGCTGACGGCGTGGCCGCGCGCGACGTCGACGCTGCCGCCCGCGACCTGATCGCCCAGGCCGGCCACGGCGAGGCCTTCGTGCACGGCACCGGCCACGGCGTCGGCCTCGACCTGCACGAGGCGCCGCGTCTGGGTACCTCGTCCGACGCTACACTCGCGGCCCGCATGGCCGTCACCGTCGAGCCAGGGATCTACCTGTCCGAGCTCGGGGGCGCGCGCATAGAGGACCTCGTCGTCGTCACCGATGACGGCTGCCGCGCGCTGACCACGCCCGATCGCACGCTCGCGGTGCGCTGACGCGACGATCGTCAGCGCGCGACCCGCACGCGCGGCGCGCACGGCCCCGCCCGCGACCGGATCACCGGAGCCTCCATGGTCTCGACCAACAAGCTCAAGAACGGCATGACGCTGAAGATCGACGGCGACCTCTGGCGCGTCGAGGAGTTCCAGCACATCAAGCCCGGCAAGGGGCAGGCGTTCGTGCGCACCAAGCTCAAGGGGGGGCGCCACGGCAAGACGCTGGAGCGCAACTTCCGCGCCGATGAGGATGTCGAGCAGGCCATCCTCGAGCGTCGCAACCTGCAGTTCCTCTACCGCGAGGACGATCAGTACGTCTTCATGGACACCGAGACGTTCGAGCAGATCCTCGTGCCGGCCGAGCCGCTCGACGACGCCCCGAAGTGGATCAAGGAGGGCGACACCGTCGAGCTCGTGTTCCACCAGGACGAGGTCATCGGCGCGAACCTCCCGGCCTCGGTCGAGCTCGAGATCACCGAGACCGAGCCGGGCCTGCAGGGCGACCGCGTCTCTGGTGGCAGCAAGCCCGCCACGCTCGAGACCGGAGCCACCGTGCAGGTGCCGCTGTTCATCAACGAGGGAGAGCGCATCAAGGTGGACACCCGCTCCGGCGACTACCTGTCACGGGCCTAGCGCCGATGGCCCGCGTCACACGGCACGACGCCCGCACGCGGGCGCTCGAGCTGCTCTACGAGGCGGATGTCCTCGGTCGTCCGCTCGCTGCGGTGCTCGCGGCGGCCCAGGACGGCGACGACCCGCCCGACCCGTTCACGGTCGCGCTGGTCGAGGGCGTCGCCGAGCGCCGCGGGGAGCTGGACCGCGCGATCGCCGACGCCGCACAAGGGTGGCGCCTCCAGCGCATGCCGGTGGTGGATCGCAACCTGCTGCGCCTCGGCCTGCACGAGATCGCTCACGACCCCGACGTCCCCGCATCGGTGGCGATCAACGAGGCCGTGGAGCTCGCTCGCTCGCTGTCCACCGAGGACTCCGGGCGCTTCATCAACGGGGTGCTCGGCCGCCTGGCGCGCGAGCAGGGCGCCGATCCCGAGCAGCTGCCCGAGGCGACTGACCACCAGGAAGACGACGCGCCCGACCCCGCCGACTGAGCCGGCACGGTCGAGGAGGAGCATCGTGGCCGCCCACGACGGCGACGGGCTGACCGTCCGCGGGGACGTGCACATCCCCGAGCGCGAGCTCGACGAGCGCTTCGTGCGCTCGGGCGGGCCAGGCGGTCAGCACGTCAACACCTCGGCCACCAAGGTCGAGCTGCGCTTCGACGTCGCGGGCTCATCGGCCCTGACCGACCAGCAGAAGGCGGCGATCTACCGCACGCTCGGCTCGCGGCTGACCGGCGAGGGCGAGCTGCTGCTCACCGCCAGCGAGCACCGCTCGCAGGCGCGCAATCGCGAAGCCGTCCGAGGGAGACTGGTCACGCTGCTGCGCGAGGCGCTGACCCCGCGCCGCGAGCGCCGCCCCACCCGCAAGCCGCGCTCGGCCGAGCAGCGCCGACTGGCCGCCAAGCGCCGCCGCGGCGAGGTCAAGCAGCAGCGTCGCCCGCCCGAACCCGAGTGACGGCCTCGCCGCCCCCCGGCCGCGGCTCACGCGTCGCAGCCGCGCGTGACGTGCCCCGGCCCGGCGGCCTGGCCGTCTCGGCCGCGTGCCGGTTCTCCACAGCTCGTCGGGCGTGGCCTACGGGGCGCTGTCCCACCCCCGGGTATACTTGGACACATGTTCGCCCCGCACTCGGCTCGCCCTCGCCGCCCGCAGCGCACAGCGCCCGCGGGCTGGCGCCCCTGGGCGGTGCCCGGGGTGCTGCCCGAGGGCCCCAGCGGCGATCCCGCTGACCGGCACGAGCCCGACGAGGCCACCAGCGCCCGCCTGGCGCGCGAGCCGGCCGCTTCCTACGACGCCGCATCGACTGACGAGCCAAGCGGCGCGGACACCGCCGAGACCGAGGCCACGCCAGTGCCCACGCTGGATGAGGCGGTCGCTGACATCGAAGCCGCGCTGGGCCGTCTCGCCGCGGTCGACCTCGACCCCGAGGCCGACCAGGCCACCACCGACGCGGTCCTGGCGCTGGAGCGCGCCCGCAACGTGCTCGACGGCCAGCAGGTGCGGCTCGTCGGAGAGGTCGACCGACGCGACGCGGTCGCCCACGAGGGGGCGGTGACCACGGCGTCGTGGCTGCGTCGTCGCGCCCGACTCGACCACGGCGCTGCCACCCAGCGCGTGCAGGCCGCGCGCCGCCTGGAGCGGCTGCCGCGGCTGGCTCGACACCTCCAGCAGGGTGAGATCTCACTGGCCCACGTCACCCAGGTCACGCGCGCAGCCGTGCCGCGGCGCATGAGCGCCATCGCGCAGGTCGAGGACGCGCTGTGCGACCTCGCGCTGACCGCGCGGCCCTACGACGTGGGCCGGGCGGTCGCGCGGGTGCGGGATCTGGTGGACGCGGACGGCACCGCTGCCAAGCCGCTCGAGCGCAACGGCCCTGACGAGCGCCGTGGCCTGACCCTCGTGCCCACGATCGACGGGCTGTGGGACCTGCGGGCCACCCTCGATCTCGTCACCGGCGAGCTGCTCGCCGCAGTGCTGGACGCCTGCGAGACGCCCGATCCTCCCGAGACGCCCACCGAGGAGTGCCGCAGCCCCGCGCAGCGGCGCCACGATGCGCTGCACGCTGCGCTCGAGCACGCCGCATCGGCGCCGCACATCCCGTGCCGCCACGGCGCTCGTCCGCACGTGCTGGCGATCGTGGACGTGGCGACGCTCGCCGGCGTCGACCGGCAGGCGCAGCGCTCCCCGCGCCTGCGGTTCGCCGGGCCGATCTCGCCCGATCAGGCGCGTCGCGTGGCCGCGGATGCGCGCGTGACCGCCGTGCAGACCCTCGGACCGTGGCGCCCGATCGAGGTCAGCCGGACCCACCGCACGCTGCCGGACTGGCTGCGGCCGCTGCTGCAGATGCTGCACACCCGATGTCGCGGGCCCGACTGCGACCGGCCCGTGTCGTGGGGCGAGGTGCATCACCTCACTCCCTGGGTCACGAGCGGGGTGACGGATCTCCTCGACTCGATCCCGGTGTGCCACGCTCACCACGATCTCGTGGAGCACCGCAAGTGGTCGGTGTCGCTGGACCCCGACACCGGGCGATGCACCTGGACAGGGCCGCTGGGGCAGGTGCGTCATACCGACCCTGTCGACCCGTGGGAGCAGTGAGCGCGGCGGCCGCCCAGTTGCGCCCGGTGCTCCCGTGCCCGGTGCTGCGGTGCTGCGGTGCGGGGCGTGGCAACCTCGCCGGCAGCGCGGCCAGCGCTGCCAGCACTGCCAGCGCGGCGAGCACGATCCTCCTTGCGGTCATCGGAGACCACACACCATGAGCACCCACGACCCGGGCAACACCCAGGGGCCCGACAGCAGCCAGGATCCCGGCAGCACGCCGGGCTCTGGCGACCCCCAGTCCACCGGCGACCCGGGCGCCACCGCCGCGCCGGACCGCGACGTGGCCTCGGCATCCGAGCGCCCGTCGATGCTTCGACGTGTCGGTGGGCCCCTGCTCGTGGTGGCGGTGGTGGGGGCTGCCGTCGTCATCGGGTTGGCGAGCGACATGGAGCTGTGGGGCACGGCCAGCGACGACGGCGATGCCGCCGTGGCCGACGGGCAGGCCAGCGATGCGGCGGGCGAGTCCGCGTCGGGACCCGCGCGCCTGCTCGGCGACCCCGACGCGCCCGTGACGATCATCGAGTACAGCGACTTCGCCTGCCCCTTCTGCCAGGCCCATCACGAGGACACGTTCGGCGCCCTCGTCGACGACTACGTCGACGCCGGCGACCTGCGCTATGTCTGGCGGGACTTCCCCGTGCAGGGCCGCGGGTCCGAGCGAGCCGCAGCAGCGGGGATGGCCGCCGCCGAGCAGGGCGGCTTCTGGGAGCTGCACAGCGCCCTGTTCGAGCACGGCGTCGACCAGGGCATCGACGCCGAGGACCTCGGAGCGCTGGCCGACGAGGTCGGGCTGGACGGTGACGCGGTCGAAGAGGCGGTGGCCTCGGACGCCTATGACAAGGCGATCGCCGGCGAGGTCGCCAGCGGGCAGTCGCGCGGCGTCAGCGGCACGCCCGCGTTCGTGATCTTCGGTGGTGACCAACCGCCTGAGCTGCTGGCCGGCGCACAGCCTCTCGAGCAGTTCCGCGAGCGGATCGAGCGGCGCCGCGACGGTGGGTGAGTGCAGCCGCTCGGTCGCAGGGCCCGCTGCTGCCGGCGCAGCGCCCGGCGCGTTGCCGTCGCGACCACCGTGGCGCTATGCTCCGGGCGACCTTTAAGCCTGGTCCGGTGAGGCCAGAAAGGGACGACATGCAGAGCAGACGCAGCGCACCGTGTCCGCACAGGGACGGTGCGCTTTTGCTGAGCAGCGCCCGCTGCGCGCTGCACCCGGGTGAGGGTCAGAGAGGTCGGCCATGAGCGCCGCCGAGCCCACCGAGGTGCTCGGCGCCGAGGCGATCAGCCGCTCGATCCGTCGCATCGCCCACGAGATCTCCGAGCGCAACGAGGGCGCGCGGGACCTCGTCCTGGCGGGGATCCCGACGCGCGGTGCGCCGCTGGCCGACCGCCTCGCCCAGGCCATCGGCGACATCGAGGGGCAGGCACCGCCGGCCGGCAGCCTCGACGTGACGCTCTACCGCGACGACTACGCCACGGCCGGCCCGCGTCCGCTGGGCCCCACCGACCTGGTCGACAGCGTCGACGGCAAGGTCGTGGTGCTCGTCGACGACGTGCTGTTCACCGGTCGCACCGTGCGCGCGGCACTGGACGCGGTGATGGACCTCGGCCGTCCTCGTGCGGTGCAGCTGGCGGTCATCGTCGACCGCGGCCACCGCGAGCTGCCGGTCCGCGCCGACTACGTCGGCAAGAACCTGCCGACCAGCCGCGACACCGCGGTGCAGGTCGAGCTCACCGAGGTCGACGGCGTCGACCGGGTCGTCATCGCCCCCGACCCCGCCGACTCCGCAAGCCGCGACGCAGGAGGCACCTCGTGATCACCCACCTGCTGTCGATGGAGGACCTGGACGCCGAGCAGATCGGCCACATCCTCGACACCGCCGAGGGCTTCCGCGACATCGCGCTGCGCCCGGTCAAGAAGGTGCCGACGCTGCGCGGGCGCACCGTGTGCAACCTGTTCTACGAGGACTCCACGCGCACCCGCACCAGCTTCGAGCTGGCCGCCAAGCGCCTGTCGGCCGACACGCTGAACTTCTCGGCCAAGGGCTCGAGCGTGTCCAAGGGCGAGTCGCTCAAGGACACCGCCCAGACGCTGGAGGCCATGGGGGTGGATGCGATCGTCATCCGCCACGAGCAGTCGGGCGCGGCCCAGACGCTGACCCGGTTCGTGCAGGCGCGCGTGCTCAACGCCGGTGACGGCTGGCACCAGCACCCCACCCAGGCGCTGCTGGACCTGTTCACCGTCCGCGAGCACGTCGGGCGCCTCGCCGGGCTCAACGTGGCCGTGGTGGGCGATGTGCTCCACTCGCGCGTGGCGCGCAGCGTGGTGCAGGGCTTTGCCACCATGGGCGCCAACGTCACCGTGTGCGGACCGCCCACGCTGGTTCCCGCCTCGGCGCCGAGCTGGGGCTGCGAGGTCACCTACGACCTCGACGGGCTGCTGGCGCGCACCGACGTGCTCTACCTGCTCCGTGTGCAGCGCGAGCGCATGACCGAGCAGTTCTTCCCCTCCAGCCGCGAGTACGCGCGCATCTGGGGCGTGGGGCGCGACCGGCTGGCGCGCCTGCCCGACGAGGCGGTGGTGCTCCACCCCGGGCCGATGAACCGGGGCGTGGAGGTCACCGCCGAGGTCGCCGACGCGCCCAACGCCCTGATCACCGCGCAGGTCACCAACGGCATCGCGGTGCGCATGAGCTGCCTGTACCTGATGCTCGGAGGCGAGCAGGCCGCGCCCGCCGAGCCCGTCACCCAAGCCACCACGGCCGAGGAGGTAGCCGCGCGATGAGCGCCACCACCACGCTGACGCTCACCGGCGCCCGGGTCATCGACCCGGCCACCGGCCGCGATGAGATCGCCAACATCGTCGTCGACGGCGAGCGCATCGCCGCGGTCGGCGACGACTCGGCTGGACTGCGCCTGGACTGCGACGGCCTGGTGATCAGCCCGGGGCTCGTCGACCTGCACGTCCACCTGCGCGAGCCCGGCGGCGAGGACGCCGAGACCGTGGCCAGCGGCACGGCCGCCGCGGCGCTGGGCGGGTTCACCGCCGTGTGCCCGATGGCCAACACCGAGCCGGTCGCTGACCACGCCGCGGTCATCGAGCAGGTCAAGCAGCTCGCCGTGGCCGCGGGCCGCTGCGACGTCCACCCCGTCGGCGCGATCACCCAGCACCTGGCCGGCGAGCGCCTCGCCGAGCTCGGCGCGATGGCCGCGGTCGGGGTGCGCTGCTTCTCCGACGACGGCATCCCCGTGGGCAGCGCGCAGGTGCTGCGCCGGGCGATGGCCTACGCCCGCACCTGGGACGCGATCATCTGCAACCACGCCGAGGACCCTGCGCTGGTGGCCGGCGGGACCGCCAACGAGGGTGGCGTGGCCGCGCGCCTCGGCCTGCCCGGCCGGCCCCACGAGGCCGAGGAGGTGATGATCGCCCGCGACCTGCTGCTCGCCGAGGGGCTCGGCGCCCGGCTGCACATCCCGCACGTGTCCACCGCCCGCGCCGTCGAGCTCATCCGCGAGGCCAAGCAGCGCGGCGTGCGCGTGACCGCCGAGGCCACCCCGCACCACTTCACGCTGACCGAGGACCTCGCCGGGGACTTCGACGCGGTCTACCGGGTCAACCCGCCGCTGCGCACCGCCGCCGACGTCCGCGCCATCCGCGCCGGCCTGGCCGAGGGCACCCTCGACGCGATCGCCACCGACCACGCGCCGCACGCGCCCGAGCACAAGGAGCAGGAGTGGGGCCACGCCCCACCCGGGATGGTCGGGCTGGAGACGGCGCTGGCGGTGACGCTGACCGAGCTCGTGTTCCCCGAGCGCGGCGAGCCCACCCTCACCCTGCCCCAGGCGGTGCGCGCGCTGTCGACCGCGCCGGCCCGCAGCCGCGACATCGACGGGCACGGTGGGCCGCTGGAGCCGGGCGCGCCCGCCAACCTGTGCGTGTTCGATCCCCAGGCCCAGTGGACCGTGCAGCCCGGCGTCCTGGTCTCGCGCAGCCACAACACGCCCTTCGCGGGGCGCACGCTGCGAGGACGCGTCGTCCACACGCTGCTGCGCGGCCGCTTCACCGTGCACGACGGCGAGCTGACCGACGAGGCCGACCCTGACGACGGCGACGGCGAGCCCGCTGTGTCGGGCAACCTGCACCACACCGGGCTCGGTCCGGTCGCCCAGCCGCCGCCGGCGGGCCCGACCCCCGCGGAGCCGGGCGCGACCGCCTCGGCGCCCCAGGCCTCGATCGCCGGCCAGGAGCGCGCCGGTGGCTGACCCCGCGCGCGCCCACGCCTCCCAGCAGCCGACCCTGCCGACCCGTCACATCGTCGGCACCGCGCCCTCCGAGGGCACACCAACCGCCCAGCGGCGCCCCGCGCTGCTGGTGCTCGAGGACGGCAGCGCCTGGCCCGGCCGTGCGGTCGGGGCGGAGGGCACCAGCGTCGGCGAGGCGGTGTTCAACACCGCCATGGCCGGCTACCAGGAGGTCCTCACCGACCCGAGCTACCACCGCCAGATCGTGGTCATGACCGCGGTCCACCAGGGCAACTACGGGCTCACCCCCACCGACGACGAGTCCGACGCCATCCAGGTCGCCGGCTTCGTGATGCGCGCCGCGAGCCGCACCCACGGCAACCCGCACGCCGACCGCACCCTGCCTGCCGCGCTCGCCGACGCCGGGGTGGTCGCCATCGACGACGTCGACACCCGCGCGCTCACCCGCCGCATCCGCGAGCACGGCGCGATGCGCGCCGTGGTGTCCAGCGAGGTCCTCGATCCCGCCGAGCTGCTCGAGCAGGTCACCGGCGCGCCCGAGATGGCCGGCGCCGAGCTCGCCACCGCGGTCACCACCCCCACCTCCTACACCGTCCAGGCCGATGGCCCGGCGCGCTACCACGTGGTGTGTGTGGACTTCGGCTGCAAGCGCAACCAGCTGCGCCTGCTCGCCGCCCACGGCTGCGACATCACCGTGGTGCCCGCCACCACCAGCGCGCAGGAGATCCTCGCCCTCGCGCCCGACGGGGTGTTCCTGTCCAACGGCCCCGGCGACCCGGCGGCGGTGGGCGAGGGCGTGGCCACCATCGCCGAGCTGCTCGGCACCGGCACGCCCACCTTCGGGATCTGCCTGGGGCATCAGCTGCTCGGGCTCGCCGCCGGCGCGCGCACGTTCAAGCTGCCCTTCGGCCATCACGGGGTGAACCACCCGATCCGCAACCTGCGTCGCGGCACCATCGAGATCGCCAGCCACAACCACGGCTTCGCGGTCGACGGCGACACCCTGCCGGGCGCCGAGGGCCCGCACGGCGCCGTCGCTCCCACGCACGTGAACCTCTACGACGGCACCAACGCCGGCATCGAGCTGGCCGACCGGCCGGCGTTCAGCGTCCAGTACCACCCCGAGGCCGCGCCCGGTCCGCACGACTCGCGCTATCTCTTCGAGGACTTCACCGCGCTCATGGATCGCCGCCGCGAGGGGTCCGCCTGATGCCGGTCCGCGACGACCTCCACACCATCCTGCTGCTGGGCTCGGGACCGATCGTGATCGGCCAGGCCTGCGAGTTCGACTACTCGGGCACCCAGGCGTGCAAGGCGCTGCGCTCGCTGGGCTACCGGGTCGTGCTGGTGAACTCGAACCCGGCCACGATCATGACCGACCCCGAGTTCGCCGACGCCACCTACATCGAGCCGTTGACCGTCGACGCGGTCGAGAAGGTCATCGCCGCCGAGCGCCCCGACGCCCTGCTGCCCACCATCGGCGGCCAGACCGGGCTCAACCTCTCCTGGGACCTCGCCGAGCAGGGGGTGCTCGCCAAGCACGACGTCGAGCTCATCGGCGCCGACATGGCCGCGATCGCGCTGGCCGAGGACCGCCGCGCCTTCTCGCTGGCCATGGCCGAGGTCGGCCTCGACGTCGCCGCCCACACGCGGGCCACCAGCCACGCCGAGGCGCAGTCCTTCGCCGACACCCACGGCTTCCCGCTGCTGGTGCGCGCCTCCTACACCCTCGGTGGGACCGGCTCCGGGGTGGCCCACAGCGCCGAGGAGTACGAGCGCATGGTCGCCGAGGGGCTGCGCGCCAGCCCGATCGGCGAGATCCAGATCGACGAGTCGATGCTCGGCTGGGAGGAGTACGAGCTCGAGGTCATGCGCGACGGCAACGACAGCTGCGTCGTGGTGTGCTCCATCGAGAACGTCGACCCGATGGGCGTGCACACCGGCGACTCGATCACCGTCGCGCCGGCGCTGACGCTCACCGACCCGACCTACCAGCGGATGCGCGATGCCGCGTTCACCGTGCTGCGCAAGGTGGGGGTCGCAACGGGCGGCTCGAACGTGCAGTTCGCCTACGAGCCGACCAGCGACCGGCTCTGCGTGGTCGAGATGAACCCGCGCGTGTCGCGCTCGAGCGCGCTGGCCAGCAAGGCCACCGGCTTCCCGATCGCCGGGATCGCCGCACGCCTGGCGGTCGGGCTGACCCTCGACGAGATCGCCAACGACATCACCGGGCGCACCAAGGCGGCGTTCGAGCCGACCATCGACTACGTCGTCACCAAGATCCCGCGGTTCGACTTCGCCAAGTTCCCCGGCGTCGACGGCGTGCTGACCACGCGGATGCAGAGCGTCGGCGAGGTCATGGCGATCGGGCGCACCTTCCCCGAGAGCCTCGGCAAGGCGCTGTCCTCGTTGGAGGACGGCACCGAGGGGCTCGACGGCGACCTCGGCCCGGCCAGCGCCGGCCCGGCCAGCGCCGACCCGGCCAGCGCCGACCCCGCCACCGCCGACCCGACCGCCTCCGAGGCCTCCGACGCCGAGCTCGCCGCCTGGTGGGAGCGGCTCGGCCAGGCCACCCCCGACCGGATCCTGCGCGCCGGCTGCGCGCCCGGCCTGGCGCGCGTGTCCCACGACGAGCACACCGGCGCGCCGCTGGGCGCGGCCCCCGATCCCGAGGTCGTCGACCGGGTCGCCGCCGCCACCGGCTACGCGCCGTGGTTCGCCTGGCAGCTCGCCGAGATCCGCGCCGGGCTGCTCGACCTCGCCCTGGCGCGCGAGGGGGCACTCGACCGCACCCAGGCGCTGCGTCGCGCCAAGCGCCTGGGCATCAGCGACGCGCTGGCGGTGCGGTGGCTCGGCCCGGCGGCGCCGACCGGCGACCCCGAGGGCGCGCTCCGCGCCGAGCGCGCCGCCGCCGGCATCACGCCGGTGTGCAAGACCGTGGACACCTGCGCCGGCGAGTTCCCGGCGCTGACGCCCTACCACTACTCGACCTACGAGTCCGAGACCGAGGTCGCGCCCGGCGAGCGGCCGCGCGTGCTGATCCTCGGGTCGGGGCCCAACCGCATCGGGCAGGGCATCGAGTTCGACTACTGCTGCGTGCACGCGGTCTACGCGCTGAAGGCCGCCGGCTACGAGACCGTCATGGTCAACTGCAACCCCGAGACGGTCTCGACCGACTACGACACCGCCGACCGGCTCTACTTCGAGCCGCTGACCCTCGAGCACGTGCTCGGCGTCTACGAGTCCGAGCTCGCCGCGGTCGGCGGGGACCCCGACAAGGTCGGCGTGCTGGTGCAGCTCGGCGGCCAGACGCCGCTGAAGATCGCCCGCGAGCTCGAGGCCGCCGGCGTGCGCATCCTCGGCACCCAGCCCGACGCGATCGACCTCGCCGAGGACCGCGGCCGCTTCGCCGAGGTGTGCGACACGCTCGGGGTGCCCCAGCCGCCCGGCGCGATCGCCGACGGGCCCGAGGAGGCGCTGGCGGTGGCCGGCCGGATCGGCTTCCCGGTGCTGGTGCGCCCCAGCTACGTGCTGGGCGGGCGCGCCATGGCCATCGTCTACACCCCCGAGCAGATGCAGGACTGGCTGGACGCCAACGCCGGCGAGGGCGCCGTGCTCGTCGACAAGTTCCTCGAGGGCGCGGTCGAGGTCGACGTCGACGCGGTGTTCGACGGCGAGGACCTGCTGCTCGGCGGCGTGCTCGAGCACATCGAGGAGGCCGGGGTGCACTCGGGCGACTCGGCCTGCGTGCTGCCGCCCTACACCCTCGGGCCCGCCCAGCTCGAGCAGCTGCGCGACTACACCCGCGGGATCGCCGAGGCGCTGGGCACCCGCGGGCTGATCAACATCCAGTTCGCGCTGCGCGACGCCGGCATCACCGTCATCGAGGCCAACCCCCGCGCCTCGCGCACCATTCCGTTCACCTCCAAGGCCACGGGCGTGCCGCTGGCCAAGATCGCCGCGCGCGTGATGGTCGGCGAGCGCCTGGCCGACCTGCGCGCCGAGGGGCTGGCCCCCGAGCGTGACCCCGCCCTCGGACCCTCGCCCGGGCACGTGGCGGTCAAGGAGGCGGTGCTGCCCTTCGACCGGTTCCCTGGGGTGGACACCCAGCTCGGCCCGGAGATGCGCTCCACCGGCGAGGTGATGGGGCTGCACACCGACTTCGGCTCGGCGTTCGCCAAGAGCCAGGCGGGCACCGGCGCGATGGTGCTGCCCACCACCGGCACCGTGTTCGCCTCGATCGCCAACCGCGACAAGCGCGCGCTGATCTTCCCCGTCAAGCGCCTGGCAGAACTCGGCTTCGAGGTGCTGGCCACCGGTGGCACCGCGGCGACGCTGCGGCGCGCCGGGGTGGCCTGCACCGAGGTCACCAAGTTCAGCGACGGCAGCCCCAACATCGTCGACCAGATCCGCGCCGGCGAGGTCGACCTCGTGCTCAACACGCCGATGGGCTCGGGACCGCGCGCTGACGGCTACGAGATCCGCACCGCCGCGGTGAGCTCGGGGGTGCCGTGCATCACCACGCTGTCGGGGATCCTCGCTGCCACCCAGGGCATCGAGGCGCTGCGCGCCAACGAGATCGGCGTGCGTCCCCTGCAGCACTACCATGCCGACCTCGCCGCCACGCTCGCCCAGCAGGCCGAGGCCAGCCGGGCGGGGGAGAGGACCCACCCGTGAGCAGCCAGATCACGCCCCGCGGCAGCGACCCGCAGGTGTTCGGCCGCGAGGAGGGCCCGCTGCGAGCCTTCTGCGAGGTGCTGGGCGCCAAGCGCGTGGGCAGCTACTGGTCGCTGACGTTCGTGGCACCCGCGATCGCCGAGCGCGCCCGACCCGGCCAGTTCGTGACCCTGGCGGTCGACGTCGGGGGCGCCACGCTGCGCCGGCCCTTCTCGATCGCCAGCGTCAGCCAGCAGGGCCCGTGGGCGGGCACGATCGAGATCGTCTTCTCCGGGGTCGGGCAGGGCACCCACTGGCTGGCCCAGCGCGGCAAGCACGACGTGCTCGACCTCGTCGGCCCGCTCGGGCGCGGCTTCCCGCTGCCCAACCGGCAGGTGCCCGCCCTGCTCGTCGGCGGCGGGTACGGCGCCGCGCCGATGCTGTACCTCGCGCGGACGCTGGGCGCGCGCGGCCACCGCGTCGACGTCGTGCTCGGTGCCCGCACCGCCGAGCAGATCTACAACACGATCGAGGCCAAGCGCGCGGCCGCCAGCGCCACCTTCACCACCGACGACGGCTCGCTGGGGACGCAGGGGATCGTCACCGACGTGCTCGACGGCGTCGCCGAGCACGGCCGCTCCGAGGTCGTCTACGGCTGCGGGCCGATGCCGATGCTGGCCGGTGTGGCGCGCTGGGCCGCCGACCGCGGGCTGCCGAGCCAGGTCGCGGTCGAGGAGGCGATGGCGTGCGGCACCGGCGTGTGCATGACGTGCGTGGTGCCGGTGCGCCGCAAGGGACAGCGCCGCAACGTGCGCGCCTGCGTCGAGGGTCCGGTGCTCAACGGCGCCCGGGTCGACTGGGACGCGGTGCGCAGCCCCGCGATGGCACAGCACGAGCTCGACGAGGAGACGGGCTGATGGCGATCTCGCGCCCGAGCCCCCCGCCTGCGAGGACGGCCGCCGCGCCCTCGGGCGCGGCCACCACGCCCGCCGAGCCCGCGGCCGACCTGCGGGTCGACCTCGGCGGCGTGACGCTGGCCAACCCGATCGTGACCGCCAGCGGCACGTTCGGGTCGGGGCGGGAGATCAACCAGTTCTTCGACGTCAACCGCCTCGGCGCGGTGGTGGTCAAGTCGATCACCCGCCACCCGCGCCCCGGGCTGCCCACCCCCAGGATGGTCGAGACCAGCGGTGGGATGCTCAACGCGATCGGCCTGCAGAACGGCGGTATCGACGCGTGGCTCGCCGAGGATCTGCCCTGGCTGCGCCAGCACGGCGTGCCCGCCATCGTCTCGATCGCCGGCAACACCGTCGAGGACTACCAGGTGCTGGCGCAGCGCCTGCGCGGCGTCGAGGGGATCCTCGCGGTCGAGGCGAACATCTCCTGCCCCAACGTCGAGGACCGCGGCACGGTGTTCGCCTGCCGCACCGAGGCCACGCGGGAGGCCATCCGGGTCGTCACCGCCAACCTGTCGGTGCCGGTGTTCGCCAAGCTCACCCCCGATGTCACCGACATCACCGCCATCGCCGCCTCGGCCCGGGAGGCCGGCGCCACCGGGGTCAGCCTCATCAACACGCTGCTGGGGATGGCGATCGACGCCGAGACCGGCCGGCCGCGGCTGGGCGGGGTCACCGGCGGGCTGTCCGGCCCTGCGATCAAGCCGGTGGCGGTCCGCGCGATCCACCAGGTGCACCAGGCGCTGCCCGACATCCCGATCATCGGCATGGGCGGGGTGAGCACCGTCACCGATGTGGTCGAGCTGATCCGAGCGGGCGCCACCGCCGTGGCCGTGGGCACCGCCACGTTCGGCAACCCGATGGCCTCGCTGGAGGTGCTGGAGGCGCTGCCCGACTGGCTCGCCGCACGCGGCATCGACCGGGTCGCCGACCTGCGTGGCACGGTGCAGCTGCCCGGCTGACCGCGGCGGTGCGCCCGCCCGCTCCGCGCACCGACCCCCGGAGGAACCCATGGATCCCGAGGCCGCACCCGCGCTGGCCAACCGCCCCCTGGCGATCGCGCTGGACACCGCCGACCTCGAGCACCTCTCGCGGCTCACCGAGCAGCTGGCCGACCACGTCGGCGCCTTCAAGGTGGGGCTGGAGGCGTTCGCCGCCCACGGGCCCGCCGCGCTGCACGCCGCCCGGGCCCGCGCGCCGCTGTTCGCCGACCTCAAGCTCCACGACATCCCCGCCACGGTTGCCGCCGCGGCCGCCGCGCTCGGCCGCGAGGGCGCCTCGTACCTGACGGTGCACGCCACCGGCGGCGAGCTGATGATCAACGCGGCCGTCGACGCCGCCCCCGAGACCTCGGTGCTGGCGGTGACGGTGCTCACCAGCCTCGACGCCCCGGGGCTGGCTGCCACCGGCTCGCCCCCCGCCGAGGAGCAAGTGCCGCGCCTGGCGCGCCTGGCGGTCGACGCTGGCGCCGCCGGCGTGGTGTGCGCCCCCACCGACATCGCGGCGGTGCGCGAGGCCATCGGCGATCGCGGCCTGATCGTCCCCCCCGGCATCCGCCCGTCCGGCAGCGCGCGCAACGACCAGGCGCGGGTGGCCACGCCCGCGCAGGCCCGGGCCGCCGGCGCCGACGTGCTGGTGGTGGGGCGCCCCGTCACCGCGGCGGCTGACCCCGCCGCCGCCGCCGCGGCGATCCTCGCCGAGCTCCCGTGACCCGAGCACTCCCGGCCTCGACCTCTGCTGACCCCAACCTCTGGAGCGCACGATGTCGCAGCCCGACCCCGCCCCCGCCGCGCGCGCCGCGCTCGCCGCGCGCGTCCACGCCGCCGCCCACCTGACCGGGCGCTTCCGGCTGCGCTCGGGGCAGGTCAGCAGCGAGTACTTCGACAAGTACCGCTTCGAGGCCGACCCGGCGCTGCTGGCCGATCTCGCCGCCGCCCTGGCCCCGCTGGTGCCGCCCGACACCGACGCGCTGGCCGGCCTCGAGCTCGGCGGCGTCCCGCTGGCCACCGCCGTGTCGGCCCGCACCGGGATCGCCGCACGGTTCGTGCGCAAGGAGGCCAAGCCCTACGGCACCGAGAACCTCGCCGAGGGCGGTCCGGTGGAGGGGCTGCGCCTGACCGTGGTGGAGGACGTCATCACCTCCGGCGGGCAGGTGCGCGCCTCCTGCGCCGACCTGCGCGAGCGCGGCGCCGAGATCGCTGCCGTGCTGTGCGTGGTCGATCGCGAGTCCGGCGGCGACGAGGCGCTGGCCGCCGACGGCCTGGCGCTGACGCCGCTGTTCACCGCCAGCGAGCTGCGTGCCGCCGCCCAGGGGTGAGCCCCGCCGCCGCGACACGCCGTGCCGTCGCCCGCCGCGGTGGCACGCAGCAGCGCTCACGTGGCTAGGATCGACGCGCGTTCGACCCCCTGGAGGAAGCTGCCATGTCGCTGCCGCCACTCGACGATGACGAGCGCCGGCGAGCGCTCGACAAGGCCGCCGCGGCACGCAAGGCGCGCGCCGCGCTCAAGGAGGAGCTGCGGCAGGGGACCATCGGCATCGACGAGGTGCTGCGCCGCGCCGACCAGGACGAGGCGATCGCCCGGGCGAAGGTCTCCGATGTCCTGGAGACGCTGCCCAACGTCGGCAAGGTGCGCGCCCAGCGCCTGATGGACGAGCTGGGGATCAGCCCCTCGCGCCGGCTGCGCGGGCTCGGAGCCAACCAGCGCGCCCGGCTGTCCGAGGCCTTCGCCCGTGACCGGCGACGCTGAGGTGGGCCGCGACGGGCCGGCGACCCCCGGCGGGCTGATCGTGGTGAGCGGGCCCGGAGGCGTGGGCAAGGGCACCGTGGTGCGCGCGCTGACCGAGCGCCGTGACGACGTGACGGTCGCAGTGTCGGCCACGACCCGCCCGCCACGGCCCGGGGAGGAGCACGGCGTCCACTACCACTTCCTCGACGAGGCGGACTTCACCGCGCGCATCGAGGCCGGCGACTTCCTCGAGTGGGCCGAGTTCAACGGCCGTCGCTACGGCACGCTGCGCGAGGCCGTCACCGGCCCGCGCGCCCGGGGCCGCACGGTCCTGCTCGAGATCGAGGTGCAGGGTGCGCGCCAGATCCGCCAGCGCGAGTCGGAGGCGGTGCTGGTGTTCGTCGCGCCGCCCTCGGAAGAGGAGCTCGTCGCCCGGCTGCGCGCCCGCGGTGACGACGAGGAGACCGCCGCCCGCCGCATCGAGATAGCCCGGTGGGAGCTCCAGCGCGCCCAGGAGTTCGACTACCAGGTGGTCAACGACACGGTCCCCGGCTGCGTGGCAGCGCTGGAGGCTATACTCGACCGCGTCGGCACGGCCGGCTAGCCACGCCTGGCCAAGGCCACGCGGCCAGGGCCAGGATCATGACCAAGACCCCGGCCCCGGGCCGCACCCGAGCTCGCTTGGGGCTCGAGGTGACCACCGCTCGAGCCAACCGGCCGCGACGCGACCCGATCCCGAGGAGGGATGCCCGATCGCCACGATCGACGAGCTGCTGGACCAGGTGCCGAGCAAGTACACGCTCGTGCACCTCGCCGCGCGGCGCGCCCGCGAGGTCAACGCCTACTACCACTCGCTCGGGGAGGGCCTGGGCCGCTACACCCCGCCGCTGGTGGATCAGGTCGCGTCCAACAAGCCGCTGTCCATCGCCCTCGAGGAGATCGCCGCCGGCAAGCTCGTGGCCCAAGAGCCCGGCGAGGCCATGCGGGTGGCCGAGCAGCTCCTCGGCGGCCTCGAGGACAGCGACGCCTTCGGTGACGAGGGCGCGCAGGGCGGCCACGCTGACGTCGACGACGCAGGCGCGGAGGGCGAGGACGCCGAGGTCGTGGCGCTCGACCCGACCGGCACCGACGCCGATGCCGGTGAGGCCGCCGACGCCGACGCCGGCGACCTCTCCGACCCGCTGGCCGGGGTTGGCGACGACGCCCCCGACGACGAGGGCGAGGCCGACGCGCCCGCCCCCGACGAGGACGCCTGACCCACCGGCTCCCTGCGACGGTCGGCGAGCACCGTGTCCGAGCCTCCCGCCTCCCTCGACCGCGCCGCCCTCCAAGGCGCACGGGTCCTGCTCGGCGTGTCCGGGGGCGTGGCCGCCTACAAGGCGGCGCTGCTCGCGCGCGGGCTGGTCACCCACGGCGCGCACGTCCAGGCCGTGCTCACCGAGGCGGCCACACGCTTCATCGCGCCCGCCCAGCTCGCGGCCCTGACCGGACGGCCGGTGCCCACCGACGTGTTCGATGACGCCCACCGGATCGTCCACGTCGACCTCGCCCGCCAGGCCGACGTCGCCGTCGTCGCGCCGGCCACCGCCAACGCGCTCGGCAAGCTCGCCGGGGGCCTGGGCGACGACCTGCTGTCCAGCACCCTGCTGTGCCTGACCGCGCCGCTGGTGCTCGCCCCGGCCATGCACACCGAGATGTGGGAGCACCCCGCCGTGGTCGCCAACGTCGCCACGCTGCGCGAGCGCGGCGTGGTGCTGGTGGGACCCGAGCACGGTCCGCTCGCCGGCGGCGACGAGGGCCCCGGGCGCCTGGCCGAGGAGGGCGCGATCCTCGACGCGGTCGCTGCCGCCCTCGCGCCGGCGGGGCGTGGCAGCGGCGAGCTGGCGGGGGTGCGCGCCGTCGTCACCGCCGGGGCGACCCGCGAGCACCTCGACCCGGTGCGCTACCTGACCAACCGCTCCAGCGGGCGGATGGGCTACGCCGTTGCCGGCGCGCTGGCGCGCCGCGGGGCCCACGTCGACCTCGTCGCCGGACCCGGTGAGCTGCCCGACCCGCCGGGCGTGACGGTGCACCGCGTCGAGACCGCCCGCGAGATGCACGCCGCGGTGGTGGAGCGGGCGCAGGACGCCGCCATCGTCGTCGGCGCCGCCGCCGTGGCCGACTTCCGCCCGGCGCAGGCCGCCGACCGCAAGCGCAAGAAGGGCGCCACCGACGAGCCCGAGCAGGTCACGCTGGTGCGCAACCCCGACATCCTCGCCGACGTCGGCGCGCGCAAGCGGCCCGGCCAGGTGCTGGTCGGCTTCGCCGCCGAGACCCACGACGAGGAGGCCCACGGCGCCGACAAGCTCGGGCGCAAGGGCCTCGACCTCATCGTCGTCAACCGTGTGGACGCCCACGACGCCGGCTTCGCGGTCGAGACCAACCGCGGCGTGCTGCTGACCGCCGACGGGCAGCGCATCGCGCTGCCGCTGGCGAGCAAGGAGGCGCTGGCCGAGACCCTCGTCGACCACATCGTCGCGCGTCGCACCGGTGCGGACCTGCCGGAGCGCACCCCCCCTCGTTAGACTCTGCCGCCGTCTGTAGCGAAAGGATGCGGGGCCATGGGCCGTCGACCGCTGTTCACCTCGGAGTCCGTCACCGAGGGCCATCCCGACAAGCTCGCCGATCAGGTCTCGGACGCGGTCCTCGACCAGGTCCTCGCCACCGACCCGGACCCCGCGGCTGCGCGCGTGGCGTGCGAGACGCTGGTGACCACCGGCCTGGTGGTCGTGGCCGGTGAGATCCGCACCGACACCTACGTCGACATGAACCAGATCGCGCGCAGCACGATCGCCGGCGTGGGCTACGACCGCGCCGAGGCCGGCTTCGACGGCAACACCTGCGGCGTGCTCGTGGCCATCGACGAGCAGTCGCCCGACATCGCCCAGGGCGTGGACCGCCACGGCGGCCCGGGCACCGACGACGAGCTCAACGCGCTCGGCGCCGGCGATCAGGGCATGATGTTCGGCTACGCCAGCGACGAGACCGAGGTGGGCCAGCCGCTGCCGATCCACCTCGCCCACCGCATGGCCGAGCGCCTCGCCGCGGTGCGCCACTCCGGCCAGGTGCCCTACCTGCGGCCCGACGGCAAGACGCAGGTCACCGTCGAGTACGACGACCACGGCCGCCCCCGGCGCCTGGACCGCGTGCTCGTCTCCGCCCAGCACAAGCCCGAGATCGACACCGACACGCTGCTGCGCCCCGACCTGATCGAGCACGTCATCGCACCGTGCGTGCCCGAGGGGATCGACTTCGACGAGGAGCGCGTCCTGGTCAACCCGACCGGGCGCTTCGAGCTCGGCGGCCCCCAGGCCGACACGGGCCTGACCGGGCGCAAGGTCGTGGTCGACACCTACGGGGGCATCGCCCGCCACGGTGGCGGCGCGTTCTCGGGCAAGGACCCGACCAAGGTCGACCGGTCGGCCACCTACGCCGCGCGGTGGGTCGCCAAGCACGTCGTCGACGCGGGCCTGGCCCACAAGGCCGAGGTGCAGCTCGCCTACGCCATCGGGGTGGCCGAGCCGGTCAGCATCAGCCTCGACACCTTCGGCACCGAGGAGCACGACCCGGAGAAGATCCTCGCCGGCATCCGCGAGGTGTTCGACCTGCGGCCCGCGGCGATCATCCGCGACCTCGACCTGCGACGGCCGATCTACCAGGCCACCGCCACCTACGGGCACTTCGGCCGGGAGGGTGACGGCTTCACCTGGGAGCACACCGGGCGCGTCGACGGGCTGCGGGCCGCCGCGGGCGCCTGACCGCCGGCGCCTGACCGCCGGTGGCGCGCACCCCGTGACCGCACCCTACGCCCGGGTCGTCGTCGACGTCACGCAGCGCCACCTGGACCAGCTGTTCGACTACGCAGTGCCGCAGGGGCGCTCGGTGGCCGTCGGCCACCGGGTGCGGGTGCCGTTCGCGGGACGCCGGCGCACCGGGTGGGTCGCCGAGCTCGCCGACGAGCCCACCACCGACCCGGCGCGCGTGAAGCCGCTGGCCCGCGTCGATGGGCCGGTGCGCTGGTTCGACACCGCGGAGCTCGACGCGCTGCGCTGGGTGGCGGGCCGCTGGGCCGGGACGCTCGGCGGGGTGCTGCGCTTGGCGCTGCCCCCGCGCGTGGCCGGGCTCGACGACGAGCTCGCCGCCCTCGGCCCGGCCGCGCCGCCGCAGCCGGCCGACCGGCCGCCGTGCCCGGCCTCGGCCTGGCGGCCCTATCCCGCCTCACGGCTGCTGCAGGCCGCCGCGGGTCGCCAGACGCCGCAGGCCGCCTGGTGGCGTCCGCTGCCCGGCGACGACGTCGAGGCGATGCTCGCCGATCTGGTCAACCGCTGCGTGGCGGCGGGCCGCAGCGCGCTGGTGCTCGCCCCCGACCCGGCCTCGCCGCTGCTGGACCTGGCGCTGGGCGTGGCCGGGCCGATGGGCGCCGACCTGCGTCCCGGCGACGATCGGCGCCGCTACCGCGCGTTCGCGCGCCTGCGCGCCGGCCACGCGCGGGTGGCGGTCGGCGAGCGGGGCGCGGCGCTGACCCCGGTGCCCAACCTCGGGCTGGTGGTGCTGGCCGACGAGGCCAGCCCGGCCTGGAAGGAGCGGCGCAGCCCCCGGTTCCACGCGCGCGACGCGGTCCTCGGCCTCGCCGCGCTGCGCGGGGCCAGCGCCGTGGTCACCGGCACGCTGCCCAGCGGAGCGCTGTGGCGCCTGGCGCGCGCCGAGCACGTGCGCACCATCGCCGCCCCGCGCGAGCGCGAGCGCGCCGCGGCCCCGCTGGTCACCGTGGTGGATCCCAGCACCCAGCCGGCCTCGCGGCGCGGTCGCCTCACCGCCCCGGCTGACCGCGCCCTGCGCGAGGCGGTCGCCGCCGGGCGCGCCGGGCTGGTGGTGGCCGCCCGGCGCGGTGACGGCACCCGTCTGGCGTGCCGGCGCTGCCGCGCCCGGCGTGCCTGTCCGGTGTGCGACGGCGCGCTCGGCGACGCCACCGGGGCTGCCGGAGCCGCCGATGCCGCCGGCGACACCGGGGCTGCCGATGCCACCGGGGCTGCCGCGGCCACCTGGGCCTGCGCCACCTGCGGGTGGCGCGGCGAAGCGTTCGCCTGCTCGCTGTGCGAGGCCGAGGACGTCGCCCCGCTCGCCGCCGGCGCCGGGCGACTGGCCACTGAGCTGGCCCGCGCCCACCCCGGCGCCCACGTGGCCCGCATGGAGGGCTTCGACGCTCCCGGTCCGCGCGAGCGCCCCGCCATCGGCGTGTGCACCCGCGGCAGCATCGTCGCGCGCCCCGACTGGCTGGCCGGGGAGGCCGCCGCGGTGACCGTGCTGCCCGACGCCGACGCCTGGCTGGCCCGCCCCCGCCTGGACGCCGCCGAGGACGCGCTGCGCCTGTGGCTGGCGATCGCCCGGTGGAGCGAGCGCATCGTGCTGCAGACCCGCGAGCCCACGCATCCGGCGGTGCAGGCGCTGGTGCGCGCCGACCCGGAGGGCTTCTGGCGGGCCGAGGAGCCGCGCCGCGCCGAGCTGCGCCTGCCACCGGCGACCTCGGTGGTGCTGGTGCGCGCTCCCGCCGAGCACGCGGGCGACGTCGCCGCGGCCGTGCGGGCGGCGGTGCCTGCCGAGGTCAGCGTGCTCGGCCCCGACCCCGACGGCGCGACGCTGGTGAAGACCGACGACCTGCGTGGCACGCTACGCGCCATCGAGCCGCTGCAGCGGACGTGGGACCGCGACGGCCCGCGCGTGCGACTCGACGTGGACGCGATCGACGCGGTCTGACGACGACAGCGCGGAAGGACCAGCCTCGTGGCTCTGTTGCCCATCCGGATCTTCGGCGATCCCGTGCTGCGCGAGCGCGCGCGCCAGGTCACCGACTTCGACGACCAGCTGCGCCAGCTCGCCGAGAGCATGCTCGAGACGATGCGTGCCGCCGAGGGGCTCGGCTTGGCCGGCAACCAGGTGGGGGTGCTCAAGCGCCTGTTCACCTGGGAGCTGCCCGACGAGGAGCGCCACGGGGCGCTGGTCAACCCCGAGGTGGTGGAGACCAGCGAGGACGTCCAGCACGGCGACGAGGGCTGCCTGTCGTTCCCGGGCCTGTTCTTCCCCACCGAGCGGCCGCTGCGGGTGCGCATGGCCGCCCGCGACGTCTTCGGCGACGAGCTCACCCTGGAGGGCGAGGGCACGCTCGCGCGGATCATGCTCCACGAGCTCGACCACCTCAACGGCATCCTGTTCATTGACCACCTCGCCCGGCACGACCGCAAAGAGGCGATGCGGCGCATCAACGCCGGCGAGCTCGAGGAGGAGGCCGCTGCACGGCCCGCCTACGTGGGGCACCCGGCGTGAGCGCTGCGCCCCTGCGCTGCGCCTTCCTGGGCACCCCCGAGCCGGCGGTGCCCGCCCTGCGGGCGCTGGCCGCGGCCGAGGACCTCGCCGTCGAGGTGGTCATCACCAACCCCGACCGCCCCCGCGACCGCGGCCACCGCCAGACGGCGCCGCCGGTCAAGCAGGCCGCGCTCGACCTCGACCTGCCCGTCTGGCAGCCCACCAAGCCCCGCCAGGTGCGCGACGACCTCGCCGCGCTCGACCTCGACGTCGCCGCCGTGGTGGCCTATGGCGCGATCCTGCCCGCCGACGTGCTGGCCACCACCCGCCACGGCTTCGTGAACCTGCACTTCTCGCTGCTGCCTGCCTGGCGCGGTGCGGCGCCGGTGCCGCACGCGCTGCTGGCCGGTGACACCGAGATCGGCGTGACCTGCTTCCGCCTCGACCCCGGCATGGACAGCGGTGACGTGCTGCTCACCGCGCGCGAGCCGATCCACCACGACGACACCGCCGGCACGGTGACGCAGCGGCTCGCCGAGCGCGGCGCTCCGGTGCTGGTCGACGCGCTGCGCGGGCTCGTCCGGGGCACCCTCACCCCGCAGCCCCAGGACCACGAGCAGGCCACGCTCGCCCCGAAGATCGAGCCCGACGACGCCCAGCTGGACTGGCAGCAGCCGGCAGCGCGCGTGGAGCGGGCGGTGCGGGCGTTCAACCCGTGGCCGGGCGCCCACACCACGCTGGGGGAGCGGCGCGTCAAGGTGCATGCCGCCGAGGTCGTCCACGCGGGTGAGGTCGCCGGCGACGCCGCCTCCGGGCTCGCCGCCGCCGCCGCGGCCACCGCCGAGCCCGGTGCGGTGGTCGGCGCCGACGACGCCGGGCCGCTGGTGGTGTGCGGTGACGGCGCGCTGCTGCGGCTGCGCGAGGTGCAGCCCGCCGGCAAGGCGCGCATGGACGGGCGCGCGTTCGTCAACGGCTACCAGCCGCAGGGCCAGCGCCTCGGCGCCAGCGCCGGGTCATGAGCGAGCCCGGCGGCCCGCCGGGCGTGGCGGCGCGCACCGCCGCCCTGCGCGCCCTCGGCCGCATCCGCCGTGACGCCGCCTGGTCCCAGCCGGCGTTGCGGGCGGCGCTGGACCGCGCCGGCCTGCCGGCCGAGGACCGGGCGCTGGCCGCAGCGCTGGTGTACGAGACGCTGCGCTGGGAGGGCACCCTCGACTGGGCGCTCGAGCAGGTCAGCAGTCGCCCGCTGCGCAAGGTCGAGCCGGTGGTCGCCGACGCGCTGCGCCTCGGAGCCTGGCAGCTGCTGCACGGGCGCCAACCCGACCGCGCCGCGGTGTCGACCACCGTGGCCGCCGCCGGCGAGGTCGCCGGCAAGCGGGTCACCGGCTTCGTCAACGGCGTGCTCCGCGGTCTCGCGCGCGGCCGCGAGCGCCTGCCCTGGCCCGATCCGGCCACCGACGAGGGTCTCGGCCTGCGCCTGGGCTACCCCGCCTGGATCGTCGCAGCGGCCCGAGCCCGGTTCGGGGAGCGCGCCGAGCCCGTCCTGGCCGCTGGCAACGACGCGCCCGGGGTGATGCTGCGCGCCACCGGCGGCCCCGCCGCACGCGACGCGCTGCTCGACGAGCTCCGCGCCGAGCTCCGCGTGCAGGGCCTGGAGCCCGCGCCCGCCCCGCACGCCGCCGCGTCGGTGCACCTGGGCAGCAACGTCGACCCCGACCGGCTCGCAAGCGTGCGCCAGGGGCGCGCGGTGGTCCAGGACGAGGCCTCCACCCTGGTCGGCGCTGCCGCAGGCGCGCTCACCCCCGCCACCCGCACCGATCGCGGCCGGCGCCGGGCCGTGGACGCCTGCGCCGCGCCCGGCGGCAAGGCCACCCACCTCGCCGAGCAGGGCCTCGCGGTGCTCGCCCTCGATCGCCACGCCGGGCGCGCGGGGGCCATGGCCGACGAGGTGGCCGCGCACCCCCGCAGCGCGGCGCTGGGCGTGGCGGTGGCCGACGGGAGGGCGCTGCCGCTGCCCGACGCCAGCGTCGACCTCGTGCTGGTCGACGCGCCCTGCACCGGGCTGGGCGTGGTGCGCCGGCGACCCGAGCTGCGCTGGCGCGTGGCGCCGCAGGACCCTGGCGAGCTCGCCGCGATCCAGCAGGCTCTGCTGGCAGAGGCCGCGCGCGTGGTCGCACCCGGCGGGGCGGTCTGCTACAGCGTGTGCACCTGGACGCACCAGGAGACCGCGGCGGTGGTCGAGACGGTCGAGGCCGCGCCTCCCGGCACGCCGCAGGCGGCGCTCACCCCGGTCGAGCCTGACCTCGGCGGCGCTGGGACGCAGCTGCCCGGCGACCCCGGCATCCAGCTGGCGCCCGACCGCGACGGCACCGACGGCATGTACGTGCGCTGCTGGCACGCCGGGCCAGCCGAGGCCTGACCGCGTCGTGGCTGGGTGACGCACCCCGCTGGGGCCGTCCGGCCCGACACGTACGGCCGGATGGCGAGGCGACCCCGGTGCTGCGGGGTAGGCTTGCCCGTGGACGGTGAACGCCGTCCGCGCCTCCGGGGCAGGGTGAAATCCCCGACCGGCGGTGACCCGGCGACAGCGCCGGGCAGCCCGCGACCCGCTGTGCGCAGCGGTGGATCCGGGAGGTGCCCTCGTGGCACCGAGCCGGAGCCGACGGTGACAGTCCGGACGGGAGGAGGCGACCCGCCGCGAGCGGCGGCTGCGCGCGCTGCGCGCGGTCGCATGCGCCGCTGCACGTCTCCCCATGCCTCGGATGCGCCCGGCCCGATGCCAGGAGCGCCGCGTGGACGACCGGCAGGCGATGGAGCGCGCGCTCGCGCTCGCCGCGAGCGTCGAGCACGCCGTCAACCCGAACCCGCCCGTGGGCTGTGTGCTCCTGCGCGACGGTGAGGTCGTCGGCGAGGGCGCTACCGAGCCGCCGCCGGGACGTCACGCCGAGGCCGTGGCCCTGGAGCGCGCCGGGGCGCTCGCCCGCGGCGCCACCGCGGTGGTCACCCTCGAGCCGTGCGACCACCACGGCCGCACCCCGCCGTGCAGCCGGGCGCTGCGCGCCGCGGGCGTGGCCCGGGTGGTCTACAGCGTCGACGATCCCAACCCGACCGCGGCCGGCGGGGCCGCAGCGCTCGCCGCGGCCGGTGTCACGGTGCAGCGCCTCGGCGACGGGGAGGTCGCCGCCCGCGCGGCGCGCCAGGTCGAGGCCCACCGCCACCACGCGCGCACCGGGCGCCCGCTGGTCACCGTCAAGCTCGCCGCGAGCCTCGATGGGCGCGTGGCCGCCGCCGACGGCAGCTCCCAGTGGATCACCGGCCCGAGCACGCGCGCGCGGGTGCACCGGCTGCGCGCCGCGGCCGACGCGGTGATCGTCGGCTCGGGCACCGCGCTGGCCGACGACCCGCGCCTGACCGTCCGGCTGCCCGACTGGCGCGGCGAGCAGCCGCTGCGCGTGGTCCTCGACCGCCGCCTGCGCCTGCCGCCCGACGCGGCGCTCACCGACGGGGCCGCCCCCACGCTGGTGCTGACCGCCCCCGACGCCGCGCCGCAGCGCCGGCACGCGCTGCAGGCCCGCGGCGTGGCGGTCGTGGCGGTGCCGCCCGCGGTGGGTGAGGTCGGGCTGGACCTCGCTGCCGCCCTCGGCGTCCTCGGCGACCGCGACGTGCGGCGCGCGCTGGTGGAGGGCGGACCGCAGCTGGCGGGCGCGCTCGCCGCGGCCGGGCTCGTCGACCGGCTGCTGCTGCACCTCGGGCCGGTGACGCTCGGTCCGCAGGGCAGCCCGGTGCTCGCAGGCGCCTCGCCACCCACGCTGGCTGCCGCGCCCCGCTGGCGGCTCGAGGACCTCGAGCGCGTCGACGATGACCTGCTCGCCGCCTACGTCCCCCAGTCCGTCCCCCACACAGAGGGCGCCGACGCGCCGCCCGATCAGACCTCGCACCACGACCGCGTCGCGACCCGCGCCGCGCGCCCCGCGGAGGCTCCCTCGGATCCTGCCGCGCCGGTGCACGCGCAGGCCGCGACCGTCCCGTCCCAGGAGGCACGCTGATGTTCACTGGCATCGTCGAGGAGATGGGCACGCTCACCGCCATCACGGCCGAGCAGCCCGCGCACCTGACCGTGGCCTGCCGCGACGTGCTCGCCGACGCGCGGATCGGCGACTCGATCAGCGTCGAGGGCTGCTGCCTGTCGATCACCGCCCTGGAGCACGACGCTGACGGCACGCCCGTGGCCTTCTCCAGCGACCTCATGGGCGAGACCCTGGACCGCACCAGCCTCGGGGAGCGCACCACCGGCGACCCGGTGAACCTCGAGCGCGCGCTGCGCGCCGACGACCGCCTCGGCGGCCACCTCGTGCAGGGCCACGTCGACGGCGTGTGCACCGTGCGGGCCATCGAGGAGCACGAGGAGTGGCAGCTGGTGTGGTTCGACCTGCCCGCGCCGCTGTCGCCCTACGTCGTCGAGAAGGGCTCCATCACCCTGGCCGGGGTGTCGCTGACGGTGGCTGATGTCACCGACGACGCCTTCGCCGTCGGGCTGATCCCCCACACGCTGAAGGTCACCACGCTCGGGGGCCTCGCGGTGGGCGATGCCGTCAACGCCGAGGCCGACGTGGTGGCCAAGTACGTCGAGCGACTGCTCGCCGGCCGCCCCGACTCCCCCTACGTCCCCCAGGAGGACCGATGACCGCGTCACCGCAGGCGCTGGCACCGATCGAGGAGGCCCTCGAGGCCATCGCACACGGCCGTATGGCCGTGGTGGTCGACGACGCCGACCGCGAGAACGAGGGCGACCTCGTCATGGCCGCCGACGCTGCCACCGCCGAGGCGCTCGCGTTCTACGTGCGCCATACCTCCGGGCTGATCTGCGTGCCGATGACCGGGGAGCGGCTCGACGCGCTCGACCTGCCGCTGATGGTCAGCGACAACACCGACCCCAAGGGCACCGCGTTCACCGTGTCGGTCGACGCCAAGGAGGGCGTGGAGACCGGCATCTCCGCGGCCGACCGGGCACGCACCGTGCGCGCCCTGGTCGACGACGCGACCGCCCCCGACGACCTGGCCCGACCCGGCCACGTGTTCCCGCTGCGCTACCGGCCCGGTGGGGTGCTGCGCCGCGCCGGCCACACCGAGGCGGCCGTGGACCTCGCCCGGCTCGCCGGGCGCACCGAGGCGGGGCTGATCTGCGAGATCGTCAACGACGACGGCTCCATGGCGCGGCTGCCGCAGCTGCAGGCCTTCGCCGCGGAGCACGGCCTGCCCGTGGTCTCGATCGCCGACCTGATCGCCTACCGCCGGCGCCACGAGAAGCTGGTGCGCCGGGTCGCGCAGGCGACCATCCCCACCGCCTACGGGCCCTTCACCGCGGTGGGCTACGAGTCCGAGATCGACGGCCAGCAGCACATCGCCCTGGTCAAGGGCGATCCCGAGGGCAAGCCCGACGTGCTGGTGCGCATGCACTCCGAGTGCCTGACCGGCGACGTGTTCGGGTCGCTGCGCTGCGACTGCGGCACCCAGCTCGATGACGCGCTGCGCCAGGTCGCCGAGCACGGCGAGGGCGTGGTCGTGTACATCCGCGGTCACGAGGGCCGCGGCATCGGGATCATGCACAAGCTGGAGGCCTACAAGCTGCAGGACGACGGCGCGGACACCGTCGACGCGAACCTCGAGCTCGGTCTGGCGGTCGACGACCGCGACTACGGCACCGGCGCGCAGATCCTCGCCGACCTCGGCCTGTCGACGCTGCGGCTGCTGACCAACAACCCGTCCAAGCGCGCCGGCCTGGAGGGGCACGGGCTCGAGATCGTCGAGCGCGTGGGCATCGAGACCACGCCCACCACCGAGAACCTGCGCTACCTGCGGGCCAAGCGCGACCGCATGGGCCACGACCTGCCCGGGCTGGACGGCCGGCGCGCAGCGGGCGACGGGCACCGCAGCGCCCGGCCCGCCGACCACGCCGCGACCGAGCCGCACACGGGGCCGGCAGCGGCCGACGAGGGAAGGGGCTGACGATGCGCACCATCGAAGGGAGCCTGGACGGCGCGGGCCTGCGGATCGGGCTGGTGGCCGCGCGCTTCAACGAGCGGATCACCAGCTGGCTGGTGGATGGCGCGAGCAGTGAGCTGCGGCGCCACGGCGTGGCCGACGACGACCTCACCCTGTGCTGGGTCCCGGGATCGTGGGAGCTGCCGGTGGTCACCCGCCGCCTGGCCGAGTCCGGCCGCGTCGACGCGGTCGTGGCGCTCGGCGCGGTGATCCGCGGCCAGACGTCGCACTTCGACTACGTCGCCGGTGAGGCCGCCGCCCTCGGGCGCGTGGCCACCGACACCGGTGTGCCCGTCGGGTTCGGCGTGCTGACCACCGAGACCTACGAGCAAGCCGTCGACCGCGCCGGCGGCAAGCGCGGCAACAACGGCGCCGAGGCCGCCCGCGCCGCACTGGAGACCGCGCGGCTGCTGCGCGAGCTCTGACCGGGGGCGACCGGGGCGGACCGCGTCGCCCATCGGCTACCATGGTCGGCGTCCCTGTGCCCTGGTGGGAGGCTCTATGACCAGCACCGCGACGCGCACCGCCGAGCGCACCGACACCATCCCCAAGCCGCAGGCCGGCGGTGGCGACCACGAGCGCTTCGCCCACATCGTGCGTACCCCCGGGCGCAACGCCGAGGCGGCCATCACCGAGGCCCGCGTGATGGGCGAGGAGGTCGAGGCCCTCTGCGGCAAGCGGTGGGTGCCCGAGCGGGACCCCAAGAAGTATCCCGTGTGCCCCGAGTGCAAGGCCATCCGCAACGGCGCGTGAGCGTCAGCCCACGCCCGCGACGAGCACAGCGCTGGAGGCACCGTGGATCAGGATCAGACGAGCGAGGACGCCGCGCACGGCGACGTCGAGCACGGCGACGCTGAGCACGGCGACGACGAGCAGGCGCACCAGGACGCGCCGACCACCGCCGGTGACCCCGCTCACCGCGTGGGCATCTCGGTGGGCGTTGCCACGCTGCTGGCCCTGGCCGCGGTGCTGGCCCTGCTCGTGTGGGCCGGCGCGGCCTAGGCGCCGCGGGCGGCGGGCGGCGGCACGGGCGCAGTGGCCGTGGAGGGGACCACCACGCTCGTGGGCGTGGCAGCCGTGCTCGGGCTGGTGCTCGGCAGCTTCGCCAACGTGGTCATCGCGCGGGTGCCGGCCGGCGCATCGATCGTCCGACCCGCCAGCGCCTGCCCGGCGTGCGCGGCACCGATCCGCCCGCGCGACAACGTGCCCGTCCTGTCATGGGTGGTCCTGCGCGGGCGCTGCCGCGCCTGCGGCTGGCGCATCCCCAGCCGATATCCGCTGGTGGAGCTCGCCAGCGCGGGGCTGCTGGCCCTCATCGCCTGGCGCATCGGCTGGAGCCCGGAGCTGCCCGCCTACCTGCTGTTCGCCTGGACCCTGCTGGTGCTGTCGGTCATCGACCTGGACCACAAGCGCATCCCCAACCGGCTGACCTATCCGCTCACGCCGGTGCTGGCGGTGCTGCTGGTCGCAGCCGGCCTCGCCGGCGGCGATCCGGGCCAGGCGCTGCGCGCGCTGCTGGGCGGGGTCGTGGCGTTCGCGGTGCTGCTGGCGCTGGCGCTGATCAACCCGCGGGGGATGGGGCTCGGCGACGTCAAGCTGGCGGCGTTCCTCGGCCTCGGCCTGGGCTTCCTGGGCTGGGACCACCTCGTGCTCGGGCTGTTCGCCGCGTTCCTGCTCGGCGGGCTGGTGGCCGTGGCGCTGCTGGCGCTGCGCCGGCGCGGACGCCGTGACGAGATCCCCTTCGGCCCCTGGCTGGCGGCGGGCTCGCTGGTGGCGGTGCTGCTCGGCGAGCCCCTCATCGCCGCCTACCTCGGCGCCACCGGCCTGGGGTGAGCGCGCTCGATCCGGACCGGTGCCTGCTGGCAGGCGCCCGGCCCTGGCTCGACGGTCCGGTGGCTGCGGCTGTCAGCGCACCACGAGCCGATAGCATCGCGGACTGACCGGCGACCACGCGAGGAGTGCGAGCGATGAGCGATCCGCAGCAGAGCGACGGGCCCAGCGAGGAAGAGCTGCAGGCCTACATGGAGCAGATGCGCCAGGCCGACCCGTCCGAGGTCGTCGCCCAGGCGTTCAACCTGCTGGCCACCGGCGCCCAGGTCAAGCTCGGCCGCCCCGACGGCCGCGTCATCATCGACGGGCTCGCCGGGCTCACCGACGCGGTGCAGCCGAGCCTGCCCGACGAGGTGCACCAGCAGATGAGCCAGGCCGTCCAGCAGCTGCAGACCGCCCAGGTCCAGGCCGAGCAGGAGGGCGGCGCCAGCGCGGCTGGTGCCGGCGCTGCCGCTGGCGCTGGCGAGGCGGGCGCTGGCCAGGCGGGCGCGGCCCCTCAGGGCGGCGAGCAGCCGGGCCAGCAGCAGAGCAGCCAGCAGGGCGAGCAGCGGCTCACCGACCGGCTCTGGGTCCCGGGCCGCTAGGCAGCCCAGCGGCTGTCACCGGCCCCGGCGGCGGACGAGGCGGCCGTCTGGTCGCCGTGTCTCGCCCGTGCCGTCTCGACCCCCACCGCGCCACCGCCGGCCTCGACGCCGGTGCGCTCGGCGCGCTAGGGTGGTCGCTCGGCGCGCGCGCTGCGCGCAGCGCGCCCACAAGGCTCGGCTTCGCACGACCCGAGCCCCACCCGACCTCTGACACCCGACTCGGGCCGGCTGTGCAGCGCGGCTGCCCAGACCGCCCGCGCGCGAGGACCTGCCATGCCCAAGCAGAAGACCCACAGCGGCGCCAAGAAGCGCTTCCGCGTGACCCGCAACGGCAAGGTCATGCACAAGCGCGAGGGCGCCAGCCACCTGCTGGAGCACAAGTCGCCGAAGCGCAAGCGGCGCCTGTCGCGCCCCGACACGCTCGAGGGCGAGGACGCCAAGCAGATCCGCAAGCTGCTCGGCGAGTAGCGCTCGCGTCACCGCCGATCATCCGTCACGACCAGGAGGAGCCCCGATGGCTCGCGTGAAGCGCGCGGTCCAGAGCCGCAAGCGCCGCCGCACCGTCCTCGACCGGGCGCGTGGCTTCCGCGGCGCGCGCAGCCGCCGCTACCGGACCGCCAACGAAGCGGTGATGCACGCGCAGCGGTACGCCTTCCGCGACCGCCGCCAGCGCAAGCGTGACTTCCGCCGCCTGTGGATCACCCGCATCAATGCCGCCGCTCGCGCCGAGGGCCTGAGCTACAGCCGGCTCATGGCCGGCCTCAAGGCCGCAGACGTCGCCCTCGACCGCAAGCAGCTGGCCGACCTGGCCGTCCGCGACCCGCAGACCTTCGCCAAGCTCGTCGTGATCGCCAAGGACCACCAGCCCGCCGGCGCCACCGCCGACGCCGCGGCCCGCTGACGCGCCCGGTGGGTGCGCCACGCCCACGGGCCTCCGCCCTACCGGCCGCCGCCCCACCGGCCGCCGCCCAGCGTCGGCCCCGGCCGCCCGCCACCCAGCGTCGGCCCCGGCCGGCGCCGCACCCCTCATGGCTGTCGTGACCAGCACCCGCAACCCCGCGGTGCGCGCTGCGCGCCGCCTGGCTCGCGGTGGCCACGACGGCCACGTGCTGGTCGAGGCACCCGGCCCGATCGCCGCGGCGCTCGCCGCCGGTGCCCTGACCACGGTCTACGTCACCGAGCGCTCCCGCACCGCGCACGCAGACGTGCTGGAGGCCGCCACGGCAGCCGGCGTGACGATCCAGCCGGTCGCCGACCACGTCCTCGAGGCGATGGCGGCCACGCGCGGCCCGCAGGGCCTGGTGGGCATCGCCCGCCTGGAGACCCTCGCACCCGAGGGCGCCCTCGGCTCCTCGCACCTGGCCGTGGTGCTCGTCGACGCAGCCGACCCGGGCAACGTCGGCACCGTCGTGCGCACCGCGGACGCGGCCGGCGCGGGCGCGGTGGTGCTCGCCGGCGACACCGTTGACCCTGGCAACCCCAAGGCGGTGCGCGCGGCGGCCGGCAGCCTGTTCCACCTCCCGGTCGCGCGGGGCTCGTGGGACGACGTCGCGGAGGCCGCGCGCCGAGCCGGCCTGGAGCTGGTCGCCTGCACCCACACCGCGACGACCGCGCACAGCGACGCTGATCTGACGGGGCCGCTCGCGCTGGTGCTCGGCAGCGAGGCGCACGGCCTGCCCGACCACGTCGCCGCCGCCTGCGACCGCGCCATCGTAGTGCCCCAGCGCGGCAGCGCGGAGTCGCTGAGCCTGCCGGTGGCCGCCGGCGTGGTCCTGTTCGAGGCGCAGCGCCAGCGCGCGATGCCACACTGACGAGCGATGATCGACGACACCGCTGTGCTCGAGACGCTGCCCGACCCCGTCGCGGTGGTCGATGCGCGCGGGATCGTCGCCGCGACGAACGAGCGGCTGCGTCGGCTGCTGCGCGCCGACCCGACCGGTCAGCCCGCCGAGTCGGCGCTGGTGCTCACCGACGGCAGCGGCCAGGACTGGTGGGCGTGCCAGCGCGCCCAGGCCGCCGAGCCGACGCTGCACGCGCGCGTGCCCGAGACGCCGCTGTGGCTCGCGACCGCTGCGGGCGAGCGCCCGGTGCTGCTCACCGCGGCGCGTGCGCCCGACCGAGCGCCCGACCGTGCGCCTGACCGTGCGCCCGACCGTGCGCCTGACGGTGGCGGGCTGGTGGTGGCGCTGCGCCCCGACCGTCGCCGCGCGCACGAGGCCACCCACGCCGACCTCGTCGCGACCGTGGCGAACGAGCTGCACGGGCCGGTGACCACGATCCGCGGGCTCGTCAGCCAGCTGCAGGCCGGCGACCGGGGCCTGTCGCCGGAGCACCGCGGCTACCTGCTGTCGATGATCGGGACCGACGCCGAGCGCGTCGCGCGTCTGCTGGCCGAGGTCGTCGAGGCCAGCCGCATCGACGCGGGTGGCCTGCCGCTGGAGCGCGAGCCCGTCGACGTGGCCGCGCTCGCCCGCGAGATCGTCGACCGCCGGGGGCTCGATGGCACGCAGCGCATCGCCGTGCAGGCCGCCGACGACGCCCCGCACGTCGAGGGCGACCGCGGGCGGCTCGATCAGGCGCTGCGCAACCTGGTGGACAACGCGCTGACCCACGGCGCCGGTGCGGTCACGATCACCGTGGCCGGTGACGACGAGGACGGGCTGCTGGTGCGCGTGGCCGACGAGGGGCCCGGGATCGCGCCCGCCGACCGCCCGCGGGTGTTCGGGAAGTTCGTCCGCGGGCACGAGGACCCTCGGCGCGGCAGCGGCTTGGGCCTCTACATCGTCCGCGGCATCGTGGAGGCCCACCGCGGGCGCATCTGGGTCGAGGAGGCTCCGGACTCCGGTGGTGCGGTGTTCTGCCTCACGCTGCCGACCCACGCCTGACCGCTGACCTGCGCCTGACCGCTGACCTGCGCGTGACGCCCCGACAGACCACGCCTGCCGACCCGACCGAGCGGACCACCCCATGACCGACCGCGACCAGCCCACCGTCGATGCCGTCATCGCCGCCCGCGATGAGGGCCTCGCCGCGCTGCAGGCAGCGCCGGACCTCGACGCCCTCGACGCGGCCAAGCGCACGCACATGGGCAAGCGCAGCACGCTGGCGAGCCTCCAGCGCGGGCTCGGCACCCTCGACGACGCCGAGCGGCGCGAGGTGGGCCGCGCGCTGAACGAGGCACGCGAGGCGCTGGCCGAGGTCGAGGCGCGCAGCCGCCAGGCGCTCGAGGCCGAGCGCGACCGCGTCCAGCTCGCCGCCGAGGCCGTCGACGTGACGCTCCCGCCGCGCACACCTCCGCGAGGCGCGCTCCACCCCGTTCTCGAGACCATCGACGCGCTGCTCGACGCGTTCACCGGCCTGGGCTACACGCCCGTCACCGGGCCTGAGGTCGAGAGCGAGTGGCACAACTTCGAGGCCCTCAACATCCCCGCCGACCATCCGGCGCGCGGCCTCATGGACACCATCTACGTGCAGGGGCTCGGCGCCGAGCCCGACCAGGTCGGGATCACCCCGATGCTGCTGCGCACCCACACCTCGCCGGTGCAGGCCCGAGTGCTGCGCACCCAGGAGCCGCCGGTCTACATCGTCGTGCCCGGGCGCGTGTACCGCTCGGACGTGGCGGACGCGACGCACCTGCCGGCCTTCCACCAGATCGAGGGCCTGGCGGTGGACCGCTCCCTGTCCTTCGCAGACCTGCGCGGCACGCTCGCCGCGGCGGTGCGCTCGCTGCTCGGCCCCGACGTGCCGATCCGGCTGCGCCCGCACCACTTCCAGTTCACCGAGCCCTCCTGCGAGGTCGACGCCTACTACGACGGGCACTGGATGGAGCTGCTCGGCGCCGGCATGGTCCCCCCCAACGTGCTGTCGGCCTGCGGCATCGATCCCGACGCCTGGCAGGGCTTCGCGTTCGGCATGGGACCCGAGCGCCTGGCGATGATGCGCCACGGCGTCACCGACATCCGCCAGTTCGTCGACGGTGACCTGCGGTTCCTGTCGGCGCAGACGACGGTGTCGCCATGACCCCGCCCCGCCACCGAACCGACCACCTCTCGACCGGGAGCCACCGCTGATGCGCGTGCCGTTGAGCTGGCTGCAAGAGCTCGTCGACGTCAACCACACCCCACAGGAGCTGGCCCACCTGCTGACCATGGGCGGCCTCGAGGTCGACCGCATCGACCACCCCACCGCCGGGGTGCGCGGCGTCGTGGTCGCCGAGGTGCAGTCGGTGGAGCCGGTGGAGGGCAGCGACAAGCTGCACCGCGCCGTCGTCTCCGACGGGCAGGCCACACACCAGATGATCGCGGGGGCCTCCAACTTCGCCGTCGGCGACCGGGTGCCGGCCGCGCTGCCGGGAGCGCAGCTGCCCACCCCCGGTGGTCCCCTCACGATCGAGCGCAAGAGGATCTTCGGGCAGACCTCCGAGGGGATGCTCGCGAGCCTCGCCGAGCTCGGCCTGGGCGAGGACCACGCGGGCATCTGGGTGCTCGACCAGGATGCCCCGGTGGGTGCGGAGCTGGCCGACTGGCTGGACCTCGACGCGGCGGTGCTGGTGCTGGAGGTCACCCCTGACCGGGGCTACGGCCTGTCGCTTGCCGGCGTGGCACGCGACGTGGCCGCGCTGAGCGGCGCGCCGCTGCGGCTGCCCGTCGCACTGCCCGCCCCCGAGGCAGACCCGCAGGTCCGCGTGGACATCGCCGACGCGAACGCCTGCCCGCGGTTCACGGTGCGCCGGATCGAGGGCGTCGATGCCCTGCGCCCGTCACCGGCATGGGCGCAGGCGCGGCTGGTGGCCGCGGGGATGCGCCCGATCTCGGCGGTGGTCGACGCCACCAACCTCGCCATGCTCGAGACCGGCCACCCCTGCCACGCCTACGACGCGCAGCGGTTGGCCGGCGCGCGGCTGGGCGTGCGCCGCGCCGAGCCGGGCGAGTCGCTGGTCACCCTCGACGACGTCGAGCGCCCCTGCGACCCCGACGACCTGCTGATCGTCGACGACGACGGGCCGGTGGGCTTCGCCGGCGTCATGGGCGGCGCGCGCACCGAGGTCGACGGCGACACGACCACGGTCGCGCTGGAGACCGCGGCGTTCGACCCGCGCAGCGTGCTGCGCACCGCACGGCGCCACCAGCTGCTCACCGAGGCCTCCCAGCGCTTCGAGAAGACGGTCCCCCCGCAGACCGTCGCGGCGGCCGCCGACCGCGCCGCCCAGCTCATCGCCGAGTTCTCCGGGGGCAGGGTGACGGCCGGCAGCGACGCCTACCCGGCCCCGCCCGAGCCGGTGCGCATCGCGCTGGCCACCCAGCGGGCCCGGTCGCTGCTCGGGGTGGACCTGCCCGACGCCGGCCAGCGCCACCTCCTCGAGGCCATCGGCTGCGACGTCGCCGAGGCCGATGACGAGGCCGGCACCCTGCAGGTGACCCCACCCGACTACCGCCCCGACTTGACGATCCCCGCCGACCTCGTCGAGGAGCTCGCCCGCCTCCACGGCTACGAGCAGATCCCCGAGACGGTGCCCTCGGCGGGGCGCGTGGGCGGGCGGCTGCCCGGCGAGGCCGGGCAGCGCGTGGCCCGCCGGGCGCTGTCGGCCGCCGGCTGGACCGAGCTGCTGACGCTGCCGTTCGTGGCCGACGACGACGTCGCCGCGCTGCGCCTGCCCGACGACGACGCTCGCCGCGAGCTGATCGCCCTGGTCAACCCGCTGTCGAAGGACGAGGCGGCACTGCGCACCACCCTGCTGCCGGGGATGCTCAAGGCGGTGCGCCGCAACGTCGCCCGCCAGCTCCGTGACGTGGCGGTGTTCGAGATCGGGCGCGCGTTCCTGCCACCCACCCCCGAGGAGCCGGGCGCGCCGCTCGGTCCCGGCGAGCAGGGCTTCGCGCTGCCGGCCGAGCCGCTGCAGCTGGGGCTGGTGGCAACCGGGCGCTTCCGCACCGACCGGTTCGACGAGTCGGGTCGTCCCGCTGACGTCTACGACCTGCTCGGCGCGGCCGACGCGGTGCGCAGCGCCCTGGGCCGCGACGCCCTCGAGGCCCGACCCACCGACGAGGCGCCCTACCACCCCGGGCGCGCGGCGCGGCTGCGGCACGGGGACCGCGACCTCGGCGTGGTCGGCGAGCTGCACCCGCGCGTCATCGAGGCGTTCGACCTGCCGCCGCGCAGCCTCGCCGGCGAGCTGCGTCTGGATCGGCTGGTGGAGGGCGGCGTCGCGTCACCGGAGCTGGCCACGCCCTCGCCGCTGCCCGCCCTGCGCTTCGACGTCGCGGTGATCGTGGCCGAGGCGGTCCCCGCGACCGCGGTCGAGGCCGCGGTGCGCGAGGGCGCCGGCGCCCTGCTGGCCGACGCGACGCTGTTCGACGTGTTCCGCGGCGCCCAGGTGGGGGAGGGCAACAAGAGCCTGGCCTACCGCCTGCGCCTGGAGACCCCCGACCGCCAGCTCACCGACGAGGACGGCGCCGCGGTGATCGACGCGATCGAGGCGCGCGTCGCCGACCGCCTCGGCGGCACGCTGCGCCGCTAGACCACGCCGGCCGCCACCGCTCCGGCCCACCCGGCGCGGCCCGGCGCGGCCCGGCGCGGCCCACCCGGCGCGGCCCACCCGGCGCGGCCCACCCGGCGCGGCCCACCCGGC
>PWER01000177.1 GCA_003553565.1 Nitriliruptoria bacterium | reverse complement strand
TTATAAGGTGGATTTTAAGCATTGGGGGAATTATTATTACTACATATATAGTGGATGGCTTTGAAGTTACTATTGCCGGTGCCATTATCGGTTCTATTGTACTTGGCATTCTTAACGCTGTAGTTCGTCCCATAATTTTACTGCTCACTCTTCCTATAAATGTGTTAACACTGGGATTATTTACCCTTGTCATAAACGGTTTTATATTATGGCTGGTGGGAGTAGTTGTAAGGGGCTTTGAGATCCAAACCTTTTGGGCAGCATTAATCGCTGCGTTGCTTTTAATGGTCATTAACACCATATTGAACTTTTTGGTAAAAAGATAGGTGCTGTAAATTTAAGCAATAATTAATATAGAATATAATGGGAGGGATACACACCTATGAGCCTGGTTTAATTGTGGATAAAATTTTCGATTCCCTGGGCAATGGCCAGTGCTGCTTTTTCTTGGAATTCCTCCTGGGAAAGCAGCTGCTCTTCGTATGGGTTTGAAACAAAAGCTACTTCTACTAGCACGGCTGGAACATTGCTGTTTCGCAGCACAGAAAAATTTGCTTGCTTTACCCCCCTGTTGAGGCGGTTTAATGAATGCAGCAGTTCATTTTGAATGAAGGTGGCCAGGGTTCTAGAAGAGGCGATGAGTTCTCCAGTGCGGGGGTAAAAAGTTTCAGTACCTTCTGCATCGCGGTTAGGAGCCGCATTGGCATGTACCCTTACAAACAAGTCGCCGCTCATATTAGCTGTTTTAGCCCGTTCTTCTAGAGTTAACTGCGTCACATCTTCCCTGGTAAATACTACAGAATACCCTTTGTTGATTAATACTTCCCCGAGCTTGTAGGAAATACTCGTTACTACATCCCTTTCTGTGATCCCTGTGGGACCGATTGCTCCTGTATCTGAACTACCTCCTTCCCTTAAAGTCCCGTGGCCGGGATCTATCACGATTGTCTTATCCGGCGGGGGCACCTGCTCGATAACTATTTCTAACGAACCGTCATTCCCTTTATAAGTTTCCGTATTTACTGAGCTGTTATTTAAATCGGCAACTATCCGAACGGTATCTTCTTCGTATTGGGAGCCCCTTAACTGAAGTAACGGTTGGTTGTTAATTTCTATAGGTGATAGATAATCGCTTTCACCCAGGAGAGCGTTAAAATCAAGTACTACCCGCGAGGGGCCGCTTAATTGAAATGTTTGGGGTTTCTCCAGGCTGGAGTTGGCTTCCACGTGTAGTTTTACCCCGTATTCCTTCTCTATAACCCTTATGTCCGTTATAGCAGGTATATTAGTATTAGTTTCATGACCGGTTTCACTCCAACTCCCGATAACAGTTCCGGGATTGGGGTTAGGTGTAAGAGAACTGGGTCCCGGAGAGCTGTAATGGGTAGCCATCAGCCAACCTGCAACCCAGCCTGTCCCACCGCCTTGTAAACGAACCTTGTACCAGCGATTCTGCTGGGACAGTATTTCCAACCAATCTCCGTAGTTAACCCTTCCTATAATGGAAGAGTCTACGCTGGGAGAGGAGCGGACATTTACACTTGATTTCATAACCAGCGCCGTTTTAGGTACAGAATCCAACGTATGCTCTGTAGAAGGATGTGAAGGAGGGGTCAGCTCTTCGGGGGGAGGTGGTGGAGTAGGTTCCCGGGGAGCATCAATTTTATCTTCGTCATCACCTGTATCTTTTTCCTGGGAAGAAAGTTCTACTGTCCTGGTCTCGTGTACCCAGGTAACTTCCATGTTGAAGGTTTCCGCTACAAACCGCACTGGTACCATGGTTCGGCCATTGTTGATAACTGACGCGGCGTCCATTTCCGTTTTACGACCATCTACATAAGCGGTTTTGCTGTTAATAAATAATTCTATTTCCCTGCCGTTATCAGCAATTACAGCCCTACGGTTATCCCCGTCCCACATTACTTCAAATCCTAGTTTCTCCGATATAAAACGTGCTGGAACTATAGTACGCCCGTTACTATCTATATATGGATCTACATCGCTGACAATCTCTTTGCCATCTAATTTTATAGTAACGTCGGAATTTGCTAAAATAACATATGGGGAAAATAATAAAGCGGATATGAACAATATGAAAATAGGCAGGAAACGTAAAAATTTTTTCGGCATATAAATTTTTCTCCTGTTTGATATGATACAAAATGATTATATAGTTCTTTCTACCAAATATAAACGAATTATCCGTAAAAAGGTTACTATTAAAACACCTTAAATATTAATTTTTTTTAACTTTATTAAGGAATATGAAAATTTTTGGCGGGAAAAGAAGTAAATCGTAGAAAAACTTAATTTACTCTGCTGAAAAGGAAAGAGTAGTGGAGAGGAGATACAAATGGAACTGAATAAATTTACTGAGTTTGCCGACGAGTTAGTTAACACCGAAGTCCCCCCGGTTTTATTAAAAGAGCTTAACCTTGGTATTGTAGTGCTGCCGCAAGAAAAAGACGACGGTGAATACCTGATAATGGGGGAATATATAACGGAAGAAATAGGTAGCCATATTATTCTTTATTATG
>PWER01000077.1 GCA_003553565.1 Nitriliruptoria bacterium | reverse complement strand
TGGTGGTGCAGTTGCCCATGGGCTCGTCCTCTCGTGTCGCGTGGCGGGTGCCACCTGGCATGAGCCGCGTCGCCGCAGCGGTCCCGTCGGCACCGCGTCGCCGCAGCGCTCCGGCCCGGGCCCACGACGCCAGCCCTCCACCAGGAGAACACCTATCGCACGCATGCGCATTCCGCGGCGCCCCCCGGCCCCATCGCAACCCCTGCCGCAGGTGAGGTGTCGGACGTGTCACCAGAGGCTCGCTGCCGGAGGGGACGGAGCCTCGACGGCACGGAGGGGTGTCATGCGCCCTCGCGCGGATGACCGCGACACGGCAGATCACGGCGACGAGGTCCTGGGCCGGGCTGGTTGGTGCGCCCGCAGGCTGCTCGCCCTCGCTGCCGCATCGAGCCTGCTGCTCGCCGGGGTCGTCGGCACCGGGCCCACCGCCAGCGCCGGGGCCGCGAGCGCCGACGAGCCCTCCGCGTCCCCGACGATCGCGCGCCCCGAGCCCGGGCCCCACGAGGTGGTGCCCAGCGGCGCGACGACCCTCGGGGCGCAGGTGCACGGGGAGGTGGAGGCGGCCGAGGTGCGCGTCGACGGCGAGGCGACCACCGCCGAGGTCTCGGATGGCGATCCCGCGACGGTCGAGGCCGAGGTGCCCCTCGAGCCCGGCGTGCGCGAGGTCACGGTCGCCGCCGAGCTCGCCGACGAGACCGCCGAGCGCACCTGGCAGGTCACCGTGGTCGAGGTCGAGCTCGCCCGCCACGCCGGCGCCGACCGCGTCGAGACCGCCGTCGCGATCAGCCAGGCGCTGCACGACGAGGACGGTGCCGCCGCGACGGCGCTGCTCGCCCGCGCCGACGACTTCGCCGACGCGCTCGTCGGCGCTCCGCTCGCCGCCGACCAGGGTGGGCCGTTGCTGCTCACCGACGGCGACGAGCTCGACCCGCGCGTCGCCGAGGAGCTGACCCGAGTGCTCGGCGAGGAGGGGACGGTGCGGCTGCTCGGCGGCACCGCGGCGGTCGACGAGGCCGTGGCGGAGGCGGCCAGCGAGCTCGGCTACGACGTCGAGCGCCACGTCGGACCGGCCGACACTGGGCGCTTCGGCACGGCGGTCGACCTCGCCGAGGCCCTCGTGGCACCCCAGGACCCCGACGACCCCGACGACGCCAACGACCCCGACGATCCCGACGACCGCTCGGCGGACGAGCTCCCCGACACCGCGATGATCGCTTCGGGGGCGAGCTTCCCCGACGCGCTGGCGGCCTCCGCGGTGGCCGCGGCCGAGCAGTGGCCGATCCTCCTGGCCCCGCCCGAGGGCGCGCTGCCCGAGGTGCTCGTCGACCACCTCGCCGACCGCGCCTACGTGACGCTCCACCTGGTTGGCGGCACCGCGGCGGTCGACGACGGCGTCGCCGACCAGCTCGCACAGCACGCGTCGGTCGAGCGGGTGCACGGCGCCGACCGGTTCGCCACGGCACGGGAGGTCGCGGCGACGTTCCGCCCCGAGGCCGAGGTCGCCGCGCTGGCCTCTGGCGCGGACTTCCCGGATGCGCTGGCCGGTGGCGTCCACGCGGCCAGCCAGGACGCGCCGGTCCTGCTGACCGGCCGCGACCGGCTGCCCGAGGAGGCCGGCGCGGCCGTGGCCGCGGCCGACCCCTCGGCGCTGCACGTCTACGGCGGCACGGCCGCGGTCGGCGAGCACGCGGTCGGCGACGCGCTGCGGCGGCTCGGCGACCAGGGGGACCTCGGCGTGGAGGGCACGACGCCCGCGGCAGGCGCGGCGGTCGATGAGCTCGACACGATCACCGTGGCCTTCGACGAGGCGATCGACCCCGAGGCCTCCACCGTGCTCGTCGAGGTGGGCGGCCGCGAGCTGACCGCCACGATCGAGGAGACCGAGGCGACGCGCACCCTGACGGTGCGCCCCGACGTGCCGCTGTCGCTGCTCGGCGCGTCGCGCGAGGTGGTCGTGGCGGTCCGGGGCGCGTCCGAGGACGCCCTGGTCCATCACCGCGCCGCGCTGACCTGGCGGGCCGAGCCGCTGTCGCGCGGCGACAGCGGGCGCCACGTCGCCGACCTGCAGCAGGCGCTGGCCGAGCGGCGCTTCTGGCACGACGGCGCGCCCGGGACGCTGGACGGCGGCACCCACCACGCGGTGGTCGCCGCGCAGAAGACCTTCGGCCTGACCCGCGACGGGACGGTCGACGGCGAGCTGGGCGCCGCCCTCGCCGAGGAGCCGCTGCCGCAGCCGCGCAGCAGCAGCGGGCGGACCTACGAGGTCGACCTCACCCGCCAGACGGTCACGCTGGTCGAGGACGGCCAGGTGCGGCGCATCTTCGACGCCTCGGCAGGCCATGGAGAGCCCTACCAGTTCGAGGGCTCGTGGTACGTGGCCACGACGACCACCGGCCACCACCCCCCACCACCCCGTGGTGTGGCAGTACGACGGGGTGCGCGAGGCCGCGCGCGGCGCGCTGTACCGCCCCAAGTACTACGACGCCACGCGGGGCATCGCGATCCACGGGTTCGCCGACGTGCCGCCCTACCCCGCCTCGGCGG
>PWER01000147.1 GCA_003553565.1 Nitriliruptoria bacterium | reverse complement strand
CTATAGCTGAGTTAATACGTGATATTTATGTTGACCTTGAAATGATATTTGTAAACCAGCACCTTGTCATGCGGGAGATAAAAGTAAAACCCGATGAGCGCATAATGAAGCTTTTAACTATAAGACCAACTACTGTTAAAGAAGAATTGTTTGATTTCAAAAATAGCTTTTCTTTTTCTTCGCATGTTCAATAATTCTTTGAATTAAGGAACATTTTTTATTTTTATATTAATATAAAGGCTAATAAGAGCTTAATCCAGGCGGTTTTTAAAAATATTTACTGCAGCATGAACCTAAGACTTATACCTGAGTTTATATTGGAGGTTGGGAATTGATCCGAAATGAATGGTTCTGTTATTGTATGGTCGTAGTAAAGTCTAAAGTTCAGACGCGGACTAATTTGGTAATCTGCAGAAAAGTTTATTGAAACAACTTGTTGTCCTGAAGAGGGTATATATTGATCTTCCAATAGCTTTCGTAATATGGTACGGTTGTTTCTGATAGATAAATCCATCCTGAGAACAAGGTCGCTTTCAACGTGCTGTGTACCGCTAGCCTGGGTTATGGTAAAAGCAAGGTCTTGTAGCCTGTAACCTGTACCAATAATTATTTCGCTGGAAGAAACATCTGTAAGTTGGCTGTTGGCAAAGCTTAACGACAAATTTCTTGAACGGCGGTATTCGAAACGTGTTATAAGACTGTTCTGCCAGGTCATATCGATATTGATTAGCGGATTAAATTGTTCAGTTATGGAAATATGACTCATTTCATATTCGGGGATAAAGTTGCCGGAGTACTCATCGTATAGAGAGGGATGATCATTTTCTTCACGATAGTTAATATTGCTTTGGAAAGAATTAACATTAAATGATGAGCTGTATCCGTGAGATAATGTGATTGATTGAAAGTACCTGTTAAAAAAGTCTATTCTGTCTGTCAGCCCATTGTATGTTATTTGCCAGTTGGGGCGTGGTATGTTTAAAAAAGGAGTTAATGGTGATTCTGAGGCTTCTATTCCACCATATGCTGCAATGAATGAATTGGTGAGTACTTCCTGCGAAGTGGGTCCATACCCGGTTGGGAAGCCGGTAGTGTCACAATAGGTGTTATCCCAATTCCTGTTTTCTTCAGCTAATCTATTTGCTATTTTATATCTTTTATCTTTAAAATTTTCAAAATTTTCTGAAGTGTGATAACGGTCGTCTATTTCGTCAAAAACTGTACTTATTGACAGGAATGAAATGCTAAAACTTCCTGTTTCCTGTGGGCTAAAAGAACCGAAGTTTCCGAGAGAATCAGCTTTGAAGTATTCTGAGAAACCACGTGTGGTGTTGCGCATAGCTGAAAGATCTATCTTTAATCCTCGGAAGGGTTCAATAGTTGCCCGTCCTGAAATATTTTGCGTATAATTTCTAATGTAAGCGTTGTTAAGGTCGGGATTGTCGGTAATCCATCCTTCTCTGGCAGCTTTGTGTCTTATATCCTCTTGACTGCCAAAAATAAATCTCATTCCCGGAGCGTCAAAATCCCAATTTTGTCCCAGCATTTGAGGGGAATGCTCAAAACCGGGTAGCCTTGTTCCACTACTTTCAGAATAGCTTAAGGAAGCATTTCTAAGACCCATAACAATTCTTGCAGTATTTTCAATTATTTTCATAAAATAATCCGTGGTCTCCTCTTCTTCGTCTTCGTCTTCCTCTTCTTGTCTTTGTCCTCTTTGTGGTTGAGCTCTGTCATTTCTACTTTGCTGTGCGCTGCCACCACCATTTTGGTTTATGCGACGCAAGAAATCTACTTTATTGTAAAGGCTCACAAAGTTAGCGTTTATATTCAGGCTTTTAGTATTTGCGTTTTCAATAGTATTACCCAGTTTTCTTGCTGCTAATGGAGCGGCTGACCAGTCATAATTTGCTGTATAGTCAGCGTTTACATTTATCCAATCAAGCAATGGTAATTTATCTATAGGCACTTTATAAGATATATTTATTCTTTGATTAAAAAATGTATTTCGCCCTAAGTTTTTAATGTTATGTATTATAGAGTCACGTTTTTCAGCATAGCCTGGAGCATCTCTGTCTATACGCCCCGGTGGTTCATCAATACGGGCATTATTAGTTGCAGAATATTCGAGTTGTAAGTTTTGAGTTAGATCCCATCGCATATCATAAAGACGATCCCAGTTAAATGTTTTTACATAATTTGGTTCAAGGATGATAAGACCTTCACTTTTACTTCGCATCAAAGATTCTTCATAGCCTCTTTGCATATTAGTTCTAAACGAAAGCATTCTGGGCTTGTAGTAAAAGTTAAAATCCCTGATAAGACTGAGGGCGTTATGATTCAAAAAATCTATCTCTGAGAATGGACTAATATTCTCGGTTGATGGTGAATAATTATAACCAATGCCGCCATCCCATTGCTGGCGGCGGTCGTACTCTATATCAATATTCCTGGAATACATTTTAGTATAAGCGAAACTAAAGTCAAAGTTTTCAATATCCCATAATCTTTCTGTTGCATCGGGTGACGTCCTGGATTTTGAGACGTTTGTAAAGTTG
>PWER01000117.1 GCA_003553565.1 Nitriliruptoria bacterium | reverse complement strand
CTGCGACGAGCAGGCGCAGCCAGCCGCGCAGCTCGGCGCGCGCGTCGACCTTTGAGGCCTGCACCATGACCAGCCCGTGCCCGACGCGGCCGTCGACCGCGCCCACCAGCCGGATCGGCCCGTGCGCCTCCCCTTGGCCGACCTCCGGGGCCGTCGAGGGCGCGAGGGCGGAGGCGGCCTGCGCCAGCGCCGTCGCCGCGACCTCCACGCCGGCGCCGAGGTCGCATCGCTCCAGGTCGCTGGGCTGCAGGGGCGTCTCGTCGGGGCCCTGCTCGGCGAGCGTGGTCAGGATCGCGCTGGCCTCCTCCGTGGCGTGCTCGAGGGCGTGGCGCCCCGGTGCGCCCGGTGGCACCGCCCCGCGGGCCTGCTCCAGTGCGAGGAGGTCGCGGCTGGCCGCCGCGTCGTGCCCGTCCAGCAGATGCTGCAGGGACGCCTCGCGCAGCCGCCAGGAGGCCAGCGCGTCGAGGTCCCACTGGTCCCGGTCGTCGACGCGCTCCTCGCCGAGCGCCACGGCGAGCCCCACCCGCGAGCGCAGCAGGTGGCGCACCGGGTTGTGGTGGAAGTCCTCGAGCGTGGCCAACGGCAGCGAGGCGACTTCGTGGTGCCCCTCGGGCTGCGCCCCCTCGGGCTGCGCCGCCGCGTCGGTCGGCCGGGTCTCGGCCGCGTCCTGTTCCTCCTCGGGCGGGGGGAGGACGCCACCGGCGAAGGGCACCAGCGCGCGTCGTGGGCCGCGCAGGGCCTGCGCGGCGGCGCGGTGCTGCGGATCGAAGCCGCGGGGGAGCGCTGAGGGGTCCTCGCGTGCCTCGTCGGCGGCGTCGCGCGGGGCGAAGTAGTCCGGGTCGTAGGGCTGCAGCCGGTGGTGGATGACCAGGTCCTCGCCCTGCTCGGCGCGCAGCCCGCGGGCCAGCGCCACCGCCTCCAGCGTCTCGGCGAGCGGCGCGGCCGGCGGGCGCGCGCCGTTGTCGTGCGGGTCGCGGCTGGTGTAGGTCGCGATCAGGTGGCCGCGTGCCGCGAGGATCGCATCGAGCAGCAGCTGTCGATCCTCGTCGCGCGGGTCGCGGTCGCCGGGGCGGGGCGCGGCGGCGACGCGGTCGAACCCCAGCGGCGCGGCGGTGCGCGGGAACGCCCCGTCGTCGAGGCCCAGCAGGCAGACCACGCGGTGGGGGACCGCCCGCAGCGGTGCCAGCTCGCACACGGTGATCGCGCCGGTGGCGTAGCGCGCGGCCGCCGGCCGCCGCCCGAGCTTGGCGTGCACCTCCCCGCGCAGCTCCGACAGGGTGATCTCCACCGTGGTGTCGTCGGCGGCCTCGACGAGCCCGTCGAGCAGCTCGCGGGCCTGCTGGCGCTGCCAGGTCGCGTCGCGGTCCACGCGGGTGAGCGCGTCGAGGGCGTCGCGCAGGCGGTCGCGCCACACCGCTGGCGTCGCCGGCGCCTCCAGCGCGCGGACGTGGCCGATGAGGGGGTCAATGGCGGTGACCGCGCGGCCGAGCCGATCGAGCTGCCCGCCCTCGAGGTCGTCGTAGGGCACCACGCCGGCGACGGTGCGGCCGTCCTCGTCGGCCATGGCCGCCCCGGCGCGCAGTCGGTCCAGCCCGGCCTGCCAGGTGTGCGCGGCACGCGCCGGCTGCCCGTGGGCGCCGCGGTGCTGTGCGTCGGCGCCCCAGTGGGTGCCGGTGGCGCGCACCCACGAGGCGAGCGTCTCGAGGTCCGCGTCGTCGAGGCCGAACCGGGCGCGCACCGGCGCCTGCCCGAGGAGGTCGAGCACGGCGCTGGCGGCCAGCCGGCCGCCCGCGAGGTCGAGCAGCGCGCCGAGCACGGCGGCGACCTCGTTGCTGCGGTCGAGCCGACGGTCGGCCACGCGCGCCGGCAGCGCTGGCTGGCCGTCGTCGCGGGTGCCGGGCATCTCGTCGAACACCGCGCTGACCAGCGGCGCGAACGTGTCGAGGTCGGGGGTCATGACCAGCACGTCGCGGGGCTGCAGGGTCGGATCGGCCGACAGCAGGCCCGTGAGCACCTCGCGCAGCACCTCGACCTGCCGGGTGGGCCCATGGCAGCCGTGCACCTGCACCGATCCTTGCGCGCCGGCGGGCTCGTCGGCCGTGAGTGGCACGTGGGGCGCCTGCGCGTCGGCGAGGACGCTGGCCTGCACCGACTGCAGGACCGTGGGCTGGGCCAGTGCCGTGGCCGGCTGGTGGGTGGGCTCGGGATCGCGGTGCGTGACGCGCACCCGATCGGCGAGCTCGGGGCTGCGCAGCACGGTGGCCATGCCGACCGAGAGGCGACCCAGGGAGGACAGCAGCGGGTTGTTGACCGTCGGCGCCGTCTCGTCGTGGTCGGCTGGCGCGCCGAGGCCCAGCTGCGGGCTTGGCACCAGGAGGTAAAGCGTGACCTCGTCGATGGCCTCCCCGAGGGCGGCGAGCAGGCGCAGGTGCGCCGGCGGCAGCGCGGTGACGCCGAACACCGCGACCCGCCCCGGCAGGACGCCGTCCAGTCGGGCGACGAGCGCGGGGTCGGCGTCGGCGAGAGCGGCGATGGCGCGCTCGCGGCGCAGCGCGGGGCTTGGCGCGCCGATGCGAT
>PWER01000062.1 GCA_003553565.1 Nitriliruptoria bacterium | reverse complement strand
CGAGGGTCACACGCGGCCAGCGCGCCGCCAGGGACGATCACACGAGGTCGACGATGAACGGATCAGACGAGGCCAGCAGCGCACGGGAGGGATCCAAGGGCCTCACTCCCCAACGGATCGTGGCCCTGGGGCTGGCGGTGCTCGTGGTCGCCTTCGTCGTGCAGAACCGTGCGACGGTGACGCTGAGCCTGCTCACGATCCAGGTGTCGGCGCCGCTGTGGATGGCGTTCCTCGCCACGGCCATGCTCGGGGCGCTCATCGGATGGCTGCTGACCGGCAGGGCGGCGCAGCGGTCACGCGAGCGCTGACCGGCAGGGCGGCGCAGCGGTCCCGCGAGCTCCGACGCGCAGGGCCGCGCCACCCTCCGATCTCCTGCCAGCGAGCGCGGCAACGAGGGGGTGACCATGCCGGGACGACGCACCGATCGCGGTCTGGCGCCCGGGTTGATGCTGCTCGGCGTCGTCGTGTGGAGCTGGGCGTGGTGGTCGGTGGCGGCGCTGACCGGGCAGGGGTGGCTGACCTTCCCGACGGTGCTGCTCAGCCTGGCCGGCGCGCTCGGCCCGCTCGTCGTGCCCGCGCTCCTGTTGTGGAGCGGCTACGGCGACGAGTCGCCCGGGGCGTTCCTGCGTCGCTGCTTCGACCCGCGCACGCTGCCGTTGCGCTGGTACGCGGGGCTGGCGATGCTGCTGCTGGTCTTCGCGCTCGTGCCGGTGCTGCTCGCCCGCGGGGTCGCGGGGCTCTCGCCCGAACCGGCCGGCCCGGTGGCGTTCCTGCTGGTCGGGATCGTCGTCGGGGCCATCGAGGAGCCGGCGTGGCGCGGGTACGCGCTGCCGGGCCTGCAGCGTCGGATGCCCGTCATCGCCGCGAGCCTGGCGGTCGGCGCGGTGTGGTCGGTCTGGCACCTGCCGCTGTTCTTCCTCGAGGGCACCTACCAGCAGAGCCTGGGCGTGGGGACGACCGGGTTCTGGCTGTTCCTGGCCGGGCCGGTGGCGATCGCCCCGGTGTACGGGTGGCTGCACAACGTCACCGGTGGCGTCGTGTTCGCGGCGGTGATCCTCCACGGCCTGGGCAACGCCTCCCGCGAGCTGTGGGACCCAGGGGCACCGCTGCTGCAGCTGGGGTTCGAGGCGCTGTTGGCGCTGACGCTCACCGCGGTCGCCTGGCGCTGGATGTCGCGTCCGGCGCCGGCACGCTCGCCTGCGGCCGGCACCGGGAGCCCGCGATGAGCCGACCACGCGAGGGGCCCGAGGGGCCGCGAGGCACCGGCGACCCGCGCTGGGCGCGATGGCTGCGCTGGCTGGTGCCGCTAGGGCGCGCCGGTGACCAGCGAGACGGTGTTCCAGGCCGGCTCGATCTCCAAGTCGCTGACGGCCTGGGCGGTCGCGGCGCTCGCCGAGCAGGGTGCGGTGGATCTCGACGCTGCGGTCGGGGCGCAGGTCGAGGGCTGGCAGCTGCCCGAGTCCCCCTACCCGAGCGACGCGGCCACCCCCCGCCGCCTGCTGGCCCACACCGCGGGGCTGCCGTTCGCGATCGAGGGGGTGCCGACCGCGACCGACCAGCTGCGCCACGACGAGGTCGACCCGGCGCTGCTCACCCTCGAGCGCGCCCCGGGCGAGCGCTTCACCTACTCCAACCCGGGCTTCGCGGTGCTGGCCCTGCTGGTCGAGGACGCGGGCGACGGGCCGTGGCCGACCGTCATGGAGCGGACCGTGCTCGACCCGCTGGGCATGGACGACGCGTCGTTCGCGCTCGACGACGCGCTGGCGGCCCGCGCGACGACCGGGCACACCCGCGAGGGCGACGCCGTGCCGGCCGACTGGCCGGCGCCCGTGGGCGCCAGTGGGCTGCACACCACGGTCGACGACCTCGCCCGGTTCGTTGAGGCGACCGTCGACGGCGGGGACCACCCGCTCGGCGAGGACGCACGCGCCGAGCTGCACCGTCCGCACAGCGAGACCGCCGGCCTGCCGCATGCGGTCATGGCCGAGGCCTCCGGGCTCGGCCACTTCGTCGAGACGCTGCCGAACGGTGACCGCGCCGTGGCCCACGTCGGCGAGGAGGAAGGCTGGGTCGGTGGCTACGTCGCGGTGCCGGCGACGGGCGACGGCCTCGTCGTGCTGACCAACAGCCGACGCGGCTATCCCCTGCTGCTCGATGAGGCCGCCGCGTGGGCCGCGTGGCGCGACCTCGACTCCCTGCGCTTCACCCGCGCCCGCGATGGCGTCGACACCGGGGCGCGCGCGGTCGCCGGGCTGGTCGCCGGGCTTGGGATCGTGCTGCTGACGGGGCTGATGCGTGACCTCGCGACCGGTCGGCGGCACCTGTCGCCTCGGTCACGTGCGCGATGGCCGGCCAGGCTCGCGCAGCTGACCACCGCGCTGCTGCTCGCCGGCGCCTGGTGGGGCCTGCTCGCTGCGCCCCTCGCCACGTTCCTGCCCCGGGTCACGGCCTGGGGCGGCGCCGCGGTGGCCCTGTGCGTCGCGGCGCTGGTGGCCAACGCCACAGCCGTGCGGGCGCCGAGCCCCGACGTCCCCGTGGTGACGGGACCGTCGGCGCTGGCGGTGCACCACAGCCCCGGGGTG
>PWER01000174.1 GCA_003553565.1 Nitriliruptoria bacterium | reverse complement strand
AGATAGACCCCGCAGATCTGAACATCACATGGGAGAACGGCCTTGAAGTGAATGCGAGTGGTGGAATAAGAGTGGATAAAGGGTACGGATTGAGGTTTGATCATGCGGAAAGTGTAGCTACGGAAAATCTTGAGCTGTGGTTCGACGCCGCTGCGGTGAGTGGAGACGCCCTGATCGAGGACGGCAGCAGCGGGCAGCTCATGGTGGACACAGGGAACGGAGTCGCTGCAGGAAGCTCGGCTATAAACATGGAAGTAGGAGACGGATTCGCTTTCGATTCCGGGCAGCTCGAGGCCGATCTTGTATCTGGAGGGGGCCTCAAGTTCGATGCGGACGGAAAGATTTTCGTGGATCCTAACGATTTTGTGAGCGGTTTCGGCTTGGGAGTATCGAGCGGTGACATAGACCTCACCCCCGGGACAGGACTGAAGATAGAGACGGACCTTCGGACCGACGAGACGAACGGTCTGCGGATCTGGAACGAACAGCTTGAGATAAGACCTGGATTCGGGATAGAGTTCAACACGAACGGAGAGGTCCGGCTGAACGACAGCGAGATAGTAGGAGAACTTGCAGGCAGCGGCCTCGGAACTGATTCCGGGCAGCTGTTTATTGGAGCTTATGACGGTCTCGTGATAAGCAGCGGACAGCTCGAAGTCGACGTCGGTTCTTCCCTGACAAAGACGAGCGGTGCTGTCGAACTTGCCGTCGACGAAACGACACTGGAGATCGCGAGTGGATACTTACAGGTGGATCCTGCAGGGATAGCCGGAGATGGTCTACAAGACGCAGCTCCGATGGTGACGCTGGAGATGGACAACGGCGGAAATGGTACGACCTCACCGTCTAAAGGATTTCATGAATATGCTCCCGGGACAGAAGTGACCATCGAAGCATATCCGGACGCCGACTATCAATTCAGTGCATGGGGCGGCGATATCACATCTTATAACAATCCAGAGACGATCACGGTGAATTCTGACACTTACGTGATAGCTTACTTCGAGCCTGAAGGTATAGACAGTACACAGGATGAAGAGGAAGATCTCTCGGGTGCTTCTGATACGGATAATGACCTCCACGCCGGTTTAGCTGACGGTATAACGCTCGACGAAAACGACGCTCTCAAGATAGACAACGGTTTTGGAGTAGATGCAGCTGTAGGCGATCCGGTAACTATCGACAGGTCAGAGATATTCGGAACGAGTATCAGCACTTTTACGGATTCAGACGGTGTGGTCAGAGGTAAGACGGACTTCTTTTCACACGCCTTCCAGAAGGTCGATTACGATAGCTTGGTTTCTTTGGATGCTTCCGATCCTACTAACTACACGACCGCTTCGGTCGATTCGAAACACAGCGGCCATGATATCTGGATATTCACATCTATCCTGTCCGGAGCGGACAGCTATCAAAACGAACTCGAAGTGATCTACGAGCAGGGATCGTCGAACCAGGACTGGTGGAGCACGATAAGGTTGGAGAACGTTGGAGATCAGGACGGAAACGAGCAGGGAACGATGGATATCAAGTTTTTAGCTCTCACGCCCGAGTGGATGGGCTCAGGATAAGGAGGAAAGAAGATGGAAGCGCTGATAGGAAGATCAATAGACGAAGGAGAAACAGTGCATGGAGCTGACTGGAACTCGCTATGGTGGAGTGCAGTAGGAGCTGGCTCTGTAGTCCCGACCGGTAACATGTGTAAGCCGGAGATAGCAACGATAGAAGGTGGCTATCAGCGAGGAGTCAGAGTTAACAGCGGTAGAGTGCTGTACAGAGGGAGCGTTTACAGCGTGCAGGAGCAGGAACTCGGCCTGATGAATAACCTGGGTAACGAAGAAAGGTACGATCTGGTATATGTGAAGTACCTGGAAAGCGAGAACACCGTAACTGTAGACGTGAAGATAGGTGAACCTGACAGCGAAGAAGCCTTTCATCCTGCTCTCATGGAAGAAAATGAGGAAATAGTGGCCGCGATAGCAGTAGCTCACCTGGACACAGATGCTACGGAGATCAAGCAGCTCAAGGACGTCAGGAGCGTCCCGAACCTTGAGCACCTGCACAGAGACGGTTTGGGCCTCTATTATGACGAAAACTACAAGGCGAACGTGTACGTGGATGGAGAGACGATTAAGATAGTGAACGACGAGCTAACATTGGGAACATTGGGTGGAGATGAGCTGGACCTAGTCGAAGGAGAAGGAACATACTACTACGAGTATTACGACGATACTGCGGAGGAATGGAATTACATCTTCAGGGTAGAGGAAGGTAACGGTCTTCAGATCGGGAGTAACGACGAGGTCTTGGTGACACCTTCGGAGGTCACCGGCGACGGCCTCGAAGTACGAACGGTGGATACGCAGGACAAGATCCACGTGGTCGATGGAGACGGTCTGCAGATAGCGAGCGGACAGCTGGCAGCAAGAGTGGGACAGGGAACGCAGATATCGAGTGGGAAACTGGCTGCGGACGTCATAGCCGGCCGAGGAGCAGCGGCAGGATCCTCCGGAATAGAAGTGATCACTTCGGATTTAGCCGGCTCCGGCCTCGGGACCAACTCAGGAAACCTCGAAGTGAACGCCGGT
>PWER01000207.1 GCA_003553565.1 Nitriliruptoria bacterium | reverse complement strand
GGGGAAGAAGCGCCGCTGCGCCCAGCTGATCAGCTGCCAGCCCAGCTCCAGCACCGCGATCGCGATGGCGGCCACGCCGATGACCGCCAGGGTCACCACCAGCGGCGGCAGCGTGAGGTCGAAGAACTCGCGCCCCGCCGGCGCTCCCAGCGCCAGCAGGAACGCGACCGCCATGGCGCCCAGCAGCGCCGCCTTGGGCTCGGTGAGCGGCCGGGCCAGCAGCAGCAGCACCCACAGCGCCACCAGGAACAGCACGATCACCGCGCTGGTGCGCTGCGCCACGATGTCGACCCCGGGCTGCTGCCCGGCGACCGCGAACGCGCCGAACGTCGCCGCCGCGGCGACGACGCCGGCGGGGATGCCAAAGCGTGACACGCGCGGCAGGAACCCTGGCCGGCTGCGGGTGGTGTTGGGGGCGATGGCCAGGAAGAACGCCGGGATGCCGATCGTCAGGCTCGAGATCAGCGTCAGGTGGCGCGGGAAGAACGGGAACGGCAGGAACGCGATCCCCACCGCGACGGCCAGGATCGCGGCATACACCGACTTGGTGACGAACAGCTTGGCGACCCGCTCGATGTTGGCGATCACCTTGCGGCCCTCGGCGGTGACCTCCGGCAGGGAGGCGAACGAGTCGTCCAGCAGCACCAGCTGGGCCACCCCGCGGGACGCGTCGCTGCCCGAGCCCATGGCCACGCCGATGTCGGCGTCCTTGAGCGCCAGCACGTCGTTGACGCCGTCGCCGGTCATGGCCACCGTGTGACCGCGGCGCTGCAGCGCGCCGACCAGCGCCCGCTTGTGGCGCGGCCCGACCCGCCCGAACGCGGCTGCCTCGACCTCGTCGCCGACCTCCTCGGCCTCCTCGGGCAGGTCCCGAGCGTTCACCGCATGGCCCGCGTCGGGGATGCCCACCCGCCGGGCGATCGCCCCGACGGTGGCCGGGTGGTCGCCGGAGATGACCTTCAGCGTCACGCCCTGGTCGCGGAAGTAGCGGATCGTGTCGGGGGCCTCGGGGCGCAGCTGCTCCTCCAGGTGGATCAGCGCCATCGGCTCGGCGGTGGCCGGCGGCTCCTCACCGAGCGGCGCGTCGCTGCGCAGCAGCGCCAGCACGCGGCTGCCGCCGCCGGCAAGCTCCTGCACGCGCCGGTGCAGCGGATGCTCGGTGGGCAGCAGCACCTCGGGGGCGCCCAGCAGCCAGGCGCCGTGCTCGGCGAACGCGGCACCGCTCCACTTGCGCGCCGAGGAGAAGGGCATCGTCGAGGTGGGCTGCCACCCGGGGTCGGAGGTGGCTGCGGCCACGGTGCGCAGCGTGGCGTTGGGACGCTCCTCGGCGGCGGCCAGCGCCCCCAGCGCGGCCAGCGCGGTCGCATCAGCCGGTCCGCCGGCGGGCGACTCGATGCCGCCGAGGGCGAGCTCGCCGGTGGTCAGCGTGCCCGTCTTGTCCAGGCACACGGTGTCCACGCGCGCCAGCACCTCGACCGCTGGCAGCTCCTGCAGCAGCGCGCGGCGTCGGCCGAGCTTCACCACGCTGACGGCGAACGCCACGCTGGTCAGCAGCACCAGCCCCTCGGGGACGATGGAGGCCACGCCCGCCACCGTCGAGCGCAGCCCCTCGCTGAGCGTGTCGGCGACCTGCAGCTGGCTGATCAGCAGCAGCGCCGCGGCGGGGGCGATGATCCAGGTGCCGATCCGCAGGATCGTGTCGGTGCCGGCCCGCAGCTCGCTGTGGACGCTGGCGAAGCGCTTGGCCTCGGTGGCCAGGCGCGTGGCGTAGGCGTGGTCACCGATCGCGGTGGCGGTGAACCGGCCGTGGCCGGCGACCACGAAGCTGCCCGACAGCAGCGTGGTGCCGGCGGGCTTGGCGACCGGGTCGCTCTCGCCGGTGACGAGCGACTCGTCGGCCTCGAGGTTGGCTGCGGTCAGCACCGCACCGTCCACGGGGAGCTGGTCGCCGGCGCTGACCTCGAGCACGTCGTCGCGCACGATCTGCTCGCTGGTCAGGGTGACGGGCGCGCCGTCGCGGATCGCCCGCACCGTCGGAGCGGTGACCACCGACAGGCGGTCGAGGGTGAGCTTGGCGCGGGTCTCCTGGATGATGCCGACCAGGGCGTTGGTGACCAGCACGATGCCGAACAGCGCATCGCGCAGCTCGCCGGTGGCCAGCACGATCACCAGCAGCGTGCCGAGGATCGCGTTGAACCGCGTGAGCACGTTGTCGGCGACGATGTCGCGGAACGAGCGGCGGTTGTCCTCGGAGGTGACGTTGACCAGGCCCTGGGCCTGGCGCTCGGCGACCTCGGCGGTGGTGAGCCCGTGGTCGGGATCGGGGTGACGCGCGCGCTGGGTCGACGCTGCTCCGGCGCCCGCGGGGGGCCCGCCGTCGGGGGCCTCGGGGGGCGCGGGCACAGCCGAGGAGGGGTGAGCCGTCTCGCGTGCGGTCGCGGCGCCGTGCGGCCGCGGGTCGGTGTCGTCACGGTCGGCCATCACGCGCGGCCTCCGCGGTGGGCCGCGCGGCCGGGCGGTGGCGGGCTCGGCCACGAGGTCATGGCCGCAGGGTAGGCCATGGACCGGGGGGTCAGGACGGGTGCTCCCCAGGCGCCAGCGACGATGGGCACGAGCGCCGGTAGTCGCACCACTGGCAGTGCGTGCCGGGTCGGGCCTCCCAGCGACCCTCGCGCAGCGCGGCCACGTGCGCGGTCAGCGCCGACAGGGCGGCGTCGATGGTGTCGCCGGTCACGGCGAGCTCGGCGGTGGTGGGCTCGTCGGCGAGGCGCTCGTAGGTCACCCGGAGCTGGCGGTCGGGCCAGTGGGTGCGGCCCAGCAGCGCGTGGACCAGCGCGGCGGCGTCCTGGTCGGGGGTGGGCGCGCCGGCACCCGTCTTGTAGTCCCGCAGCTCGATCACGCCGTCGGGGTGCTCCCAGACGGCGTCGACGATCGCCAGCACGACCACCTGGAGGTCGTGCAGGCGGGTGGCCAGCACCCGCTCGCCGCCGTGATAGCGCGCGTCGTCCTCGGCGGGGCACAGCGCTAGGTGGGCACGCACATGGGCCTCGACCGCCTGCGCGTGATGCGCTGGCGGCTCGGACAGCAGCGCCACCCCGTCGTGGGCGTCCCAGCGCTCGTGGCGCTGCTCGAGCTCGCGGTGGGTCAGCTTGCCCAGCGAGGCGGCGGGCGCCTCGGGCACGGGCTCGGGGGAGGGGATGCCCAGCGCGATGCGGTTGCTGAACTGGCGCGGGCAGCGGCGGTGCTCGTCCAGGTGGCCCGCCCAGACCGCCAGGTCCGGGTGGCTGCGCGGCGTCATGGCCGGGCGCGGCTCGTCGTCGCTGGGGTGGGCGGTCATGTGCTGCCCCCGGCGCGGAGCTCCTCGGCGGTGGTGTGCACCACCGCCGGACAGGTGCGCAGCACCTCGCAGCCGCTGCACCAGCGCCCCGGGGTGGGGCTGGGCTCCTGGGCCACGCCCAACGCGCCCATCACGCGGCGCTGGAGGTCCGCGCCCAGCGTGCGCCGGTCTGGCTCCTCGAGGGTCGCATCGACCACCGTGCCGGTGCGCAGGTCGCAGTGCGCGTAGGTCAGCGGGGCGCGAAGCGCCAGCGCGGCGAGCACCACGCGCGAGCTGTCGGCGAGCGGCTCGGGTGCCTCGCGCAGCGCCAGCTCGCGCACCTCGCGCCGGTCCTCTCTGTGGCGCAGCACCAGATCGACCGGAGCCATGATCTCGAAGCGTCCGGTGCTGCTCTCCTGGTTCGGGAACCGCTCGTGGTCCTCGGCGTGGTAGGTGCCCTCGCGTGCGTCGGCGACCGCAGCGTAGGTGGCCACGGCATGCGCGAAGGCGTGCCGCTCCTCGGGGGTGAGGTCCTCCGGCGGGTGGGCGTGGTCAGCGGCGCCAGCCACCGAGCAGCCCTGCGCCTGGGCGTGCTGGTGCGCGTCGCGACAGGCCTGGGTGATCGCCCCTGGCAGGGCGAACCGGCGGCGGGGGTCGCCGCGCACCCGGCCGGCGCCGTTGACCAAGCGATGGAACCGCAGCGCGCACTGCTGGCTGGCGCGCAGTGTGGTGGGGGTGATGCGTGGCAGCTCGCTCATGGTCGGCAGCGTGCCAGAGGGGTGGGACAGCGGGTGGCTCGAGGCCGGCGCTAGCGGTCCGCCGTGCGGCCACCACGCCTGCTGCGTCGGGCGTACCGGCCGCGTCTGGCGTGCCCGCCACGTCCGCCGGGCCGATCGCGGCTGTCGTGCCGGTCGTGCCGGTTGCGCCTGCCGCGCCGTCGGCGCCTGCTGGGCCTGTCGGGACGGGTGCGCCCGTGGCGCCCGTGGCGCACCACTGCCGCGGCGGTGGGCACCGTCGGGAACGGGACGCTGCTGGCCATCAGCACCGCCAGGATCGCGGTGCCCAGCAGCGCTGCGAGCGCCGGCGTCCACAGCACCAGCCCCATCACCGCGATGCCGCCCAGCGGCGTGGGCAGTCCCCGGAAGTGGCCGCGCTTCTGGTCCAGCGCGAACCGCGCCAGCCGCCAGGCACCGGCCAACACGAAGGCGCCACCCAGGACCGCGCCTGCCACGCCGGCATCGGCGGGCGCGGTGACGTGCAGTGCCACCGCCGGGACCACGCAGAACGCCAGCAGGTCGGTCAGCGAGTCGAGCTGGGCGCCGAAGGTGTGGTCGCCCCCACGTCGCCGTGCCAGCATCCCGTCGAGCCCGTCGAGCACTGCCGAGACCACCACGAGCGCGGCGGCTGGCGCGGGCTGCCCGTCGATGGCTAGCAGCAGGGCGCTGAAGCCCGCCACCAGGCTGACGCTGGTCACGGCGTTGGCGAGGTTGAGGTGCTCACGCACCGGCCTCACCTGCCTCGAGCCGCGCCAGCGGCGTCACCCCGGCGTGCACGCGCTGGCCGCGGGCGACCAGCACCTCGGCCTCGACCGGGACGGTCACGTCGGTGCGCGAGCCGAAGTGGATGAGCCCGAGCCGCTGCCCGGCGCGCAGCTGCTCGCCAGGTGCGACCCAGCTGCTGATGGTCCGCGCGATCGCGCCCGCCACCTGGGTGACCACCACCGGGCCGCTCGGACCGTCCAGGAGCAGGCGCAGCCGGTGGTTGCCCTGTGCGCGCTGCAGCAGCGCCGGCGCGAAGCCGCCGTCGTGCTCGGTGACGCGCCGCACCCGACCCGGGACGGGGCTGCGGGTGACGTGCACGTCGAGCAGCGACAGGAACACCGTGACCCGCCGGCCGCGCCCGCCGGGCAGCCACGGCTCGTCGGCCTCCTCGGCGACCGCGGTGACCATCCCGTCGGAGGCGGCGTAGGCCAGCGTGGGGTCCTCGCCCACGCGACGGTCGGGGTCGCGGAAGAAGGCGGCGACGCCTGCGCCCACGGCCAGCAGCCCCCAGCCAAGCCGTGTGGCCGCGCGCCGCGCGCTGCGGGGCTGTGCGAGGGCGCGCCCGGCCAGCACCAGCAGCGCCCCCACCGTCGCCGGCGGGGCGGCGTAGCGACGCGCGATCGGCCAGGTGCGCGCGCTCATGCGGGTGCGTCGGGACCGGGCGAGGCCGGGCCGTCGCGGCCCCGGGCCGGCTGGGGATCGCGACAGGCGAACAGCCACGCGGGTGGGAGGTTGCGCAGGCACACCGTGCGGTGCACGCGCGCGAAGCGGCCTCGCAGCGCCTTGCCGATCAACGGCGAGTACTGCAGGACCAGCAGCACGCCGCCAGCGGCGAGCGCCTGCGTGGCCCGATCCAGGATCTGGCGGCTCACCTCGGCGGGCAGCGAGGTGAACGGCAGCGCCGAGACGACCACGTCGGGCGCGCGCCCCGCGAGGATCTCGTGGAGGTCCTCGGCCGAGCCCGTGACCACCTCCAGGCGCGGGTCCTCGAGCGTGGCGCGGACCGTGTCGGCCAGCGCCGGGTCGATCTCGACGGCGACGAGATGCCCCTGGGGCCCCATGCGCTCCAGGATCGCGCGGGTGTGCGAGCCCGTCCCCGCGCCGAGCTCCAGGACGAGGTCTGCCTCCTCGACCGCTGCGAGGTCGAGCATGGCCTCGACGGCGGCGCGCGAGGTCGGCAGCATCGCGCCCATCTGTCGGGGGTGGGCGAGGAACGCGCGCAGGAACAGCAGCCGCTCGGCGAGCGCGGAGCGGCTGGGGGAGGTGTCGCTGGGCATCCGGGGTCATCCAGTTTCGGGCGTGGCGGCGCGCGGGGCACGCATCGTGCGTCACGCGCAAGCCTAGGGGACCGCTCCGCCTCCCTCCCGCGTGCCCAGTAGTCGCCGGGCACGGAGACGGCGCTGGTCAAGCGCTGGGAGCCTGCGGGCGGTCGCGCTTGACCTCGTACATCGCGTCGTCGGCGCGCCCCAGCACCGCGCTTGCCGTGTCGATCCCCACCCTACCGTAGGCGATCCCGATGCTGGCTTGGAGCGCAAGCGCCGCCGGGCCGAGCTGGATGGGCTCGCTGAAGGCGGCAGCGAGCCGGTCCCGCAGGCCCGGTCCGCTGCTCGCGTCGACGCCAGCAGCGACCAGGACGAACTCATCGCCGGCGATGCGCCCGAGCCGGTCGCTCGCTCGTGCTGCGGCTCGCAGCCGCTGCGCGACGCTGATCAGCGCGTGGTCGCCTGCCGCGTGGCCCCACGTGTCGTTGACGGCCTTGAAGTCGTCGAGGTCGAGGAACACCACCGCGTAGGACGAACCGGCGGGCCCAGCGGACCCCTCGCGCGCGAGCTGCTCCAGGTGCCCCATGACCGCGGCGCGGTTGCCCAGCCCCGTCAGCGGGTCGATCAGCGACTGGGCCAGCACCGCCTGTCGGGCCCGCTCGCGGTCGATCACCAGTCCGCCGAACCGCACCACCACCAGCGCGGCGACGCACACCGTTGCCACGGTGGCCGGCAGGACCGGCTCGTCACCGAGCGCCTGGCGCATCAGGATCGCCGTCGGCGGGAGCAGCAGCGCCGCTGACAGCAGGCCGATGCTGCTGCGGGTGCGGCCGACCTCGGCCTGTGCGAACGGGGCGGTCAGCGTGCGCATCGAGGGGTGCAGCGCGGTGATCCCCATGGCAGCCAGCGCCAGGGCCCACACTAGATCCATCGGCCCGCCGGTGAGCATGCGCCCGGTGATGCCGCCGACGACGTGCACGGTGACGCCTGCCAGGACCAGGGCCGCCGCCGCGCCCAGCGCCCGGCCGCTGAGGCTGCGATGCCCCCCGGCCAGCAGCATCCGCACGGTCATGCCCGCCGCCCAGCTCGCTCCCAGGGACATGCCCATCGCGGCGATCAGCGACGACGTGTCGATCGCGACGCCACCGTGCTGCTGCCAGGCCACGTCCCACAGCAGGCCGGTGCTGGTCACCATGAGCAGCAGGCTGTCCAGCGCCGGGGCCCGCTCGTGCCCGCCCGTCTGGGCGTGGGCGAAGGCCAGCGCAGCCAGACCCATCCACAGGAACGTGCTCAACGCCAGCAGGTCCGAGGCCCAGCGGCGGGCCACCAGCGTGCCCTCGCCCCAGGCCGACAGCTCCAGGGCGAAGGCGAGCGCCATGCAGGCCAGGCCGAGCTGGAGCAGCCACCAGGGGCGGGGAGTGCTGGGGCGGTGCGCGCGCTGGCCGAGGTGGACCGCCGCGAGCGTCGCCACGAGGACCGTGAGCCACGCCAGGTCGCCGAGCAGCGCGACGGGCACGAGCAGGTAGGCGAGCGCGCCCACCAGCATGACCGCCCCGTAGGCGGCGAGGCGTGGGTCCATGACGGTCCGGTCGACCCGTCGCCGCCGCGCGCAAGCCCGGTGCGGGCGCCGACCGCGCCGCCGCGCCCGCACCACAGCGCCCGGCCGGGTCGCGTCCCGCCGGCAGCGGGACCTTGCGGCTCGCCAGCGGGCTCGCGGTGGGCGATGATGACGCTGCCCGCCACGGCCCGCCCGCCCGCCACGGCCCGCCTGCCCGCCACGGCCCGCCTGCCAGCCTCGCCCGCAACGACCCCGTCTGCCCGCCTCGCCCGCGACCACCACGATCGGATCCCTGCCTCATGCGCGTGCTGCTCACCGTGGCCTCCCGGCACGGCGCCACCCAGGAGATCGCCGAGGTGCTGGCCGGCGAGCTGGCCACCGAGGGCCTGCGGGTCGAGATCGCCGAGCCCGCGTCGGTGACCTCGGTGGCCGGCTACGACGCGGTGGTGCTGGGCAGCGGCGTCTACATGGGGCGATGGCTGCCCGCGGCGCGCGACCTCGCGGCACGCTGCGCCGAGGAGCTGCGCGAGCGGCCCGTGTGGCTGTTCTCCAGCGGCCCGGTGGGCGACCCGCCCAAACCGGCGGTCGGCGAGCCCGCCGACGTGCCCGAGCTCATCGCCGAGACCGCAGCGCTGGGCCACCAGCTCTTCGCTGGCCGCTTGGAGCGTCGCCGCCTCCGCGGCGGCGAGCGTGCCGTCGTCGGGATGACGCGCGCGGCCGAGGGCGACTTCCGTGACTGGGACGCGGTGCGCGCCTGGGGAGCGGCCATCCGAGCCGAGCTGCTCCCTGGTCGCGCTGGTCGCGCGCCCGGCGATCACCCGGAGGCGCCCACGGTGTGAGCGCCCGATCGGGTCACCCCTCGGGGAGGGCCTCCCCGGGGGTCGCCTTGCCGGGGGTCGCCTTGCCGGGGGTCGCCTTGCCGGGGGTCGCCGCGCCGGGGATCGCCTCGTCGAGCCCGGTCAGCTGCTGGGCCAGCGCCTGCAGCCGCTGGCGTGCCGTCGCGTCCTGCGCCTGGGCGGCGGGCGCGCCCTCGGCCAGCCCGTTGACGTAGCGCCCGGTGACGGTGGCGAGCGCGGGGCTGGTCACCAGGCGCACCACCGCCTCCACGCCCTCGTCGATCGTGGTCTGTCCGCCACCGTGTGCCTCGCGCACCATCTTGGTGTCCATCAGCGACGCCGGATGGAGCGCGTTGACGGTGACCTCGCGCGGATCGAGCGCCTCGGCCAGGGTCAGCGCATCAGCGACCATCGCCAGCTTGCTCTGGGCGTAGGCGCGCCAGCCGTCGTAGTCGCGGGTGAGCATCACGTCGTCGAAGTCGATCGCCTGCTGGGCGCCCGAGGCGACGTGCACCACCCGCGCCGGCGCACCCGCTCGCAGCCGCGGCAGCAGCAGACGGGTCAGCAGGAACGACGCCAGGTAGTTCACCTGGAAGCGCAGCTCGTGGCCGTCCTCGCTGACCTCGCGCGCCCCGCCCGGCGGCCCGGGCCCGATGCCGGCGTTGTTGACCAGCACGTCGAGATGGCCGTGGTCCTCGGCGACCTCCTCGGCGAGCAGGCGCACATCGGCGAGCCGGGCGAAATCGGCGACGTGACCGCCCGGGTCGGTGCCGGTCTCGGCTGCCAGCAGCGCGACGGTGTCGGCGACCCGCTCGGGGTCGCGGCCGTGGACCAGCACCTGCGCACCGTCCTGGGCCAGGCGCCGGGCGACCTCGCGCCCGAGGCCGTCGGTCGCACCGGTCACCAGGACCCTGGGCTCGGCGGTCTCCGACATGGCAGACTCTCCCTCGCTCGAGGCTCACACCGCGCACCGCGCAGTCTGCACCGCCGACGCCGAGGACGCGCAACCCGTGGCGCCCGCGCGCCGCGCCAGCGCGCCAGCCTCGCCCGGGAGGACCCATGGCACACGCAACCAGCAAGGCCGCAGCCCGTCGACGCCGCGGCGTGACCGCCCTGCTCGGGGTGGTGGTCGGCGCGGTCGCGCTCGTCGCGGGCGCCGCCACGGTGGGGGAGCGCACCCCGGCCCAGGCCGAGGAGCCGTGCCGGACGGTGGCCTCTGACACCGCCGCGATCGACCGGGTGGCCGGCGCCGAGCGGTGGGCCACCGCCGCGTGCGCCTCGCGGACGGTCTACGACAACGCCGACGACGTCGACCACGTGGTCCTGGCCCGTGGCGACGCCGCGGGAGGTCTCGCCGACGCATTGGCGGGTGCGGTGCTCGCCGACGCCGACCACGTCGGCGGGCCGATCTTGCTGACGCTGCCGGACGAGCTGCCCGAGGCGACCGACGACGAGCTCGCGCGCCTGGCACCCGAGCGCGTGACGATCCTGGGCGGCGAGCAGGCGGTGGACGAGGGCGTGCGCGACGCCGTCGCCGAGCACGCCGACACCGTCGAGCGCCTGTACGGCGACACCCGCGAGGCCACTGCCGCTGCGATCGCCGAGGAGGCCGCCACCGACGACACCGCGCTGGTGGTCGACGGTCGGAGCCCCGCTGACGCGCTCGTCGCCGCGGCTCCCGCGGCGCGCCGCGACGCCCCGCTGCTGCAGGTCACCACCGAGGAGGTGCCCGAGGCGACGGAGGAGGCGCTGGCAGACATCGAGGACGTGATCATCGTCGGTGGTCACGGCGTGGTCAGCGCGGAGGTGGCCGAGGAGCTGCGCGAGCTGGTCCCCGGGTCGGTGCGCCGGCTCAGCGGAGCCGACCGCGGCGAGACCGCCGCCTCGGTCGCGCGGGCGCTGCCCGGCGAGGGCACGATCCACCTGGCCTCCGGCGACGACGAGCACCTCGTCGATGCCGCCACCGCCGGCTGGGCGGCCGCGCTGCCCGGCGGAGGGCCGGTGCTCTATAGCGACGTCGACGCGCCGCTGGGCCAGGTGGAGCGCTGGCTGCGCACCGGTGGGCTGGATGACGCCGCGGCCGCCGGCCCGCTGGAGGAGGACGGCGACGACGCGCCGGCGCTGCGCCTCATGGGCGGCACGGCCGTCCTCGGCGACGCGCTGGTCACCCGCCTGGAGGAGCTGATCGACGAGGCCGCCGCTGGCGGGCCCGACGCCGAGCTGCGCGGCTGGTGGGTGCACGCCTTCGACGACACCCTCCACACGCGGCAGGGCATCCACGAGATGTTGTCGCAGGCCACCGCCTCCGGGGCCAACACCGTGATCGTGCAGGTCGCACGCCGCCAGGACGCGCTGCACAGCTCTACGCTGCTGCCGCGCATGCCCGAGCCCGAGCTCGAGCAGGGCCTCGATGTGCTCGCCGAGGTGCTCGACGCCGCCGGCGACCGCGACCTGCAGGTGCACGCCTGGATGAGCGTGATGCCGGCCTACCACGAGGACTACGACGATCTCGAGCTGCCCGACGATCACGTGTGGCGCACCCACGGGCCCGACAGCGACGATCCCTGGACCAGCCGGACCAACCAGGGTGACGACGTCGACTACCTCGACCCCGGGGTGCCCGAGGTCCACGACCACGTCGCCGGGGCCCTCGCCGAGCTCGCTGCCGACTACGACCTCGCTGCGGTGCACCTGGACTACCTGCGCTATCTGCACGGCACCGTCGCAGACTCCGACGACGAGGACAGCGGTGTGACGGGCTACCACCCCACCTCGCTGGAGCGGTTCGCTGACCAGACCGGTGGCAGCGATGACCCCGCAGCCGACGACGAGGCATGGGGCGACTGGCGCCGCGATCAGACCCGCGACCTGGCCCGGCGCATCCGCGCCGAGGTCGCCGACGCCGACCCGCAGGTGGCGGTCTCCCAGGCAGGGATCACCTGGGGCGAGGGGCCCGACGAGGCGGGCGGGCTCGCCGCCACGCCCACCTATCGCTGGGTCTACCAGGACTGGCCGCGCTGGCTGGCCGAGGGGACCATCGACGTGGCGACGCCCATGAACTACTTCGACGACGCGGACCGTGCGGGCTCCTTCGACGGGTGGACGGACTGGCAGGCCGGGCTCGACCACGACGGCCTGCTCGCACCGGGCATCGGGGCCTACCTCAACGACCCGGCCGACACGATCAGCCAGATCGAGCGGGCCGCCGACCGCGGTGACGGCGCGGTGCTCTACAGCCATCAGAGCGAGGGCGCCGAGCTGCGCGAGCGGCTGGTGGCCGACGAGGGGCCTTGGGCCGAGCCGGCCCCCGCGCCGAGCCTGCCCACCGTCACCGACGACCACGGGGTGATCATGGTCGCCGCCGACGACGGCGACGCGGTCACCGTGGACGACGCCGCGGACGCGTCGCACACCGAGCGTGCCGACGCCACCGGGCATGCGGTGTTCCTGCGCCTGCCCGAGGGTGAGGCCAGCGTGCGCATCGAGG